>JASFKQ010000111.1:0-12407 GCA_050118555.1 Lysobacterales bacterium
ATTAACCTGTCGGGAACAGGTTAATAGCGCACAGGATGTCTCGAGCGTGTCCCAAAAGGGGGTAACCGCCTCCCTCCGGAAACCACGGCACCAGCCCGACCAAACGCCCTCCGCGGCATTCGATATCAGTCCCTCAAGGCTTCCATCTGGCGGATTTGCGCGTTGAGGTTTTCCACGTTGCCGCGATGCTTGGTCAGCCGCTGCCGTTCCTGTTCCACCACCGCTTCGGGCGCGTTGTCCACGAAGCGGCTGTTGCCCAGCTTGCCTTCGGACTTCTCGAGCTCCGCGGTCTCCCGTTCCAGCTGCCGATGCAGCCGGGACAGTTCTTCCTCGACATTGACCAGTCCCTTCAGGGGAATCAGTACCTTGAGTTCACCGACCAGGGCCACGGCGCACTGCGCGGTATCCGTCTCCGGGCCGACCCAATTAAAGCTTGCGGCGCGGGCAAGTTGGGAGATCTCGTCCCTGAAACGCTCCTGCCGGCTGCGATCCGCGGCGCCGCCGTCCTGAAAAAGCAGGTCAAGCGTCTTCGCCGGCGGCACGTTCAGCTCCGAGCGGATACGACGCACGCCCTGCACGACGCCCTTCAGCCACTCGATGTCCGCCTCGGCCGTCGCATCGGTCGGACCGGCCTCGGGAAAAGACTGCAGCATGATGCTGTCGCCGTCCAGGGCCAGCAGCGGCCTGAGCCGTTGCCAGATTTCCTCGGTAATGAACGGCATGATCGGGTGCAGCGCGCGCAGGCTGGTTTCCAGCACGTACAGCAGTGTGTGCCGCGTCGCGGCCGAGGCAGCCTCGTCCGCCGACTGCAGGGCCGCCTTGGAGAGCTCAAGGTACCAGTCGCAGTATTCATTCCAGATGAATTCGTACAGGGCCTGGGCGGCCAGATCGAGGCGGTAGGCGCGGAAGTGTTCCTCCACCTGGCTGACGGTGCGGTTCAGGCGGGAGACGATCCAGCGGTCGACGAGGCCTCGTTCCGTGGGTGCTTCCACGATCTCTTCGCCGGTCTGCATCAGGACGAAGCGGGCCGCGTTCCACAGCTTGTTGCAGAAGTTGCGGTTGCCCTCGATGCGCCCCAGTTCGAAGCGAATGTCGCGGCCGGTGGTGGCCAGGGTGGCGAACGTGAAGCGCAGCGCATCGGTGCCGAAGGCGGGAATGCCCTCCGGATACTCCTTGCGCGTGGCCTTCTCGATGGCGGGCGCCATCTGCGGCTGCATCAGGCCCGTGGTGCGCTTGGCGACCAGGGGCTCGAGATCGATACCGTCGATCAGGTCCAGGGGATCGAGCACATTGCCCTTCGACTTGGACATCTTCTGGCCGTGCGCGTCGCGGATCAGCCCATGGATGTATACCGTTCGAAACGGCACGTCGCCCATGAACTTGAGGCCCATCATGATCATCCGCGCCACCCAGAAGAAAATGATGTCGAAGCCGGTCACCAGTACGCTGGTCGGATAGAAGCGTTCCAACTCGTCGGTGCGCTCGGGCCAGCCGAGGGTGCTGAACGGCCAGAGCGCCGAGGAGAACCAGGTATCCAGCACGTCCTCGTCCTGCCGTAGTGGCACGTCATTCGCCAGCCCGCTGCGTGCGCGGGCATCCGCCTCACTGGCGCCGACATGGATGTTGCCTTCGCCGTCGTACCAGGCCGGGATGCGATGGCCCCACCAGAGTTGCCGGCTGATGCACCAGTCCTCGATGCGGTGCATCCAGTCGAAATAGGTCTTGTTCCAGTTCGACGGGACGAATTTGATCCGGCCGTCCTCGACCGCTTCGATGGCGGGCTTCGCCAAAGGGGCGATCTTCACGTACCACTGGTCCGTCAGGTAGGGTTCGACCACCGCGTGGGAGCGATCACCGCGTGGGATCATCAGCCGATGATCCTCGATCTTCTCGAGGAAGCCCTGTTCGCGCAGGTCGTCGACGACGGCGGTCCGGGCGTCGAACCGATCCATGCCCCGATAGGCCTCGGGCGCGTTTTCATTCAAATGGGCGCTGTCGTCGAGTACGTTGATGACCTGCAGGTCGTGCCGCTTGCCGATCTCGTAGTCGTTGAAGTCATGCGCCGGCGTGATTTTCACACAGCCCGAGCCGAATTCCCGGTCCACGTATTCGTCGGCGATGACCGGGATCCGGCGCCCCGTCAGCGGCAGTATCAGTTCGAGGCCGACCAGGTCCTGGTAGCGGTCGTCCTCGGGATGCACGGCCACCGCCGAGTCGCCCAGCAGGGTTTCCGGTCGCGTGGTCGCCACCACCAAATGGCCTTTGCCGTCGGCGCGCGGATACCGGATGTGCCACATCTTGCCGTTCTCCTCGGAGGAGATCACCTCTAGGTCGGAGAGGGCGGTATGCAGCACCGGGTCCCAGTTCACCAGCCGTTTGCCGCGATAGATCAGGCCTTCCTCGTAGAGCTCGATGAACACCTTCTGCACGGCTTCGGACAGCCGCTCGTCCATCGTGAAACAGTGCCTGGACCAGTCGACCGAGGTGCCCAGCCGGCGCATCTGGCCGCTGATTGTGTCGCCGGAATGTTCTTTCCAGTCCCAGACTGCTTCGACGAAGCCCTCGCGTCCGAGGTCGTGTCGCGATTTCCCTTCGGCCAGCAGTTGGCGCTCGACCACCATCTGGGTGGCGATGCCGGCATGGTCGGTGCCCGGCTGCCAGAGCGTGTCGGCCCCCTTCATGCGCTGCCATCGGGACAGCGCATCCATGATCGTGTCCTGGAAGGCGTGGCCCATGTGCAGGCGGCCGGTAACGTTGGGCGGCGGCAGCATGATGCAAAAAGGGCTGCCTTCACCCTGTGGGGCAAAATACGAACGTTCTTCCCAGAACCGGTACCAGCGCTTTTCGATGGCGCCCGGATCGTAGCTTTTATCCATTGTGTTCACGGTGTTCCGATTTCGTGTGTTTGCAGGGACAGCCCCAGTTCGCGGTAGCGCCGGAATTTGTCGCGCGATCGTGCCCGCTGGCCGGCTTCGGCCGGCACGATCTCGAGCAGGCGCGAAAAGCGCTGGGGCTCGTCAACCGGCGACGTGGACAGGTTGATAATCACATCCGTATCGTCCGCGACTCCGGTTGATCGTGGCTGGATACGGACCGGCGCTTCGCGGCTCTCGGGGCCGGTGCCGTGCGGCAGGAACCGCTCCGGCGGAAATTGCCACATGAAGCTGTCCAGGCGCTCGGCCTCGTTGGCGCTGTCTGTCAGCACCGAAATGCGGTGGCCCTGTTCCCAGGCCATGAGCGCGAGGTGGCAGGCGAGTTGCTCCGCCGACCGGTCCGCGCTGGTCAGGATGTAGAAATCGACCTGGCAGGCCCCGCCCATGCTTCAGACCGCACGGTCCAGCAGGAATTGCGTCAGCAGGCCCACCGGCCGGCCGGTGGCGCCGTCGTCGCTTCCCCACTTCCAGGCGGAGCCCGCGATGTCGAGATGCGCCCAGCTCTGTTCTTCGGCAAACCGCGACAGGAAGCATGCCGCGGTGATGGATCCGGCCGGCATTCCACCGATGTTCTTCATGTCCGCATAAGGTGAATCCAGCTGTGTCTGGTATTCCTCCCAGATGGGCATGCGCCACGCCCGGTCGACCACCGCGTCTCCAGCGGCGACCAGTTCACCGGCCAGCGCGTCGTCGTTGCTCATCAGGCCGGAGGCGTGATGGCCCAGCGCGACCACGCAGGCGCCCGTGAGCGTTGCCACGTCGATGATGGCGGCCGGCTCGAACTTTTCACAATAGGTCAGCGCGTCGCACAGGACCAGCCGGCCCTCGGCGTCGGTGTTCAGTACCTCGATGGTCTTGCCCGACATGCTCGTGATCACGTCGCCGGGGCGACAGGCGTTGCCGTCGGGCATGTTTTCAGCGGCGGCGACGACGCAGACGACGTTGATCGGAAGCTCAAGGGTAGCGCACGCGACGAAAGCACCCATGACGCTGGCGGCGCCGCACATGTCGTACTTCATCTGCATCATGTTTTCGCCGGATTTCAGCGACAGTCCGCCCGAATCGAAGGTGATGCCTTTGCCGACCATTACCACCGGCCGGTCTCCGCTTTTCCCGCCGGTGTACTGCAGCACGATGAGCCTGGCGTCGTTGGTGCTTCCGCGGGAGACGCCGAGCAGCGCGTCCATGCCGAGTTCCGCCATTTCGGTTTCCTCGACGACGTTCAGTTCCACCTTGTCGAAGCGCGTGGCGATCGACGCCGCTTCCTGGGCCATGTATGCCGGTGTGCAGATGTTCGGCGGCAGGTCGCCCAGCTTCTTGGCCTGCTCGAAGCCCGCCGCGAACGCCCTGGCCTGGGCAATGGCGTCACCCAGGCTATCGTCGCCCTGGAACGTTGCCGACTTGAGCGGCGCCGGCGAATCTTCCTTGACAGGCTTGGTCGCCGTGTAGAGATAGTTGGCGCGATGGATCGCCAATGCCGCCTGCCGCAGGCGGCGCCCGGCGTCCGCGCCCGCCACCTCGAGTTCGTGCAGGCACACGCGGCAGTCCTGCAGGGGATGGTCGCGCAGCACTTTCCCGGCGGCCAGGCAGGCGCGGTCGAAACGGGGGAGGTCGAGCTTGTCCGGCTTGTCGAAGCCGACCACGAGCACGCGGGATGCGGCGACGCCGTTCAAGCCGTGGAGGAGCGTGGTTTTGCCGATGCCCGTGGCAATGTCGCCCGCCTCGATCAGTCGGCTGATGGCGCCGTCGCTGGCTGCGTCGGCCGCGGCGGCCGAGCTGCTCAGGTCGCCGCCCTCGGTCGCCCCGATCACGAGACAGCCGGTGACGGCTTCTACAGCCGCGCTGTCTTCAAGATTGATTTTCATGTGTTGTTTCCCTGGATCGTTTTTCTGTTTGGGGCCGCGGGCCCCCGGAATACGTGAACAAGCCCGACATTTTACTTGAAGCCGTCCGAAAAATACCCGTATGTCCCGTTATCGGCCCATTTTTTTCGACCGCGGTGGGGCTGTTCCACTGCGGTAGCAGGCTCTGCCGGGCCCGTGGTCCGGTTGTCGACCCGGGGCTGGGTGGATATACGAGGCATGATCCCCGAGCGCCCGGCGGAGCACGGGTGTTTTCGGGATGGCTTGTGCAAAACGCTGATAAACTGGGGCCTCGGATCCTATCGTCCGCCAGGTGAAGCCGCTCTGAATATTCTGCAAAAATACATTTTCCGGGAATGGCTCTGGACCTTTCTGGCCGCGACGGTCGTCCTGCTGATCGTGATGATCGTGCTGGCGCTCAGCGAACTGCTGAACGATATCGCCGGGGGGCAGATTCCCGCCGGACTGCTGTGGACGCTTATCGTCCTCAAACTTCCGGAAGTGATCGGAACCATCCTGCCGTTCGCCATTTTCATCGCGGTGATATGGGGGCTGGGCCGGCTCTACCGCGACCAGGAAATGGCCGTGATGCGGGCCAGCGGGTTTCACTGGCGAATGTTGCTGCGCCCGCTGTTCCGCCTGCTGTTGCCGGTGTTCCTGTTGCTGCTGGGCGTGAGCCTGTTCCTGTCGCCGCTCGCCGCCTCGACGACGCAAAAGAAACTCGAGGAAGCCTTCCGCAACGCCGCCGAATGGGGTCTGCAGCCGGGCACCTTTCACGTGCTGCGCGGTGGTGACATGGTGCTTTACGTGGAAACCGTGGAAAAGGACGGCAAGACCCTGGATCACGTCTTTATCCAGCAGAGAAACCGGCAACGTGAACAGGTCTGGGCCGCTGAAAAGGGTTATTACTGGCTCGACCGTGAAACGGGCGCCCGCTTCCTGACACTGGAAAACGGTCAGATCACGGAAGGCGGGCGGAAATCCCTGGATTTCCAGATCATGCGGTTTTCCCGCAACGACCTGAGGCTGCCGGAGCTTCGGGAGCGAAACAAGCCGGAGGCGCTGGAAGCGAAGCGTAGTAAGGAGATCGCGTTTTCGAGCGACCCGGCGGAGGCCGCCGAGATGCAATGGCGTCTTTCACCGGCGATCGCGACGCTCGTGCTGGGGCTGCTGGCTATTCCGTTGTCGCATTCTTCGCCGCGGGAAGGGCGGGGCGGCCGTGCGGTGCTGGGCCTGTTGCTTTACGCGACCTACGCGAATGTCCTGAACATCTGCCGTGGCTGGCTGGCCGCGGGCGACCTGCCCGTGCCGCTCGGGATGTGGTGGGTGCATGCGCTGCTGCTGATGGTGGCCTTGATCTGGCTGCAACGGCAGGGCCGCATGGTGGGAAGGGGCTGAGGCGTGGTCAAGCTGGTCGACCGTTACGTGGGGCGCGCGGCTTTCCTGGGCATCCTGCTCGTCTGGTGCACGGTCACGGCGCTCTACATCCTGTTCAGCACCCTGGACGAGCTGCGCTCGACCCAGGGCAACTACGGCACCGTGGACGCACTGTGGTTTGTCGCGCTGACAACGCCGCGCATGGCCTACCAGGTTTTTCCGATCGCGGCCCTGCTCGGGGCACTGGTAGGCGTAGGTGGCCTGGCCGCCTCGAATGAGCTGGTCGCGTTCCGTACCTCGGGGACGTCGCGTCTGCGCCTGTCAGTCGCTGCGCTGGCGGGAACGGCCGTGGTGATGATCCCGGTGGTGCTCATGGCCGAATGGGTGGCCCCCGCCGCCGAGCAGCAGGCCCGCGCGTTTCGCCTTAGCGAAATCGTGGGGCAGCCGATTATCGGAGGCGCACGCGGCATGTGGATGCGCGACGGGGCTGACATCGTCAATATCCAACGCCCCTTGCTGCACGCGGACCGCGGCCGGCAATCCGTCGATTTCACCAACGTGGTCATCTACCATTGGTCGGACCGGATCAACCTCGAGTCGATCACGCGCGCGGCACGGGCGTTCCACGACGGCTCAGGGTGGACGCTGAAGAACCTCTCCGTCGTGCGTTTCGATGCCGAAGGCGCGTCGGTCGAGCACTTCGACAGCCAGCCATGGCAAACCGATGTCAAGCCCGAGCTGCTCGATTCCGCCGTCACGCGACCGGTCCTGTTGTCGATGCGGTCGCTCTGGGAGTACCTGCAATTCCTGGGCGAGAACCGGCTCGACGACACCGTGTACCAGGAAGCCTTCTGGGAGAAAGCCGCCTACCCGTTTTCGGTGATCGCACTGGTGCTGGCCGGCATGCCGTTCGTTTTCGGACAGGCTCGTTCGCAGAACCTGGGCGTGCGCCTGTTCCTGGGCATGACCGTGGGCGGGCTCTACATGATCGCGGCCCGATCCATACAGAAAGTCGGCAGCGTTTACGACGTGCCGGCCTCGCTGACCTTCACGCTGCCGGTCGTGCTGCTCGGAATTGTCGCGATCGTTGTCCTGCGGCGTTCGGTCTGATTCAGCCCCGGCGCTGACGGAGCAGCCGCGTGTGGCTCAGGATGTCGTGCCAGGTGCGCTTTTCCCGGTCGAAGAGCGACCATGCAAAGCCCACGCCCGCCGCCGCGGCGGAAAGCAGGGAGGCGGCAAAACGGACCGCGCAGGGCGTCCAGCCTGGTAATCCGCCGGCTTCGTCCTCGATGCGTATACGCCAGGCCCGCATGCCCAGCGTCATGCCGCCCCGGTGCCAGCACCAGGCCAGGTACGCGAACCAGACCAGCAACAGATAGAGAGCGTAAACGGGATCGCGCACCACACTGAGTTCGCGGAACCCCGCGATCATGGCCAGCGCGGTTGCGAATAGCCACAAGGCCACTATGGCCGCGGTGTCGTAGGCCATGGCCAACAGGCGCCATAAAAGGCCGCAGGTTTCCTTGCGCCCCGTTGCCCTGCGGTCCGGCGCCGGGTGGGTGTCAGCCATGGGCCGATCCAGGCCAAATTGACCGGCATTGATCGATTCGCCAGTATGGCATTCGACCGGGAGGGTCGGTTATCCTGACCCGCTTAACAGGCAGAAGGGCCCGCTTCGATGGCGCTGCTGCCCCTGCTTTGAAGATGGTCTCTTTCATGAAAATCTGGAAACTGGTCATGCCAAAAATTCGAAACAAGCGTTACTTCCTGCTGGTGCTGCTTGGTGTGTTCATCGCGCCGGCGGGCGGCCAGGCGCAAACCCAGGTGCTGGATTCCACCATGCAGGTGGAAACGAAAATCAACCGGGACTCCGCGGCGTCCCAGGAACGTGTGTCCGAACTGGCCCAACAAACGCAGGATCTGCTCGCGGAGTACCGCAACGTAGTCCGTGAAACCGATGCCCTGAAAATATACAACGACAACCTGGAGCGTGTCGTCAAAGACCAGCGGGACGAGGTGGAGTCGATCAACCGGCAACTGGCCGGGCTGGAGGAGACCAACCGTGGCGTCGTGCCCCTGATGCTGGAAATGATCGACACGCTGGACAAGATCGTGGAAGCGGACATTCCTTTCCGCATCGAAGAGCGCAGGGAGCGCGTGTTGCGCCTGCGCGACATGATGGACCAGGCGGAAGTGACAGCGTCGGAGAAGTACCGCCGCGTGATGGAAGCTTACCAGGGTGAACTCGAATACGGCCGCACCACCGAAGCCTACTCCGCCAAGCTGCCGACCACCGGCCAGACCGTCGACTTCCTCCGCGTGGGCCGGACTCTGCTCATCTATCAGACCAGCGACGGATCCAGCACCGGCTGGTTCAATCCCGCGACGCGGCAGTTCGAGGAGTTGCCGGAGCGCTATCGGCTGGAAGTCAAGGAAGGGCTCTCGATCGCCCGCAACGAGAAAGCGCCGAATCTTGTCGTCTTGCCGGTTCCCGGCCCGGAGGTGGCGCAATGAACAAGTGGCTCATGGCAGCGGTGCTGGCCCTTACGACCGTTTCTTCCGTGGCTCGCGCCCAGGACCTGGACGAACTGGCTCGCGAGGTGCGCGAGGCGGCCACCAGCGAGGCGAAGATCAACCAGGAGCGCGAGGCGCGCTTCCTGCGGGAACGCAACAATCAACAGCAGTTACTGGCGGATGCGCGCAAGGAGCTCGCGAGCGAGAACGCGCGCAGCGACAGCCTGCGGGACGAGTACGATAAGAACGAGCGCAAACTCGCCGACCTGGAAACGACGCTTGCGGAACGCATGGGTAACCTGGGCGAGTTGTTCGGCGTGGTGCGCCAGGCATCCGGCGACGTGCAGGCGGCCCTGGACGATTCCATGGTGACCGCCCAGATGCCGGGACGGACACAGTTTCTAGCGGACCTTGCGCAGCGCCGCGAGCTTCCCACCGTGCCGGAACTCCGACGCCTGTGGTCGGCCATGGTCACCGAGATCGCCGAATCCGGCAAGGTCGTGAAATTCCGGGCGCCCGTGGAACTGACCAGTGGCGAACAAAAGGAACTCGAAGTGGTCCGCGTGGGTGTCTTCAATGCCGTCTCCGACGGCTCGTTCCTGGATTGGGACACCAGCAAGAGCCGGGAGAACCTGATCGAGCTGGCGCGCCAGCCGGCTTCGCGCTTCGCCAGCATGGCGCAAGATCTGCAGGCGGCGTCGCCGGGTGAGACGGTTCCGATGTCCGTCGACTTCACTCGTGGCCAGATCCTGCGGGCTGTCGTGCAGTCGAAGACGCCCCTGGAGCGGGTTCGTGAGGATGGCGGACCCGTGGGTTACGTGATCATCGGCGTCGGCGTGCTCGGACTGCTTTTATGCCTGTGGAAATTCTTCTCGCTGTCGTCGACCGGTAGCAAGATTCGCAAACAGGTCAAGTCCGAACAGGCCGACAAGTCCAACCCGCTGGGCCGCGTGCTCGCCGTGTATTCGGACAACCCCGACAGCGACCTGGAAACCCTGGAGCTGAAACTCGACGAGGCGATCCTGCGTGAAACTGCGCCGATTGAAACGGGTCTCAGTTTTGTGAAGGTGCTGTACGTGGTGGCGCCGTTGCTGGGCCTGCTCGGCACGGTGGTGGGCATGATCGCCACCTTCCAGATGATCACGCTGTTTGGAACCGGCGACCCGCGCATGATGGCCGGCGGTATCTCGACGGCGTTGGTGACGACGGTGCTTGGCCTTGTGGTCGCGATACCGCTGACGTTGTTCCACAGCTTCCTGCAGGGCCGCGCCAAGGCCCTGATCCAGGTGCTCGAGGAGCAGGCGGCCGGCATCATCGCACGCATTGCGGAGCAGCGTGCATGATCTGGTTCTACGATGCGGTCGGTTCCATCCGCAACTTCATGGAGCTTGGCGGTGACGTGCTATGGGCGATCATGCTGGTGCTGTTCCTGATGTGGACGCTGATCCTGGAGCGCATCTGGTATATGTACCGGGTGTATCCGGCGAGGCGTTCGGCCGTTCTCAGCCGATGGGAGAATCGGGGCGATACCACGTCCTGGTACGCGCGGCAGATTCGCCAGGGGCTGGTATCGGAAGCGTCCCTGGCGCTGAAACATAATGTCGGGTTGATCAAGGCGCTGATCGCCATCTGCCCACTGCTCGGCTTGCTGGGTACGGTGACCGGCATGATCACGGTCTTCGACGTAATGACCTTCAGCGGCAGCGGCAACGCGCGGGCGATGGCGGGCGGCGTGTCGATGGCGACCGTGCCCACCATGGCGGGCATGGTCGCGGCGCTGTCGGGCGTCTATTTTGGAACGTGGCTCGAGCACAAGGCGCAGACCGAAACAGAGCGGCTCGAGGACCTGCTGCAACACCATTGAGCGACGGCCGGCAGGCACCGGCCATCGGAACGACCAAGGCGTCGGAGAGAGATACAGCATGGCAAGACGGCATGCCCACATGGAAGAAACGGATATCAACATCACGCCGATGTTGGACATCGTCTTCATCATGCTGATCTTCTTCATCGTAACCACGTCCTTCACCAAGGAGACTGGCGTCGTGATCGCCAAGCCGATCGCGGAGCAGGCCGAGGCCCTGCAGAACGGGACCATCCTGATCGGCATTCGCCCCAACGACGACATCTGGATGGCAAAACGCCAGATCGAGTTGAGGGAGGTGCGCCAGATGGTCGAGCGGGCCAAGGCCGAGAACCCGGAAGGCAGCGTGGTCATCGTGGCGGACAAGGGCTCGAAGATCGGCGTCGTCACCCAGGTGATGGACCAGGTGCGGCTGGCCGGCGTAGAAGGCGTCGCCATTTCTGCAGAACGCCCTGGAAGCTAGGCAGCACGGTATGAAGCTCGCAAGACTGACAGTAGCGGCGCTCGTGGCCATCGGGGTCACATTCGGGCTGTTCCTGTTCATGGACAAGCTGATCTCGTCCGGGGGCGACGAGCGCACGCAGATGGAGGCCATCGCGGGCATTCACTTCGGTCCGGTGGACATCCCCGACGAGATCGTTACCAGGAGCCGGCGCAAGCCACCGAAGCCGCCGCCGCCCAAGGAACCGCCGCCACCGCCGAAAATGCAGGTCTCGAAAATGGACCAGCAGGTGCAGGATATGCCGCAAATGGACATCCCCAATCTCGATGTGCCGCTCGTCGGAGGACAGGGTATGTACATCGGTAATTTCCAGCAGGTCGACCAGACCGCGGAGGGTGACATCATCCCGGTGGTCGTGATACGTCCGATGTACCCTCGTGAGGCCGCCGTTGCGGGTGTCGAGGGCTGGGTGAAGGTGGAGTTCACCATTACCGAGACCGGCACGGTGAAGGATCCGGAGGTCATCGACGCCGATCCGCCGCGCGTGTTCAATCGCGAGGCCATCCGGGCCATCCTGAAATGGAAATTCAAACCGCGCGTTGTCGAGGGCGTCGCGGTGGAGCGGCGCGCGACGCAGACCATCGACTTCACGCTCGACGAAAACGGGAGATGAACACATGCGCATGATCGGGCGCTTCACGACGATCGTTTGCGTCCTGGTGGCCGCCGTCGCCCTGTTCCCGCTGGCCGGCATGGCGGCGCAGGCGAACAAGTGTGGCATCAAGCGCGATGTCGGCACCAAGGCCCTCGACGAGGTGACCTGGAAGCAGCTCAACGCGATTTATGCGGACGTGGGCGAGGAGAAGTACGACGAGGCCTACACCGACCTGAAAAAAATGATGAAGCGCGCGGGTCGGGACGACTACCTTCAGGCCATACTCGATCAGGCGCTGGCCCAGGTGGAATGGTCGCGCGGCAATTACGACGAATCGCTGCGTTATTTCGAGGCCGCCGTCAAGCTCGACACGTTGCCAAACCAGGCGCACTTTTCGCTGATGTACCAGATTGCCCAGCTGTACTTCATGAAAGAGCGCTACGACGAGGCGCTTGATCGTCTCGATCTATGGTTCTGCACGGTCCCGAAGGAGGAGATCACGTCGGCGGCCTACGAACTGCAGGCGTCCATCTACGCTTCGAAGGAGGATTATGCCGGGGCCCTGAAGGCCATCGAAACGGCGATATCGATGGACGAAGACCCGAAAGAGTCCTGGTACCAGTTGAAACTGGCAGCGCACTACGAGCTGGAGCAGTATCCGCAGGCTGCCGCGACCCTGGAAACGATGGTTTCCAGGTGGCCTGCCAAGAAGCTGTACTGGGTGCAGCTTTCGCAGGTTTACTACAAACTGAAGCAGGAG
>JASFKQ010000112.1:0-12163 GCA_050118555.1 Lysobacterales bacterium
GACCACGGGCTGGACCATGGATTATCCGGACGCCGAGAACACGATGCAGCTGTTTTTTGGCCCCAACGCCTCCCCCGGCTCGAACGTCGCCAACTACGACAACCCCGAATTCAACCGGCTCTACCGCGCAACAGCGACGATGCTGCGCACACCCGAACGAACCGCGATGTTCCGCGAAATGAATCGCACCGTGATCGACGACTGCGCGACCATCAGCGGCATTTCACGAACACTGATCCTGCTCTGGCGCCGCGATTTCGCCATGCTGCCGGACCGTGCCTTCGTCGGCGGCTACTTTTTCCGCTTCGCCGGCATTCCGGCCGGGCCAAAAGAGGGACCCGGCCGGTAATGCGTTACGTCCTGCGCAAGCTGCTGCAGGGCCTCCTGCTGGTGCTGGGCGTGACGCTCGTCAGTTTCGCGCTGATGGTCTGGTTCGGGCCGGACCAGACGTATACGCTGGTGGGCAAGAACGCCAGCGCGCAACAGATAGAGGAAGTACGGCGCGAACTGGGCTACCACGAGCCTTTCGCGCAGCGCTACGCCGACTATCTGCACGAACTGTTCACGCTCGATCTCGGCGCCTCCAACTCTTCCGGCGAGAGCGTGAGCAGCATCATCGGGCGAACCCTGCCGGTCACGCTGGTCCTCGTCCTTCCGGGCTTCGTTCTCGGCAACCTCGCGGGGATCGCCCTTGCGCTGGCCGCGGCCCATTACCGCGGCCGTTGGCCGGACCGCCTCATCACCCTGATGTCGATCGCAGGAATGAGCATCAGTTTCCTGATCGTGATCATCGTGTTCCAGGTACTTCTGAGCACGCCGTACGGCCTGAACCTCTTTCCCGTGCGCGGCTGGCAGGTGACGGATCTCACCTCCTACCTGCGCTATGTGACCGTGCCCACGCTGGCGCTGGTTTTCGTCACCCTGGGCTACAACACGCGGTTCTACCGTGCGGTGTTCGTTGAAGAGGCCGGGCGCGAACACGTCCGCGCTGCCCGCGCCTTCGGGGCGCCGCCCGCGGTTATCCTCTGGAAACACGTGCTCAAGAACAGCATGCTGCCCATCCTGACCCGGGTCATGTTCTCCATTCCGCTGGTGGTGGTCTCCGGCAGCCTTCTGATCGAGAGTTATTTCGGAATTCCGGGGGTCGGCAAGGTCACGTTCGATGCGATCACCAGCGGCGATCAACCCGTGCTCAAGGCGGTCGTCGGACTGACTGCGATCGCCTTCGTCTTCATCCAGGTCCTGACCGACCTGCTCTACCGCGCGGTCGATCCGAGGGTGGCGCGGTGAGCGCGCCTGCGCGCCCCTGGCGCAAGCTCCGATACGATCGCGCCGGCATGGCCGGGCTGGCCATCGTTACCGTCTACCTGCTCGTGGCCCTGGGCGTCTGGATGGGTTTCGCGGGCCAGGACTGGTCCGTCGCCGAGGGGGGACGCTGGCAACCTGCAGGCCGCGAGTTCTGGTTCGGCACCAACATTCTGGGTCAGGACATTTTTCAGCGCGCCATCTACAGCGTGCGTACGGCCTTCGATATCGGGGTGGTCGTTTCGCTGGCGTCGACCATCCTGGGTGCGATGCTGGGCGGTCTCGCCGGCTGGTACCACCGCAGCGTACTCGACGGAGTCGTGATCTGGTTGGCCGGCGTACTGGATTCGATACCGTTTTACCTGTTCGTCGCTGCCGTCGCATTCGCCCTTCAAGGCAAGCCCTGGGCCATGCACGTCGCCATGATCGCCACCTTCTGGACCACCACGGGGCGCCTGGTCCGGGCCGAGGTCCTGAAACTGCGTGGCCGAGATTTCGTGCTCTCTGCGCGCGTGATCGGATTGCCGGGCCTGCTCATCCTGTGGCGGCACGTGCTACCCAATACTGTTCACATCCTGCTGGTCCAGGCAGGCATCGCGTTCGTTGCCGCGATCAAGACCGAGGTCATCCTCAGCTTTCTGGGTCTTGGTGTTCAGGACGGGGTCAGCTGGGGCCTGATGCTCGCCGAGAGCACCCAGGAGGTGCTCGCCGGCCATTTCAACAACTTCCTCGCCGCATCGCTGATGCTGTGCATGCTGCTCGTCGGGTTCAATCTTCTGACGGATGCCCTGCAGGACGCCTTCGACCCCAGGCAGGCCGTCGCGTGAACCAGGGACAGGGGCAAATCGTGCTCGCCGTTCGCGGCCTCACGGTCCGGGTGCGGGACGGCAGGCAATCCATCCCGGTGGTCCATGGCCTTGACTTCGACCTGCATGCAGGCGAGATTCTGGCCCTGGTCGGGGAATCCGGCTGCGGCAAGACCAAGACCGCCGAGGCCATCATGGGACTGGTGACGCCGGACACGGGTACGGTCGAGGCTGAATGCATCGAACTGGGCGGGCGGAATCTCGCAACGCTGACCGAGGCCCAGTACCGGCGGCTTCGGGGCAGGGAAATCTCGATGGTGTTCCAGGATTCCCGGGGCGCGCTCGATCCGGTATTCACCGTAGGCGGCCAACTCGTCTCGGTAATCAGGAGGCACCAGGGCCTGTCCGCCAGCCGGGCCCGCGTGACCGCCGCCGCGATGCTCCAACGGGCCGGCTTCGCGGACTGCCGGGCGATGCTGCGCAGGTACCCCCACGAATTGTCTGGCGGGCAGTGCCAGCGGGTGGGGATTGCCATGGCCATGGCCTGCCACCCCCGCGTGCTGATCGCGGACGAGCCCACCACCGCGCTCGACGTCACCACGCAGGCCCAGGTTCTTTCCCAGCTCACCCGGCTGGGAAGCGACAGCGAAACCGGGATCCTGCTGATCACGCACGACCTCGGGATCGTCGCGCACTACTGCGACCGCGCGATCGTCATGCGCGAGGGTCGGGCCGTCGAGGAAGCTACCGTGGACGCCCTGTTTTACCAGCCCCGCGAAGAATACACGCGGACCCTGCTGGCCGCGGCCAGGGAGGGCGCGGTATGACCCGGCCCGATTCGTCCCTGCTCCGTGCCGAGGACACCGTGGTGCGCTACCCCGCGCCTGGCGGGGGGTTGTTGGCGGTGCGGGGCGTCAGTCTGGACATCCGTCCGGGCGAAATCGTTGCTCTGGTGGGTGAGTCCGGTTCGGGAAAAACATCGCTGGCATGGGCCATGCTGGGCCTGCAGGCGCTGGAAAGCGGCCGGGTACTCTACCGCGGACGCGATGTGGCCGGGATGGATCGGGCCGGCTTGCGCACGGTACGGCGCAGCATCCAGGCCGTGTTCCAGGATCCTCTGGACGCCCTGAGCCCACGGAGGACGATCCTGCAAAGCCTGCGCGAACCGCTCGACCACTTTGGCCTGGGAGCACCCTCGTCACGACTCGACCGGGCCGCGGAAGCTTTGGCGACAGTCGACCTTCCGTCCGTGCTGCTGGAACGCTACCCGCACGAACTTTCGGGGGGGCAGAGGCAACGCATCGTATTGGCCCGGGCGCTGGTCGCGGGACCGGAACTCATCGTGGCGGACGAACCGCTGTCCTCGCTGGATCCGCCGTTACGCGCCCGCATCATCGAACTGATCGCCGGCATTCGGCGCCGATTGGGCGTCGCCTTCCTGCTGGTCAGCCACGATCTGTCTGTGGTCCGGCAACTCGCCGACGCAGTCGCTGTCATGTATCTGGGCACCGTTGTCGAATCCGGCCCGGCCCGCAGGTTACTCGGCAATCCGGCGCATCCCTACACCCGTTCCCTGCTGGACGCGGTACCGACTCCCGATCCGCGTCAGCCACCCCCTGCGGTGCCGCGCGGTGAAGCGCCCTCCGGCTTGACGGCACAGGCCGGCTGCGTGTTTCATAGGCGATGCCCCGAACGCTTCGAGCCCTGCCCGACGAGGCAACCGGCCGAACGCACAGTCGCCGGCACTGCGCAGGGCGGCAAGGACGGCGCAGGGGAACCACAGCGGCAACACCGGGTAAGATGCCACCTATGGAACAACTGAGCGAAAACACACGGAGCCGGGCACGGGGCTACGGAATAGCATTCACGGCGCTGCTGCTGGCGGCCGCCTGCGCAGCCTGTGGACCCCAGATCATCGAGGGCCGCCCGCCCTTCCTGCGGATTTCGGAAATGAACATGGCGAACGGAACCCTGGCGGTGGACTTTGACATCTCGAACCCGAACGAGGTGGAGATGAACATCGACGCGATCGAGGTCGAGGTAAACATAGGGGATATCGATCTGGTCCACAACGACCCGGCATTCACCCTCACCGTGGACGCCAGCAGCACCGAAAGCCTGCATGTGACCCAACCGCCGCCGAATGGCCTGCAGGCCAGGCTGGAAGCCCTGGACAACGGCGACATGATCAGCCTGCCCTTCAACCTTTCCGGGCGGGTCCACACGATCGAAGACGGCTACCTCGAGTTCGACCAGAAGGGCCATTTGTATCCTGTGCCGGGCAAACCCGGCTACTATCGCTCGGCGGTGACACAGTCCAAGGAACTGCAGCGCGAGAATCCGTTCTGAGCGAGGTACCCGGAATGTCCATGGAAATCACGTTCGAACTCAGCGAGGAAGACCTCGAGTATTTCCGGAAAGTCATGCTCACGGCCCGCGAGAAGTCGGGAGACCTCGACGACGATGCCGTCATCGAAAACGCGCGCAAGCTGCTGTTCAAGGTCTCGCACTCCGGCACCTCGGATTTCATTCGCGAACGCATGAACCGGCTCGAAACGCTGGTGGGCATGGTGGTGGATGAAGGATGGGGGCTGGAAAAGGAAGACCGTGCACGTGTCCTGCAGGCGCTTGCGTACTTCTCCGAGCCCGAGGACCTGATCCCGGACGACGTCCCGGGGCTCGGTTACCTGGATGACGCCATCATGATCGAAATGGTCTGCCGGGAACTGAAGCACGAAATCCAGGCCTACCGGGACTTCTGCGTCTACCGCTCCGCCGAATCGAGCCGCCTGAGCCAACAGGGTCAGGAGCCCCAACGGTCCGACTGGCTCGAGGAGCGACGCAAACAGCTGCACGAGCGGATGCGCCGCAAGCGTGCCGGCAAGGGTGGCGGTCACTCGCCTTTTTCCCTGTTCTGACATGAGCGACCGGGGGGGCGAAAGCGCGTTCCACCGGGTGATCGTGGCGGTCGAGACCGATGCTGCGCGCTACTACGGCCCGGAGGCGACCCGGCCCCGGATGCTGGATTCCCAGCAGGCGGAGCAGATGCTGGCCCACCTGGCGACCGACATCCGGGCGTTGCTGCCCGGCGTCGAGGAATGCAGCCTGATCGCCGCGGGCGCGCTGTATGACCAGACGCAACTCCTGAGACCCGGTTTTCCGGTGTTCGAAGCGCTGGAAACCGTGGCCCCCGGTGACGGCAAGGCCGGCTTTCGCCCCGCCCTCGTCAGCGTGGGAACTCGCGAAGGCCGCATGCCGGACCCTGTGCTGGAGCCGCGCACGGACATCCCCCTCGGTATGCTGCTTCTGCTTCCGCTAACCATGCACGGCCCGGCCGGCGCGATCTCCCTGCTGGGGCAGGCGACGGAATACCGATTCCTGGAGGAAGGACAGGTATCCGCGCACACCGCGAACTGGCTGCAGTCGGCGTTCGGGGTATCGGTCACGCACGCGCGGTTCATGACGTTGACCGACCTGAACGCGTTGTTGCGCATACAGCTGGACCATTTCGGTTTCCTGCCGCTCTGGGAACTGCTGGACGCGGCGCTGTCCGGCCGCTCCGAGCCACTCACGGTCACCAGCACCTGCGGACAGGTACTCGAATGGCGGGACGGCGCCGTCCATACCGCCTTCGAGACATTCGACCACTGGGCCACGCAGGGCCTGGGCAAGTCGTTGCCTGCTCCACGCCAGGCCCTGGCCGGCGGCTACAGCGATTGGACGCGGGAAATCCGCCAGTACGCCTCCACGCTCAAGGCCCACGGCCTCGAACTGCGCTTCTTCGATCCCGACGGCGGCGCCGGGCTGACCGGCACATTTTTCGTGCAGCGCAGCACCGAGCGTCCAGACAGGAACGCCGCGGCGATCACCGAACACAGTTTCGGCGACCTGGGGACGATCGCGATAACAGCGGCAGCGCAGGATCACATCGATCATTACTATCCGCTGCAACCCCGGGGCCTCAACGATATTCATGCCCTGCTCCGGGAACGCGCACCCTCGGGCCTCAGCTTCGCGTTTCCCGGTACGATCCTCTATTCCGAACGCACCCGAAAACTCACACCCGACGGCGGCGGGCAGGACTCCGCCTCGTGCGACAGGCCTCGAATTGATGCTTGATATCCGCATTTTGGACCGCATCTAGGAGTCACAGACACAAATACCCGCGTTCGCGGGCACCGGTACCGCCCATGCAACTTGACGATTCACTGAAACAGAAAATTGACACCCTGGTGCACGACAACAAGGTCGTGCTGTTCATGAAGGGAACCCGCCAGCAGCCAATGTGCGGCTTTTCCGCCAGGACTGTCGCTGCACTGGACAGCCTGCTGCCGGACTACGCCACGGTCAACGTACTGGATGACCAGGACATTCGTGAAGGCATCAAAGCCTACGGCAACTGGCCGACGATCCCGCAGCTGTACATCGACGGCGAACTCGTCGGCGGCTGCGATATCGTGATGAACATGCTCAACACGGGCGAGTTGCACCAGTCCCTTGGCCTGGACGCACCCGACCGCACGCCGCCCGAAGTGACCGTCACGCCCGCCGCCGCGGAGAGAATCCTGGAGGCAATGGCAGGCCACGAAGGCGTCGCGCTGCACTTCCAGGTTGACGCCAACTGGGATGCCCAGTTCAATCTGGCGCCGCCCCAGGGTCACGAGATTGCCAGCGAATCGAGCGGCATCAAGGTCCTGATGGACATCGCGACGGCCCAACGGGCCCGCGGCGCCGTGATTGACTGGGTCTCCACAGTGCAGGGAGAAGGTCTCGCCATCGACCTGCCGCAGGCGCCGCCGCCGGTCCGGCAGATGACCGTGCAGGAACTGGCCGCCGCGATTGCGGCGGACGACGTCGTGCTGGTCGACATTCGTGCGGACAGCGAACGTGCCCGCGCGTCCATCGAGGGTGCGCTGGTGCTGGACCGCCCCACCATGGAGAAGCTGGAAGGTATGCCGAAAGACACCCAGATCGCCTTCCTCTGCCACAACGGCAATTCCAGCATGGGCGCCGCGGAGTACTTCCGCAAGAAGGGCTTCACGCGCATCTGCAACGTGGCCGGCGGCATCCACGCCTGGTCAATGGAAATCGACGACTCCGTACCGACTTATTGATCGCGAGCCCGCGCTTGGTTCGAAGCGTCTGAAAAATTTCCGCTGAAGACGCCGGGCACGCCGAAAAAATAAGGACAGGCTGTGCCTTGCCAATCGGGCCGCTTCCGCATCCATGGGATGGCCAGGTTTTTTATTCTTAATTCTGCGCGTTCGGCGTCTTCAGCGGATTTTTGTCTTTTCAGCACACCGATCGCTGATTAGTCAAAGCTGAACTCCGCCACCACCGGCGCGTGGTCGGAGGGGCGTTCCTGGCGGCGCGGTTCGATGTCGACGTAGCTGGCGGCGCAGCGCCCGGCCATCGCCCTCGAGGCCAGGATCAGGTCGATGCGCAGCCCCATCTTGCGGCGAAACGCGTTCATGCGATAGTCCCACCAGCTGAACACCCCTTGTTCCTGTTCGAACAGCCGGAACGTATCACTGAGGCCGAGATCGAGCATCCGGCTCAACGCCTCGCGTTCCGGCGTGCTGCAGAGAATCTTTTCGCGCCAGGCATCGGGATCGTGCACGTCCCGATCGTCGGGCGTGATGTTGAAATCACCCACCACCACCACGTTTTCGTGGTGGTCGAGTTCCTTTGCCAGCCAGGCTGTAACACGCTCCAGCCAGTGCAGCTTGTAGTCGAACTTCTCTGAACCCACCTCGCTGCCGTTCACGACGTACAGGTCGACGATCCGAACGTCACCGACGGTCGCAGCCAGGATTCTCCGCTGCGGATCGTCCAGTCCGGGAATGTCGGTAACCGGGTCGGATGCCGGCTCGCGGCTCAGGATGGCGACGCCGTTGTAGGTCTTCTGGCCGGAAAACACGCTGTGGTAACCCGCATCCATCAGTTCGTCCGCCGGGAAACGGTCGTCCGGCAGCTTGGTTTCCTGGAGCGCCAGGACGTCCGGCTTCGCGTCCGAGGTCCAGGCGAGTACGTGCGGCAACCGCACATTCAGCGAGTTTACGTTCCAGGATGCGACTTTCAGCATAATCGAACTCCGTTCTGTTTCCCGTCATGATACCCGCCGCCGGCGCTCCGTTTTCCATTAAAGGTTTTCCGCTGAAGGCGCGGAGAACGCGGAACAGCTGCCAGACGTCCACAAGCAGCAGATGAATCAGATCACCCTTGTGGCGAGATCATCGACCTGGATATTCCTGGCGACTTTGCCGTTTGTAGCAGTTATCGATTCCCTTTTTCGGCGTTCCCGGCGTCTTTCGCGGAAAATTCCCCGGGCCAGTACCCAAACCCGGGACGTGTGTCAGGACAGGCCGTAGCTTTCCAGCAGGGGCCCCAGTTCCGGACGGCGGCCGTGGAACGCGACGAAGGAATCCATCGCAGGCCGCGATGCGCCAACGGCGAGGATTTCCCGCTGCAGATCCGCTCCGACCGCGCGCGACAGCACCCCCTCCTCGTGGAAACGCCCCCAGGCGTCCGCCGCCAGCTGTTCGGCCCACAGGTAGCTGTAGTAGCCCGCGGAATAGCCACCGCCAAAAATGTGCGAAAAGCTGTTCAGGAACCGGTTCCATTCAGGCACGGGAACGATGGCCACCTGGCGGCGCACTTCTTCGATGACTGCCAGCGGATCCGCCGGGTTTTCCGGGTCATAGTCAAGGTGCAGGCGAAGGTCGCAAATCGCGTATTCGAGTTGCCGCATCAGGAACAGCGCCTTCTGGAACCGATGCGAACGCAGCAGGCGCCGCTTGAGATCTTCCGGAAGCGGCTCATCTGTCTCGTAGTGGCGGGCATAGCGGGAGAGGATCACTTCTTCCCAGCACCAGTTCTCGAGAAGCTGGCTCGGCAATTCCACCGCGTCCCACTCCACGCCGTTGATGCCGTTCACCTGTGGCCAGTCGATGGTGGTGAGAAGGTGATGCAGACAGTGGCCGAACTCATGGAACAGCGTCTGCATGTCATGGTGCGTGAGCAGGCTGGGATGTCCGCCCGCCGGTGGCGCAAAATTACACGTCAGGTAGGCCACCGGCATCTGGATGTCGTCCCCCAGCCGGCGGCGGGACAGGCAAACGTCCATCCAGGCGCCGTTGCGCTTGCCGCGGCGGGCGAACAAGTCCATGAAAATACCCGCGAAGCGCTCGCCGCGCTCGTCCTGCAGCCAATAGTAACGAACATCGGGGTGCCAGGTGGCGACAGACTCGTCCGGCACCAGGCTTATCCCGAACAGGGCGTGGGCCGTGTGCAACAGGGCGTCGAGCATGTGGTCCAGCGGGAAGTAGGGTTTAAGCTCCTCGTCCGACAATTGCAGCTCGGCCTGGCGATAGCGCTCGGACCAGTAGGCGATGTCCCAGGCCTCCAGCGGCTGTGGTGCGCCCTGCTCCGCGGCGAAGGCCTTCAAATTGTCGAACTGGCGCCGGGCGGCAGGGGCGGCGCGGACAGCCAGGTCCTCCAGAAAAGACAGGACGCTTTCAGGCGACTCAGCCATGCGGCGGGACAACGCATATGCCACGTAGTTGTCGAATCCGAGCAGGCGGGCCAGCCGGTGCTGCAACTCCAGCATCTCGCGAATCACCGGCATGTTGTCCCATTTCCCCGCTGCGGGACCTTTGTCCGATGCCCGGGTCACGTGCGCCGTGTACACCTCACGCCTGAGTTCGCGGTCATCGGCGTGCATCATGATGGCCTGGAAACTCGGCGCGCTGAGATCGATGGTCCAACCCGTTTGCGCATGCTCGCCGGCGATCATCGCCAGCAGCCTGCGCTCCGCTTCCGGCAAACCGGCCAGCCGCTCTTCGTCGTCCAGGTGCAGCGTCCAGTCGTGGGTAGCGTCCAGCAGGTTGTCCGAGAACTTCGAGCCCAGCCGGGTCAGGCGGGTGACCAGGTCCCGGTAGGTTTGCTGTTCCGCTTCCGGCAAGTCGACGCCGGCCAGGTGGAAATCCCGCAATTCCAGATCGACGATTCGGCGCTGGACCGGGCTCAACGAACCGAAGCCGGGCGAGTCTTTCAAACCACGGTATGCCTGGTAGATTCCCGGGTGTTGCTGGCGCCAGTTTTCGTGTTCTGTCAAGCGCTTCAGACCCTCGTTGTAGGCTTCCCGCAGCTCCGCGGTATCCGCCACGGACTTCAGGTGAGAAACCGGTGACCAGGCCCGGGACAGCGCATCCGACCACTCCGTTTCCGCCTCGACGAAGGTCCAGTCGAGCGACTTCGCGGAGCTGATCCATTCTTCGACGCCGCGCTCATACCTGGCCAACAGGTCGTCCAGGGCCGGTCCGATGTGGCCGGGCTCGATACGCGGAAAATCAGGGAGGCGGAACGGCCTCGAATCGTCGCAAAGGGGATTTTGCATGCAGTGAAACCCGGCACAAAAATCGATCAGGGACAGCCGTCAATGGTAGCATGGATAGCGGTCCAGACGGCGCCCGCGCGTCCGCGCCCGGAGAATACGAATGAGAATACTGAGCATCCTCGGCCTTCTGCTGCCGATGACCCTCTGCGCCCAGGTCACCAGTGCGGAGGAACCACCCGCCGGCCCATGCAGCGGGCCGGAATACCGCCAGTTCGACTTCTGGCTGGGCGACTGGTCGGTGACTTCCGGCGGGGAGCCTGCGGGAACCAACAATGTCCGTAGCATCCTCGGTGGCTGCGCCATCCAGGAGAACTGGCAGGGCGCCGGCGAGGGCGGCATCCGCGGCACCAGCTACAACATCTTCGACCGCGCCACCGGGCACTGGCACCAGACCTGGGTGGATTCCGGTGGCACGCTGCTTCAGCTCGATGGCGGGCTGGACGGCGGAGCGATGGTTCTAAGCGGCGAACGCCCGTCCCGCGAGACAGGCGGTACAGTGCGACACCGCATCAGCTGGACGCCGGGCGAAGAAGGTAGCGTACGGCAGTTCTGGGAAGCGAGCCAGGACGGCGGCAGGACCTGGAGCGTTCTGTTCGACGGCCTCTACGTTCGCGCCGGCGAGCCCTGATGAAACCGGGCAAGACAGGACTGACACGGCTCGCCGATGCGACCGGCTACTCGATCAAGGGCCTGCGCGCCTGCTGGCAAAACGAAGCTGCATTCCGCCAGGAAGTGTTGCTGGTGGCGGTGCTGTTTCCGCTGTCGTTCCTGCTTGCGGTTTCGATCGAGCAGTGGTTGCTGTTGATCCTGCCCCTGATCGTCCTGCTGATGGTCGAGCTGCTCAACACAGCCATCGAAAACGTGGTCGACCGGATCGGGGACGAACTGCACGAGCTTTCCGGCCAAGCCAAGGACATGGGCTCGGCCGCGGTCCTGCTTTGCCTGGCGGCGATCACGGTCTCGTGGGCCTCGGTTGCCTGGAAGAACCTGTCATGACCGCTGCGGCATTGCGAATGGCCACTGCGGGCCTGCTGGCGCTGTGGCTCTTTGGCTGCGCGCCATCCGGGAAGGAAGCCGGCGCCGGAGCCAACGCGGCGCCGGAACCGGGCCCGGACGAAGCGGAGCCCTGCCTGGTGAAGCCGCCGGACCCGCCTCTGATGTGCACGATGGACTGGAGGCCTGTCTGCGGCTGCGACGGCAAGACCCGGTCCAATGCCTGCCAGGCCAGGGCCGCAGGCGTAACCCGGTTCACCGACGGCGCCTGCGAAGAAGAGAAAGTCCGCCGCTAGCGCCGCTGCAATTCGAGGTGAAAGCGCAGGAACAGCGTCCAGCCCACCAGAGTGAGGCACAGCGGAAGGACCATGGCGTATACTCCGCGGCCCGGCGAATGAACCTCCAGCCACTGTATGACGAGTACGCCCAGAATGGGGGCGATCAAACCGCGCAAGCCGGTCAGCCCCACATGCGTCGCCATGAACAGGGAAGCATCTGCGTCATCCGCGAAATCGTTGTGGCCGAGGTTCCAGCCCAGCAGCCCTCCGCCCCAGGCCACGCCCAGCAGGACCGAGCCTATCCAGAGGGGCACGGTTGAGCCGGCGATCATCGCCGTCGCGAAAGCTGCGTTGGCGGCCACGAAGGTCCAGCTCTGCACTAC
>JASFKQ010000113.1:0-12142 GCA_050118555.1 Lysobacterales bacterium
CGCCATCCCGCCGCAGCTCGGTGAAGCTGGTGGCGCTCCAGACATCGGCGGACACGCCGAAGTCCTGCTCCAGGATATTCGCCGCAGCGATCGCCTCGCGGAGGATCGCGCCGGAGCCCAGCAGCTGTACCCTTTTCGGACCATCCGCACGTTCCTGCAGCAGGTAGAGGCCCTTGCGGATTCCCTCTGCCGCTCCTTCCGGCATTTCCGGATGCGGGTAGTTTTCATTCTCGACGGTCAGGTAGTAGAACACGTCCTCGCCGTCGCCGTACATGCGCCGCAGGCCATCCTGAAGGATCACTGCGATTTCGTACGCGAAGGTCGGGTCGTAGGCAACACAATTCGGTATCACGCCGGACAGAACGTGGCTCTGGCCGTCCTCGTGCTGCAGACCCTCCCCGTTCAGTGTGGTCCGGCCTGCGGTTCCGCCGACCAGGAATCCCCGGGCTCGCATGTCGCCGGATGCCCAGGCGAGATCGCCCACGCGCTGGAAGCCGAACATCGAATAAAAGATGTAGAAGGGGATCATCGGCACGCCGCTGTGCGAATAACTGGTGGCCGCCGCTATCCACGACGAAAACGCACCGGCTTCGGTGATGCCTTCCTGCAGGATCTGACCCTTCTGGTCTTCCTTGTAGAACATCAGTTGGTCGGAATCGACCGGCGTGTACAACTGGCCCACGGACGAGTAGATCCCGAGCTGGCGGAACATGCCTTCCATGCCGAAGGTACGTGCTTCGTCAGCGACGATCGGCACGATGCGCTCGGCGATGTTCTTGTCCCGCAGCAGCGCGGTCAGGCAGCGCACGAACGCCATGGTCGAGCTGATCTCGCGATCCCCGGTCGACTTCATGGCTGACTCGAATACTTCCAGTCCGGGGGTTTGCAGCGGCTCCGAGGAGCGACGCCTCTGCGGCAGGAAGCCGCCCAACTGCTTGCGGCGCTCCACCAGGTACTTGACCTCTTCGCTGTCCTCGCCCGGGTGGTAATACGGAACCTCTTCGAGCTTTTCATCGGGGATGGGCACGCCGAAGCGGTCGCGGAACTGGCGAATCGAATCGACATCCATCTTCTTCTGCTGGTGGGTGATGTTCTGCGCCTCGCCGGCGCCACCCATTCCGTAGCCCTTGACGGTCTTGGCCAGGATCACGGTCGGCTGGGACTCGAACCCCATCGCCGCGTGATAGGCCGCGAAGATCTTGTGCGGGTCGTGTCCGCCGCGGTTCAGCCGCCAGATGTCCGCATCGGTCATGGTGGCGACCATTTCCAGCAATTCCGGGTACTTGCCGAAAAAGTGCTCGCGCGTGTAGGCGCCGCCCTTGGCCTTGTAGTTCTGGTACTCGCCGTCCACGGCCTCTTCCATGCGCCTGCGCAGCAGACCGTCCTTGTCCTTGGCGAACAGCTTGTCCCAGTAACTGCCCCAGATCACCTTGATCACGTTCCAGCCGGCGCCCCGGAACACGCCCTCGAGTTCCTGGATGATCTTGCCGTTGCCGCGAACCGGTCCATCGAGGCGCTGCAGGTTGCAGTTCACCACGAAAATCAGGTTGTGGAGTTTCTCCCGGCCGGCCAGCGAAATGGCGCCGAGGGATTCCGGTTCGTCGGTTTCACCATCACCCAGGAAACACCACACCTTCCGGTCCGACGTATCCGCGATGCCCCGGTCGTGCAGGTACTTGAGGAAACGCGCCTGGTAGATGGCCATGATCGGCCCCAGGCCCATGGATACAGTCGGCAGTTGCCAGTAGTCCGGCATCAGCCACGGATGCGGGTAGGAGCTCAGCCCCTTGCCGTCCGTCTCCTGCCTGAAATTGTCGAGTTGCTCCTCGGTGATCCGTCCCTCGAGGTAGGAACGCGCGTATATTCCCGGGGACGAGTGGCCCTGGATAAAAACCAGGTCGCCCCCGCCCGGGTGTTCCGGCCCGCGGAAGAAGTGGTTGAAGCCCACATCGTAGAGGGTCGCCGCGGAAGCGAAACTCGCGATGTGGCCGCCCAGTTCCCCTCCACGCTTGCTGGCCCGGACTACCGTCGCCATCGCGTTCCAGCGGATGATCGAGCGAATCTTGTACTCCAGGCCCGTGTTGCCCGGATGACGCGCGCCCAACTTGGCCGGGATGGTGTTGATGTAGGCGGTGGTTGCGTCGTAGGGCAGGTAGCCCCCGGACCGCCGCGTGTAGTCGACCAATTGCTCGAGCAGGTAGTGGGCCCGACCCGGACCTTCCCGCTCGATCACGGCCTGCAAGGACTCCAGCCACTCCTGGGTTTCGAGCGGATCCGTATCCTGGCTGATCTTTTCGTCTTTCTGGTTCATCCAACAGCTCCCGGCTGGCCGGTATCACCGGCGCATTTCCTCTGGTATTCCTGTGCATCGACAACGGCGATCGCGGACATGTTCACCACGCGCCGCACCGTGGCCGACGAAGTCAGCACGTGCGCGGGCCTGTCCACTCCCAGCAGGATCGGCCCCACTGTCACGCTGTTACTGAGCATCCGCGCGAGGTTGAAACTGATGTGGGCGGACGAGATGTCGGGCGCGACCAGCAGGTTGGCGCGTCCGGTCAGCGAAGAGTGGGGAAACACTTGCTTTCTCAGTGCTTCGTCAAGTGCCATGTCCGCCGTCATCTCGCCCTCGACCTCCAGGTCGGGCGCCTGGGCCCGGATCAGGGCCAGCGCCTGCTTCATCTTTCGCGCGCTGACATCGTCTTCACTGCCGAATGACGAATGCGACAGCAGGGCGACCTTCGGCCTCAGGCCAAAAATCTTCATCTTTCCTGCGGCCATCAGGGTGATCTCGGCTATCTGCGCGGCGTCGGGGTCCGGGTTCACGTGTGTATCGCAGACGAAAATCGTGTTTTCGTCCGACGTCAACGCGCTCATTGCCGCGGGTATGCCCGCGCCCGCATCGAGCCCGATGACGTCCAGAACGTGCTGTAGCTTGGCCCGGTAACGGCCCACGGTACCCGCCACCAGGGCATCCGCCTCGCCGCGCCTGACCATGATGGCGCCAATCACGGTCGTCCTCGTCCGAACGATGTTTTTCGCGGAGTCCGGCGACACCCCGTGGCGCTCCATCAGGCCATGGTAGGTGGACCAGTACTCCCGATAGCGCTCGTCATGCTCCGGGTTGACCAGCTCGAAATCCACACCTTCCTCGATGCGCAGCCCGAATTTCTCGATCCGATGCCTGATCACTGCCGGCCGGCCGATCAGGATCGGCTTCGCCAGCCCGTTGTCGACCAATGACTGGACCGCCCGCAGCACCACCGGTTCCTCCCCTTCGGCGAAAACGACCCGCTTAGGGTCACGCCTCGCGGCGTCGAACACAGGCTTCATCAGCATCCCGGTGCGGTACACGAAAGCATCGAGCGTCTGCCGGTACACCTCCATGTCCTCGATCGGCCTTTTGGCGACCCCGCTGTCCATGGCCGCCTGGGCGACAGCGGGCGCGATATGGGACAACAGCCGGGGATCGAACGGCCTGGGGATAATGTAGTCCGGCCCGAAATGAAGCGATTCCTCCTGGTATGAAAACGCCTCCTTTTGCTGAATTTCCCGGTGCGTCAGGTCGGCCAGGGCGCGGACGCAGGCCATCTGCATCTCGTCGTTGATGCAGGTGGCGCCGGCATCGAGTGCGCCGCGGAAAATGTAGGGGAAGCACAGAACGTTGTTCACCTGATTCGGATAATCGGAGCGGCCGGTCGCTATGATGGCGTCCGGCGCCACTTCGCGGACGTCCTCGGGCAGGATTTCCGGATCAGGGTTTGCCAGTGCAAGGATGATGGGGCGTTTCACCATCGTGGACACCATGTCCTTGCTCAGCACGCCCCCGACCGAGACGCCCAGGAAAATGTCAGCGCCGACGACCGCCTCGGCCAGGGTTCGCTTGTCGGTTTTTGCCGCGTACGGCAGCTTTTCCGGATCCTCGCTGTCACTGCGGCCGGCATAGATCAGGCCGTCTCGGTCACAAACGAGTATGTTCTCGGGCCGCAGTCCCAGTTTGACCAGCAGATCCAGGCACGCGATTCCGGCCGCACCCGCGCCGGACGCGGCGAGCCGGACGGTTCCGATCTCCTTGCCGACGATCTGCAAGGCGTTGAGTACGGCGGCGGCCGTAATGATGGCGGTGCCGTGCTGATCGTCGTGGAATACGGGTATGTTCAGACGTTCCTTGAGCTGCCTCTCGATCCTGAACGCCCCGGGAGCCCTGATGTCCTCGAGATTGATCCCGCCGAAGGTGGGTTCCAGCGCGGCGATGATCTCCACCAGCTTGTCTGGGTCCTGTTCGTTGATCTCGATGTCGAATACGTCGATGTCTGCGAACTTCTTGAACAGGACGCCCTTGCCTTCCATCACCGGCTTTGCCGCCAGCGGCCCGATATCGCCCAGGCCCAGCACGGCCGTGCCATCGGTGATTACGCCGACCAGGTTGCCGCGGGCAGTGACTTCGCGCACTGCTTCCGGGTCGCGATGGATCAATTCACTTGCGGCAGCGACCCCGGGGGAATATGCCAGCGACAGGTCCTGCCGCGTGGTCAGCGCCTTGGTGGGCGCTATGCGGATCTTGCCCGGCTTGGGATACCGGTGGTATTGCAGGGCACTTTCCTTGAGGTTTTCATCCATTTCGTTGGCACTCGGGGGCCGGTTAAATTTGTCTTGCGGACGTGGCCGCACACTATAACAAGATCAGTAGATTTCCGTACTCGCAGCCAGGCCGGGCCACGGCGGGATTCCAACCTCAGCCCAACTCGAGCCGGGTCTGGAATTCGGAAGAGCCGTCCCCGTCAAGCCGGATCAGCCGCAAGGTGTTGGTGCCACCGGACTTTCCGGTCTGGTCGCCCATGGTCACGATGACCCTGTCGCCGGCGGAGAGTTCACCCGATCGCCACAGGGTCTGCAAGGCCTCCTGGATCACCTCGTCCGCATCGACGCTGCGGGTTTTCAGGTGCACCGGATAGACGTCCCTGAACATGCTCATCCGTCGGCGGCTGGCATCGTTGGGAGAAAGCGCATAGATCGGAACCGACGAACGGACGCGCGACAACCACTGAGCCGTTGAGCCCGACTCGGTCAGGGCAACGATCGCCTGGACCGACACGTTGGTTGCCATGAACATCGCGGCCATCGCGATGGCCTGGTCAATGCGCTGGAACCGGACATTCAGCTGGTCCACCACGCCCTCCGCCGCAAAATGCCGCTCGGCGCCCAGGCAGATCCGGTTCATGGCTTCGATCACGCGCACGGGGTGTTTGCCGACCGCGGTCTCGGCGGACAGCATGACTGCGTCCGAGCCGTCGATAACGGCGTTCGCCACATCGAGCACTTCGGCGCGTGTGGGGATCGGATTCTCCACCATTGACTGCATCATCTGCGTGGCCGTGGCGACGATGCGGTTGTGCCGCAACGCCGTGCGGATAATCCGTTTTTGCAGGCCCGGCAGTTCCTCGTCTCCGATTTCGACGCCGAGATCCCCGCGCGCCACCATGACCACGTCCGAAGCGTCGCAGATTTCCTCCAGGTTCTGGATGGCTTCCACGCGCTCGATTTTCGCCACCAACGCCGCGGAACTCCCGGCCTTGCGCAGAAGCTTGCGCGCACGGTTGATATCACGCTCGTCGCTGACGAAGGAAACGGCCAGATAGTCGACGCCCATTTCCGCTGCCAGCTCGATATGCGGCAAGTCGTGCTCCGCCAGCCCCGATATCGAAAGTCCGCCGCCCTGCAGGTTGAGACCCTTGCGATCGGTGAGCCGGCCGCCGTGCCTGACCGTGCAATTTACCTTGCCGCCGTCCACCGAATCCACACGCAACGAAATGAGGCCATCGTCCAGAAGCAATACGTCGCCTGGCTCGACATCGTTCGGCAGTCGCGGGTAGCTGACCCCTACACGCTGCCGGTTACCCGGTGAAGCGGGGTCACCGGCGTCCAGGACGAACGTGTCACCGGTCTTTAGATCCACGCCACCCTGCTCGAATCGCTCGACCCGTATTTTCGGTCCCTGCAAGTCGCAAAGCAGCGCCACTTCCCTGCCGAGCCGCGCCGACACTTCGCGCACCTGCTTCGCTCTGGCGAGTTGCTCGCTGGTCGTGCCATGCGACATGTTCAGACGAAAGACATCCACACCCGCCCGGATCAGGTCCTCGAGCACATTGGGGTCGTCGCTGGCGGGGCCAAGGGTCGCAATGATCTTGGTGCGCCTGCGATGGCTGCCTTCGTTTTTCGGGTGAAAATTCATATACGTAATTATACGTAGAATTGATGACAACTAAGTAATCATATTAAACCCGCATATGGCTCCGGTATCCGGGATGATGGCGCAGGACAGGTGCGACTGGGGCCGAGGCTGGACTGAGATTCGTAGCCATAGCTACGGATCGAAGGAAGGTCGGGTCCAGGCGTGCCTGGACCAGCCAGGGTCCGGAAACCGGGGTCATATGCGGGTTACCCGCATATGGCCCCACCCTGCCCCGCGAATGCGCTAGGGACCGGGTTTGGCAGACTTGGAGGAAGTGGAGGCGCGGAAGCCGGCTCAGTGGCGGGCGGTATGAGGGTAAATGGCGAAAATCCGCTCGACTGCCGTATTCACGGAATCGCGAAGTTGTTGGGCGACCTTGTCCGTGACATTCGCGACGGCGACACCCTGCCACAGCACGCGATGCCGACTCGCGTCGACCAGGTCGATGAAAACGGAGGCCTCGCTCGTCCGCGTGGCGCGCGTTGAAACACCGACCCCGACCCCGGTCGCGGAGCCATACGCGACGCGTCCGGGATACCCATAGTACGCGCCGCTCATGTACGGGTTGGTGTAGCTCGTGACCTTCACCTTGTCATCCGCGCGCATCGTGACGTTCACCAGCAGGTCCGCGTGCTCCGCTCTGCGATAGCCCCGCTCGGTCATCTCGCGTTCGATCGCTTCGCGAAAGAGCTCGCCGTAGATCGGCGAGTTGTAGCCGCCCTCGATGCCCATGGGGTCGAAGAAGTCCCAGGTCCGGTAGCGGCTGAAGTCCGCTGTTGGGTCAGCGTCGCTGCGCACGCTGAGCCCGGACGAACAGGCCGTCAGGACCAGCAGCGCGAAACCAAGCACCGCAATGCCGCGCAGCAGGCGCAGGAAGGGGAGACTGTCGTTCACGCGGGTCATCCCGAGGCTACGGGAGCGACGGGGTATTTCGCGAAGATCTTATCGACGGTGCTGAAAATGGTCTGGCGCAGCTGTTCGCGCATCTTGTCCGTCAACGTGAAAGTCGCCACACCCTGCCACACCATCTTGTGCGTGCTGGCGTCGACGAGATCGACATACACGTTGGCCTCGGTGTACTGCCGCACGGAGGTCTGGGTTGTCCCGCCATAGTAAAACGGGCTGCCCCAGTACCCCGCACCACGGCGCCCGTAATAGCCGCCATACAGATACGGGTCCTGGTAGGTGTTCACGCTGACCTTTTCCTGCGAGCCGATGGAGACGTTGACCTGCAACTGGGGATTGTCGGACTTGACGTAGCCGCGCGCGTCCATCTGCTCGCTGATGGCATCACGGAAGTGCTGCCCCAGCAGGCTCGAATATTCGTCGCCCTCGATGCCCATCTGGCTGAAGAAGTTGTAGCTCCGGTATTGCGACATGTCCACGCCGGGATCGGTGTCGCTGCGCACGGTCACGCTCGGAGCACAGGCGGCGGAGAGCAGCATTGCCGCCAGGGCAGCCACGACGAGCTTCAGGGGTGAACGCTGCATACGGTTCATGATGGGCTTCTCCGCTTTCGGTTGACGTCGAATAGCTTAGCAGCCTCCCGGCAATTGCACAGCCGGGAGGTTGTCCCGATACGGCCGGGACCGGTGGTTCAGCGGGACACCGCTTCCAGCGCGGCGACCGCCGGAAGCGTCTTACCCTCCACGAATTCGAGAAAGGCCCCGCCGCCGGTGGAGATGTAGGAAATCTCGTCGGCAATCCCATACTCGTCGATCGCAGCCAGCGTGTCGCCGCCCCCTGCAATGCTGTAGGCCGATGAGCGCTCGATGGCCTCAGCGACTGCGCGGGTGCCGGTGGAAAAATTCCTGAATTCGAACACGCCGACCGGACCGTTCCAGATGATGGTGCCGGCGCCCGCGATGATCTGAGCATAGGAGACGACCGTCAGCGGGCCGATATCCAGGATCATCTCATCGTCCCTCACGTCCTCGACACTGCGAACGATGGGGTCGGCATCCGCAGAGAAGGCCTTCCCGACGATCACGTCCCGGGGAATCGGAATCGATCCGCCGCCGGCGTGCGCCTTCTGGATCAGGCGCTGCGCCTCGTGGATCAGGTCCGACTCATACAGGGACTTGCCGACGTTATGACCCGAAGCGGCGATGAACGTGTTGGCGATGCCGCCGCCGACGATCAGTTCATCCACCCGGTCCAGCAGGGTTTCCAGCACTGTCAGCTTGGTTGAGACTTTCGAGCCGCCGACGATGGCCAGAAGAGGATGGTCAGGATGGTGCAGGGCTTTCCCCAATGCGTCGAGTTCACGGCTCAGCAGCGGTCCGGCGCAGGCGATCGGCGCGTGCCGGATGATGCCCTCCGTCGACGCCTGTGCACGATGCGCGGTACCAAATGCATCCATCACGAACACGTCGCACAGCGCGGCCATCCTGCGCGCCAGGTCAGGGTCGTTGCTTTTCTCGCCGCGGTTGAACCGTACGTTTTCGCACAGCACGACCTCGCCGGGTGCAATGTCCACACCATCCAGCCAGTCGGTTTCCAACCGTACGGAACGGTCGAGCAGCCCGGAAAGGTGCTCGGCCACCGGCGCGAGCGAGTAGCGCGCGTCGGGCTCACCTTCGACCGGCCGGCCAAGGTGCGACAGAAGCATGACGGCCGCGCCTTTTTCGAGCGCCAGGCGGATGGTCGCCAAGGACGCCCGGATGCGGGCGTCCGAGGTCACTTTGCCGTCGCTGACGGGCACATTGAGGTCCTCCCGGATCATGACCCTGCGGCCATCCAGGTCCAGGTTTTCCATTCGAAGGTAGTTCATATGTCCTCAGGCGTTTACCAATGCGATCGTGGTGTCCAGCATACGGTTGCTGAATCCCCACTCATTGTCATACCAGGCAAGCGCCTTGACCAGATTTCCGTCCATCACGCGCGTCAGCCCGGCATCGAAAATCGATGAATGCGGATCGTGATTGAAATCGATCGACACCAGTGGCTTGTCGTTGTAGCCGAGAATTCCGGCCATCGGGCCGTCGGATGCGGCCTTGACCACGCGGTTCACCTCTTCGACCGACGTCGCCTTGCCGGCCACGAACGTCAGGTCCACAACCGACACGTTGATGGTCGGCACGCGCATCGAGAAGCCGTCCAGCTTGCCGTTCAGTTCCGGCAGCACGAGGCCCACTGCCGCCGCCGCGCCAGTTTTGGTCGGGATCTGGCTCATCGTGGCCGAGCGTGCCCGGCGCAGATCCTTGTGATAGACGTCGGTCAGCACCTGGTCGTTCGTGTAAGCGTGGATGGTGGTCATCAGGCCACTCTCGATGCCGATGGCATCGTTCAGCACCTTGGCCAGCGGCGCCAGGCAGTTCGTGGTGCACGAGGCGTTCGAAATCACCTCGTCGCTGGATCGCAGCGTGTCATGGTTGACGCCATAAACGACCGTGTTGTCCACGTTCTGCCCGGGGGCCGAGATGATCACCTTCTGTGCGCCGGCCTTGATGTGCGCACCGGCGGTTTCCTTGCTCCGGAACAGGCCCGTGCATTCGTAGACAACCTGCACGCCCAGTTCGGACCAGGGCAGTTTGGAGGGATCGCGCTCCGCCAACACCTTGACGCGGTCGCCGTTGATCATGAGATCGCCGCCGTCGACGCTGACTTCGCCCTGGAACCGGCCGTGCGCCGTGTCGTACTGAGTCAGATGCGCGTTGGTGGCGGCATCACCCAGGTCGTTGATCGCGACAATTCGGATCTCATCGGTCCGGCCGTATTCGTAAAGGGAGCGCATGATGTTGCGCCCGATGCGGCCATAGCCATTGATTGCTACCTTTATTGCCATCTTGTTCTCCTTGGGAATTGATCGGATTTCGCATTTTTCTATACCGCCGCCAGCGAATCGCGGACGGCCTGGCCGACGTTTTCGGGCGTCAGGCCATACTGTTCAAAAAGGACTTTGGCGGGGGCCGACGCGCCGAAGCGGTCCACCCCGACGACCCGTCCACTGTCTCCCACGAGCGACGCCCAGCAGTCGCTGACCCCCGCTTCGACGGCTACCCGGGCGCGGATCGCCGCGGGCAGCACGGACTCCCGGTAAGCGGCGTCCTGCTGGCGAAACAGCCCTGGGTTCGGCATCGAGACTACCCGCACCTCGATACCGTCCGATGACAGTTGCCCGGCAGCCGCCACGGCGAGGCCTACTTCCGAGCCGCTGGCCATGATCACCGCATCCGGCGTGCCGTTCGTATCAACGAGGACATAGCCCCCGCGGGAGATGTTTTCAAGTTGTTCTTGGTCGCGCGACTGGTGCGGCAGACCCTGGCGCGTGAACACGAGCGCCGACGGGCCGGTGCGGTTTTCGATCGCGCTGCGCCAGGCCACTGCCGATTCCGCGGTGTCGCAGGGGCGCCAGACCTGCAGGTTGGGAATGAGCCGCAGGCTGGCCACGTGCTCCACGGGCTGGTGCGTGGGTCCGTCCTCCCCGAGCCCGATCGAGTCGTGGGTGTACACATGGATGTTCCTTACCCCCATCAGCGCCGACAACCGGACCGCATTGCGCGCGTAGTCGGAGAAGACGAGGAAGGTTGCACCGTAGGGGATGAATCCGCCGTGCAGCGCCAGCCCGTTGCAGATCGCCGTCATACCGAACTCACGTACACCAAAGTAGACGTAATTCCCGGACTCGCCGCCCTCTTTGACATCGACACTGCCCGACCAGATGGTATTGTTCGAGCCGGCCAGATCGGCCGAGCCGCCGATCAGTTCGGGCAACAGCGGACCAAATGCATTCAAGGCAATCTGGGAGGACTTGCGCGTTGCGACATCACCTCCCTTGGCCTGCAGGTCGGCCACAATCCCATCGGCCGCCTGTTGCCAGCCGGACGGCAACTCACCCGACATGCGGCGCTCGAACTCTTCGGCGAGTCCAGCATAGTCCTTCCGGAAGGCCTCGAATTTTTCACGCCATGAGGATTCGGCCTCGCGGCCGGCTTCCCGCGCGTCCCAGGCCGCGGCGATTTCTGCCGGAATCTCGAAGGGAGGGGCGTCCCAGCCCAGGTTTTTCCGGGCGGCGGCGACCTCGTCAGCGCCCAGCGGCGCACCGTGCGTCGCCTCGGTGCCCTGTTTGTTGGGTGCGCCGAAACCGATGATGGTCCTGGTGCAGATCAGTGTGGGCCGGGCTTCTTCCTCCCGGGCCGTGTCGATGGCCTGCTGGATCTCGACGGTGTCATGGCCGTTGACGTCCCGGATGACCTGCCAGCCGTAGGCTTCGAAGCGCGCGGGCGTGTCGTCCGTAAACCAGCCCTCGACCTCGCCGTCGATGGAAATGCCATTATCGTCCCAGAACGCGGTCAGCTTGCCGAGCCCCAGCCGACCCGCGAGCGAGCACGCCTCGTGCGAGATGCCTTCCATCATGCAGCCGTCGCCCATGAAGACCCAGGTGTGGTGATCCACGATCTCGTGGCCTCCGCGGTTGTAGCGGTTGGCCAGCACCCTTTCGGCCAGCGCCATACCCACTGCATTGGCGATGCCCTGGCCCAGCGGGCCGGTGGTCGTTTCCACGCCTGGCGTGTCCCCATACTCCGGATGCCCAGGGGTCATGGAGTGCCATTGCCGAAAATTGCGCAACTCGGAAATGGGCAATTCATAACCGGTCAGGTACAGCACGGAGTAGAGCAGCATCGAGCCGTGGCCGTTCGAGAGCACGAAGCGGTCGCGGTCCGGCCACTGTGGATTGGCCGGATTGTGCTTGAGGTTATCGCGCCAGAGGACCTCGGCGATGTCGGCCATGCCCATCGGCATTCCGGGATGACCGGAGTTGGCCTGTTGAACGGCGTCCATGGAAAGGGCGCGAATGGCGTTGGCGAGTTCAGTTCGGTTCGGCATCGAGAATACCTGTTTAGGGTCGGTTGCGAGGGTTGGAGGCGTGTCGGTGTTCCTTCAAAAAATTGTGCCCATGATACGTTG
>JASFKQ010000114.1:0-12022 GCA_050118555.1 Lysobacterales bacterium
CGACCGGTCTTCGTTGCGCTCGCCGCGGCCTGCGTAGCGCACGCTGTCCGACCGGGTGTCGTTGAACAGCACGCCGTCGCGGAACGGCTGCGCGTTGTGGGTGCCCGCCGGCAGGGTCACGGACATCCGCACGTGCTGACCGTTGAACAGCAGCATGCCGCCGGTTCGGACGCCTGAAATGTACATCCCGCCCTGCGTCGGTACCACGTTGTTGAGGTGCAGCTTGTTGAGCATCAGCGGACCCTCGTCGCCGTTCGGGTCGTAGAGGGTGGCTTTGAAGTTGAAACCCTCCATGTCCACGTGCATGGCCCAGTGGAACCGCCGCTTTGCAATATCGAAGGCGAGGATGCTGTCGTAGCCGGTGGAGGTCAGGAAGACGTTGCCCTGCCAGACGGCGATCTCGTGGCAGTGCTTGAGCCAGGGGCTGCGCCAGGAGCCAAGCAGCCGAAAGTCCGGAGTGTAGGCGAACAACTCGTCACTGGCGGCGATAAACACGGTCTCGCCGTGAATGGCAATGCCGCGCAGCCCACGGTCCGCGCCGCGCCCTTCCCAGTCGATGTCCATGGTGTTCCAGTCCAGTGCCTGGCGCACGGACTGCTGCTCGAGGTCCACCACGCAGACGCCGCCGTGGCTCTCGCCCTGGCGGCTGCCGCGCACGACCGACGTGGCGATCAGCCTGGATGCCATCCGGGTGGTTCAGCCGTTCAGCGGAAGGCCTTCCTGACGGAGAGACCGTAGCTGCGCGGCCGTACCTGGTACTCCCAGGTCTTGTAGTAGGGGACGCCGAACCAATCGGATTCGGTGCCCGTCAGACGCGTCGTCACGCGCTTCTCGTCGGTCAGATTGTTGACGAAGGCCGTGATCGTCCAGTCGTTGGGCAGCGACAGGCCCAGCTGCAGGTTGACGTTGCTCCAGTCCGGGATCAGGTCGGCCGGGTCGCGCTCGATGGCGCCGCTGGTGCTGTCCCACCACTCGTCGCCATAGGCATAATCGACGCGTGTCCAGAGCGTTCCGTCGAATGGGCGCCAGGGCAGGGTGTAGTCGGCGGCGACCCACCAGGCCCATTCGGGCGCGTTCGGCAGTGGGTCGCCCGGGCGCATTACGTTTCCGTTCAGGAACTCGAAGGTCGAATCCGCCTGCGCGTCGAGCCAGGTCACGTTGCCCTCGAACTGCAAATTGTTGGTGGCCTGCCACAGGAAGGACAATTCCACGCCGTCGGTCGTGGTCTTGCCGGCGTTGACGGTGCCGCGCAGCCACCACGGCAGGTCGCCGCTGCCAACCTGGGCGAATTGGCGGTCGTCCCACTCCATGTGGAACAGCGTCACGTTCAGCTGCAACGAACCGTCAAACAGCAGTGACTTCGTGCCGATTTCGTAATTGTCCATGAAGTCCGGCCCGTAGTTCGGCGGTAGCAGTCCCGATTGCGCCGCCCGGAAGCTGTTCTGCCCGCCGGGGCGGAAACCCTGGCTGAACAGGGCGTAGACCATGATGTTGTCGGTGATGTCGTACTGGGTGGAGAGTTTGAAAGCCCAGTCTTCGGTCGTGCTGTCCGCGTAGACGGTACCGTTGGTATCGAAGGTGCCCCAGACCGGAAGGCCGCCCGGGAAGTTGTAGGTCTGCTGCATGTCCTCGCTGAACCTGAACCAGCGTGCACCGCCGGTCACCGACCAGGCTTCGGTAATGTCGTAGGTGACCTCGCCGAAAAACGCCAGTTGTTCGTAAGTGCGGTCCAGCGCCTCCGAGTAACCGATGTCGGTTTCCGGCAGCGGGTACTGCACGTCGTACCCGTAGTAGTTGTAGTAGTAAGCCCAGTAATTGGCGTAGTACCAGACTTCGCCGGGCTGATCCGCCCGGGTGAGGTCCGGATTCCTGGTGCCGTACAGCCACTGGTCTTCGATTTTTTCGTAGAAGCCGCCGATCATCCACTGGAAGCGGCTGTCGCCCTGCGAGGTCAGGCGGATCTCCTGCGAGAACCGGTCCTGCGTCTGATCGTTGAACACCCAGCCGTAGGTATACGCCGAGTTGTACAGCGGATAGTAGGCGCCCCAGTAGCTGTCCTTCCACTGCTCGTAGACCATGTTCTCCCATTCGTAGGCGATGTCCCGGTCGAGGTAGGTCGTGCTGGAAACCAGAGTCGCGAACCCCAGGTCACCCTCGACCATGAGCGACGCGTTCCACCAGTCGTCATCCCGGAACTCGTCGTGGAACATCGCGATCTGGTCATCGCCGAAATAGGTGTCCTCGGCCCAGCTGCCGTCCGCCGCGTTCCTCTCGCTGATCAGCATCAGCGTCGTGCTCCAGTTCTCGGTCATGTTCCAGAGCAACGATGCGCGACCACCCGTCAGCTTGTACTTGTTCCAGTCGTCCTGTACCCACTGCTCGTTATTGGGCGGTGAGGAAAACCGGGTCGGATCCGGCGCGACATAGGTCTCGCCGTAGATGTTGTCGATCCAGCCGCCCTCGTCGCGCGTGTGGGCCACCAGGCGCAGGGCGAGTGTGTCCTTGATCAGCGGGATGTTGATATGGCCGTTGACGGCCCAGCTGCCCGAGCCCCCCTTGGTGGCGTAGTACTCACTGTATACCTCACCGGACCAGGCGGTCGGGTCGGGCTTGTTCGTAATCACGCGCACCGTGCCGGCCAGAGAGGACGATCCGAACAGGGTGCCTTGCGGGCCCGGCAGCGACTCGATGCGCTCGATGTCCACCATGGCGGGCCACAGTTGCTGGGAATTGAAGGTCAGCGGGGTTTCGTCCAGGTACACAGCGGCCGTGCTGGCCGTGTAGTACTCGCCGGTGCCCGTCGAGGCGCCGCGGAATTTCACCGAGTTCCGTCCCGGGGTATCCTGGATCAGCGTCAGGCTGGGAAGGGCATTAGCGACGTCGTTGAAGCCCGTGAATGCATTCCGCTTGATATCTTCGGCCGTGAAAGCCTGGATGGACTGCGGCAGCTCCTGCATCGACATCTCGCGCCGCTGCGCGGTAACCCTGACCTCCTCGATGGGCCGCTTTTCCTGGTCATTGTCCTGGGCTGCCGCGTGCTGGGTCGAGTAAAGCGCTGTCGCAATGACGGCCGTGAGCGGCCGGAGTATGAGCTTCGGTTTCCTGATGACGACCTCCCCAATCTCAATCAGTACTGCTTATTAAGCCTGAATGCACTCCCGTTCAGGCCGGCTTCGAAAAGTCCAATTTATTGAAATCCTGTAGAAACTTAGCAGATTGTCTTAGATGAATACAAGCCACTTGAGCCAGATCAATTGGCGAGGGGCGAAATGCGGGTATTCTAAAATGTTTTGTGGTCTGTGCGCACGGGCCGGCCAGACCCGTTGGAATGGCTGCGAAGCGGGGGCGTCGATGTCGGCCGTGCGAATAGCGGCCGCGTAACAGGCGCGTCTCGGTCAGCCGCGCTGGTCGCCGTGGACCCAGATGACTTCGGAACCCCCTTCCGTTCGGGCCAGGACGCGGGCGAGCACGAACAGCAGGTCGGACAGGCGGTTGAGGTAACGGATGGTGGCTTCGTTCACCGTCTCGTTGTGTGCCAGGCTGATCACGCGACGCTCGGCGCGGCGGGCCACGGTGCGGGCCATGTGGCACCTGGCGGCGGACTCCGAGCCGCCGGGCAGGATAAAGTCCTTCAGTGGCGGCAGGTCTTTGTTGAAGGCGTCGAGTTGCTTCTCGAGACCGTCCACGTAGGCGTCCGGAATCAGCGTGGTGCCGGGCATGCAGAGTTCCCCTCCGAGGTCAAACAGTTCGTGCTGAACCCAGGTCAGGCAGTCGCGCACGGCAACGGGCGGATCGGAACTGAGCACCAGCCCGACCGCGCTGTTCAACTCGTCGACGGTCCCGAAGGCTTCCACCCGCAGGCTGTCCTTGTCCACGCGCGAACCGTCGCCCAGGCCGGTCGTGCCCTTGTCACCCGTGCGGGTGTAAATCTTCGATAAGCGATTTCCCATCGGCGGATTATAACGTGGATGCCGCCGATGTCTCCGTCATCGATTTCTTTCTGAATTGCCGGCCAGCCTTTGCGCAATCGTACGGAAGTCCCGGGTCCTTGCAGTAGTCAGGCCAGGATTCCGTCTGCAGCCAATACTCGAGTTGTCCTGTCACGTCCAGCCATTTCAGGATGCTGGGATTCTGGCGCGCCGCCGAGAAGGCCGGGCGCAGCAAGATGCCGCTTTCACGCACCAGGGAGTCACCGGCGGCGATACGCTGCCCGACCAGGTCCAGGGCCGCGTCCTGCAATCCGGCAGCCGCCAGCAGTTGGGCGACATAGAAATGAAGGATCAACCCTTCATCCGCTGCTGCGTCGAGTTTGGACACAAGCTCGGGATCCACCGTGACATCCGCCTGTTCGGCGACGTCTATTACGGTCGCCATCAATTCGCTCATGCGCTGCGTGTTGCGGCTGTCGACGTTCATCGTCGGAAGCTCGATCACGCCATCCACGATGAAGATGTCCTTGGGCCCCAGTTCGGTGAAGCCCTCGCGTGCCGCCTGGAAGTCGCCCGCCAGCAGGTTCATCACCAGGCCCGTGTAGGTTCGCTGGTAGCGCTCGTAGACACCTTGTGCCCTGATAAACGCCATGGCCTCATCCATGTGTCCCGAACAAAGCAACGCATCTCCGTACAGGGCGGCATTCAGCATCGTCAATGGATCCAGCGCCAGGGCTCGCCCGAAGTAACGGATGCCGTCCTGAAATCGCCCGACGCTGTCCATCAGCATGCCCATCCGGAAATTCACCTTTGGATGGTTTGGTGCACTGGCCAGCAGTGAACGCATTCGCTGGACGGTCTCGGCAAGGGAAACGGCCTCCTCCCGATAATCGACGAGCGTCAGGGCCAGACGGGCTTCGACGTTTTTGGCATCGATGGCCAGCGCCGTTTCGGCATCCTGCCGTGCCGCCCGCAGCCGTTCCGACCAGATCGGGTCTCCGGGTCCGGGCCTGGCAGGGCCCGAGGAAAAGCCCATTTCCACACGAGTGATCGCCAGGGTCGACCAGGCCTCGCTCAGCGAGGGGTCCACGGTGACCGCATGCACCAGCGCCTTGATCGCCCTGTCGAGGTTATCTCCCCAGGGGGTGCGCAGCAGGGACTTTGCGTACAGGTAGGATTGGTAGGCGGCCGGATCCGGCGCCGCGATCGGTCGATGACCGATGACCGGTTCGGCGCCCAGCGCCGTTTCCACCGAAGCCGCCACCTCACCAGGGATCGAGTAAATTTCGTCCTCGGGGCGCGTCACGACGTCCGACCATTCCACCAGCCCGGTTCCGGTGTCGATCAGGTACACGCCAACCCTCAGGCCTTCGGTCGAACGCCGCAGTGACCCGTCGACGACGTAGTTGACGTGCAGCTTCTCGCCGACGGCCGCTACATCCTTCTTGCTATCGCCCTGGAACTGGAACGATGAGTTGCCTGCGATCACGGCGATCGACGGGTTGCGGCTCAATGCGGACAGGATTTCGTCGGCCACGCCGAAGGCCAGCGGTTCGTCCTGGCTGGTTCCGCCCTGGATGTCGAACGGCAGGACCGCCAGCATGACCGAGGTTTTTCCGTCCGGTGCTTCGGGGCGCGGCTTGTTAATCGGCTGCTCCCGGAAATACACGGTGGCGGCGAGGATCGCAAGAAGCACCGCGACGATTGGCGCCAGCAGACGGCTACGCTCGCGCCGATTCCCGGAGGACGGCGGTGGCCCCACCCCGGCTGTCAGCCTGTACCCCGTCTTGGGAACGGTTTCGATGTAGTGGTGGTCGCGATGCCCGTCGCCGAAGATCTTCCGCAGCTGCGACACGGCACGTGTCAGGCTCTCGTCGCCGCCGAACTCGGTGGCCCAGATGGATTCGATGAATTCCTGGCGCGTGACGACCTCGCCGCGCCGCGCGGCCAGCATCTGCAGCACGGCCATGATCTTCGGTTCGATGGTGGTCTCGCCGTCCGGGCCGGAGATGATGCGGCGCGAGGGTTCGACCCGGAATGATCCGAGGGCGAAGGGTTCTTTTACCGTTTTCGGGTGCTCTGAGGCCATTTTTCCGCAACCCGGTCGTTTGCGGTGCCGCGCCATCAGGTAATCATCAGGAAATCTTTCGGCTTCCTTCGGGACTCCCGCGCCGGAAACACCTTAGTTTCAAAGTCACGGCCGGTCGTGGCACTGAGGATCGCCGATGGCTGATCTGTCCGGTTCGCCGATCGAATCGGACAGTCCATTTCGAGTATAGCGCGGCCTGACAAATTCCAGCGACCCGAACCTGCCGCTTTCTTGACTTCTGATCAAGAGGAGGTAATTACGATGAAACGCAAATCTGTTCGATTTCTGCTTTTCCTGCTGCTCGTGTGCTTCAGTGTGACCGTCGTCAGCGCGGGCAACAATCCTGGCCCAAGACCTCTCATGGGAAGCATGAGCGGTGAGGCCATATTTGACTTCGAGTCGGTCGCCTGCCTGCCCGTCAACGGTGCGCCTTACCAGACCATTAGTCACATGGCTGGTTACGTGACGCATCTCGGCTGGGCCGATTACTACTCGACTCACTGTACCAATCTGTCGACACTTGCCCTCGAAGGCGGTGAAGCAACCCTGGTCGCGGCCAACGGTGACAAAATCTGGTTGGAGTACTCCGCCAACGTAATTCCGCCAGTCGTGGTCCCAGGGACGGTGGTATACGAAGTTACGAATGTCGTGGTCGGTGGAACCGGTCGCTTCGAAAACGCGTCCGGTGAGTTCCTGTCACTGGTTTTCGTCACGATTGAGGACCCTTATGCTTTGACCGCCCCGTTAGGTCAGGAATTCACAGGCAGTATCAGCTACTAGCCCGGAGCGATCCGCGCATACGGTTGCTCGGAGGCCGCATGTATCGGTTTGAGTCGATAACACGGCATCAAAAGTTATAACGTACGCTGATGCCGGTCGTGAACGGGCGGGCTGCCACCACCCAGTGCTCCGGGAAGTCATGCACCGTGATGATGGCCCGCTCGTCGAAGAGGTTGTCCAGAAACAGGGTCGCCTGCCAACGGCCTTTCCCGATGCCCAGCCGCAGGTTGACCAGGGCGTAGGACGGGATTTCGCTCGGGGTGTAGGCATAGGAGTAGCCATTGGGGGAGCTGCCGACGTATTGATAGTCGATGCGGATGCTGCCGCCCGTGTTCTGGAAGGCATTGAAGAACCAGGCGAGCGAACCGCCAAAGGCGTACTCGGGGACGCCCGGTACCCGGTCGCCTTCACGGCCGCCCATGAAGACGACATCCTCGTCAAGCCGGGCGTCGGTCCAGGCCCCGTTCAGCCTGAGTTCGAGATTCCTCCCGGGCCAGGCGACGAGTTCGAATTCGGCGCCTTTGCTGGTCGCCTCGCCGACGTTCTGCACCCATTGCGCCCCGCAGGGGAGTGCGGCAGGCGTCTGCATGTCCGACCAGTCCATGTAGAAGATCGCGGCGTCGAGGTATACCTGGCGCGAGGTCCAGCCCGATTTGAGGCCCAGTTCGTAGCTCCAAAGGGAATCCGACTCGAATTCTGGAGGTATTCCGGTCAATCCGAACATCTCGAAAAAAGGTCGGCAGGTCTCCCACTCCTCGAATACGGTTTCGTTCGCGCCGCCGGGCCGGTAGCCACCGGAAACGGTCCCGTACAGCATCAGTTCGTCACCGGGCAGATAGCTCAGGCTGACCTTCGGCGTAAAACCGGTTTCGCTTGCCTGCGTCTGGATGGACTCGCCCCCGCGGCCCAATGGTCCGGCTGTCGAGGAATCGCTGGAGTGCTCGAAGCGGAACCAGCGCCCTCCGAGCGAGCCTTCCCAGCGTTCCCCGAAATGCCAGATGACGTCGCCAAAGGCGGCGGTCTGTTCCGTTGATCGGTCCGTCTGCGCGACCAGCAATCGGTCCGGCGTCCCGAACGCCGATGCCCAGCCACCGGTCCGCTCGTCAAAGCCCGGCACCACGACCTCGTGGTGCAGCCCATAATCCTGTTCCTGGTAGAACAGGCCCAGCAGCCAGTCCAGGTCCTGGTCCCCGTCCGACTGCAGCCGGAATTCCTGGATGAAGTCCCGTTGCTCGCGATGGTAGGCCGCGGTAACCGTCGTGATTAGCGGGCTGGAGTAGACCGCTTTGCCGTCCGTTTCATCCTGGGTAGTACGGTTCAGCCATGATGTTACCGAGATCAACTGACCCCAGTCGAAGCGGTAGTCGATGTTGACGTTCAGCAGCGACCATTCGTCGCGGTTGGGCTCCGGAACCAGACGCTGTTGGGTCCATGGGGGGTCGCCCTGGTCGAATCCGTTACCGTGGCTCTGCCGGTCCTGGTACACGACCCGGGCGTCGACGGTCAAACGTTTTGAGTCGGTCCACAGGCCGGCCAGGCGCAGCCCGACGGTTTCGTTGTCGTTGACATCCCGGGTTCCCAACGCGGTATTGTCGATCCAGCCCTCCAGGTTGCGGTAATAGGCAACGCCGCGGACGGCGGCCCCGCCTTCGAACAGCGGCGCGTTGAGCATGGCATGAACTTCGTAGCCCGGGCCGCCGTGCGCCGTGGTCGACAGGCGGGCTTCTGCGAATCCTTCGGTTTCGGCCGGGTTGGGTCGATGGGTAATGACGCGGATCGCGCCGCCCATCGAACCCGAACCGAACAAGGTTCCCTGGGGACCGCGGAGAACCTCCACCCGGTCGATATCCACCAGCAGCGGATCCGGCGAATAGGACAGTTTGCCAAAACTGCCGCTGGTGATCGGAGTCTCATCGAGGTATACGGACGCAGCTGCGCGCGACTCGCTGAGAATGTCGGTAGAAACGCCCCGGATCACGTATTTCTGACCGCCGAAGCCGGCATCGGTGAAGCTCAGGCCCGGCACCGAGCGCGCGTAGTCTTCGAAATCCAGGGCCCCCATTTTTTTCAGCCTGTCGCCGCTCAGAGCGGTCACGCTGACCGGCACGCGTGTGATGGGCGACTCCCGCCGGGTTGCCGTTACCGTAATCGGGGTGAGCTCAATCGGGGATTCATCGCAGTGCGGGTCACGGCTGGCGGGGTTGCAAGAAGGAGTTTTGGAGTGTCCCATGGCCGGTACCAAAGCACCCGCCAGCAAGGCAAACACCAAAATGTGGGTTTCCGTGTGTCGCACGCACACACCTTGTCCCGGCCCAGGATGCGACGATGCAAACGGCCGAAGGACAACTTCTCAAAATACCGGTTGCGGACAGCGGGGCTGATGCCCCAGGTCAACCATCCGGACTATTTCATCGAGGAGGAGATCGGGCGGTCCTGCAGGCCTGGTCCGCGCGATAGGCGCGCTCCTACAGGTTATTGCCGTGGCGGCCGGAGCCCTTTGCGAACTGCTGCGCGCCCTCGCGGGATTCCCCGGAACGGAGCACCTCCAGGCCTCGGCGGGTTTCCTGGTGCAGTGCTTCAGCTTCCGGAATACTCCACTGTTCCAGCGCGCTGAGGCGGTCGCTGCGCAAGCAGCGCTGGGGGAAGCGGGCGAGCCCGGCTGCGAGTTCGAGCGCAGCGTCCAGCGCCTCGCCCGGGGGCACGATGCGGTTGGCCAGGCCCATGCGCAGCGCCTCCTCGCCCGATACACCGCGGCCCGTCAGGATCAGGTCCATGGCGTGGCTGTGCCCGATCAGCCGCGGCAGGCGTACCGTGCCGCCGTCCACCAGCGGCACGCCGAAGCGCCGGCAGAACACGCCGAACACGGCGTCCTTGGCGGCAACGCGGAGGTCGCACCAGAGCGCGAGTTCCAGTCCGCCGGCCACGGCATGGCCTTCCACGGCCGCGATGACCGGCTTGGACAGCGTCATCCGGGTCGGGCCCATGGGACCGTCGTCGGTTTCCTCGACACGATTTTCATCGCCGGATGCCAGGGCCTTGAGGTCGGCGCCGGCGCAGAAGGTTCCACCGGCGCCGGTGAGGATCGCCACCGATTGGGTCTCGTCTTCATCGAAGTCGCGAAAGGCCGCAGCCAGCCGCTCGGCAGTCGCCCGATCCACCGCGTTCCGGACCTCGGGGCGGTTGATGGTAATGACCGTGATCGCGTCGAGGATCTCGATTGAAACGCTCATGTCTTCCGCTTCGCCGCGAGGCTAGTCGAGCCGCATTCTCTCGACGATTTCTTCGATCTGGCCGTTTGCGCGCATCTCATCGATTTTGCGGCGGGTTTCCTCCGCTTCCTCGGGGGTGGCACGCATGACGAGGAACCGCACCGGCTCGTCGCGGAAAACCGCGTTGTCCGCCTTATCGAAGTCGTTCACGCGGATGATGCCCTTGAGATCGTCGACGTATTCCTGCCCGCGCTCCGAGTAGCGGAGTAGTCCGTCGGCCAGCGCCAGGGAAGAGATCGGCTTGCCGGCGGCGCGCAGCTCGGCGCGTACCTTTCGCAGATCCTCGTAGGCCGGATGCGACATCAGGTTGATGAAGTACCCCCGGACGCTGTCGAACGGCCATTCGAAGGCGGCTATCCCGTAGTTGCCGAGGTGTTTGCGCTTCTGCTCCGGTGCGATTCCGTCTCCACCGAACGTCCACTGGCCGAACAGCGAATTGCCCTGTACGGCAAAGCGGGACGTGCCCCAGCCGCTTTCGTACGCCGCCTGTCCGAGGGCCAAGCCGGGGGGAATGACATCGAGACGGTAGATGAGATCGTCCAGGATGCGGGGCATTTCGGGGCTGTCCGCCGTCAGGGCGCCGGCCTCCTCTTCGCTGCCGACGCGCAGGAGAACCATGGCCTTCTTCAGTTGTTCCAGCTCTTCTGCGGAGAGTTTCTCGCCCGCCTTGACCTCGTCGCGGGCGCGCAGCAAGGCTTTCCTGCGGGTCTCGACCATCTCGTTCGCATGCAGCACCAGCGGCAGCATGAAACGGTAGAAGGCCTGCTTCTTGTCGGATACCGGGATTTTCTGCGCGTTTTCCTGCCATTGCGGCCCGATTCCGGTGATCAGCACATGGGGCGCCGACACCGGTCCGTCCTCGACGCCGTCGCTCCACCAGTTTTCCGCCTCTAGCCAGGTCTCGACGTCATCGATCCCCCCGAAGACAATGACTTCAGGAGAGTCGGCCTCTGCCATTGGGGCTGGCAGATCCTCGGACACTGTAGCGGCTTGCACCGGGACAGCGGCCTGGTCCTTCGGTTCGGGAGAGCTGTCCTGCGAGCAGGCGCTCAGCGTGATGCTGAAAAGCAAGACGACCACGAGACGGCAGCTGGATTCGATGCGGTGCATGGGATTTACCTTCACGGGAGATGGATTTCCTTTCATTATGATCCTCGCCGCCGGCGCTTGCCAGAATGTTCAGGACAGATGGAATGCGTGCGCATGCTCCAGCGCGAGAAGATATTCCTTCCGCCAGATTCCGCCGCCATAACCGGTCAATTCGCCGCCGGACCCGACGACCCGGTGACAGGGGATCACGATGGCGATCCGGTTGTCGCCGTTGGCCCGACCGACCGCGCGCACCGCGTCCGCATGGCCGACCCGTTCGGCAACGTCCGCATAACTTCGCATTTCGCCATAGGGAATCTCGCGCAGAGCGTTCCATACGGCTTCCTGGAACACGGTGCCAGGCGCCTGCACGGGTATGGAAAACTCGCGGAGGCCGCCACCGAAATAGTTTTCCAGCTCACGCTTGACCCTCTGCATCAGGGGATGGTCCCCGGGAAGGAAGACCCGGCCCATGCGCTCCCGCAGGCGTTTCAGCTGGGTGTCCAGCATGCGCCGCTCGGCGAATTCCAGCAGGCACAAGCCGCTGTCATGCACCCCCATGACCATCGAACCCAGCGGCGTCGCCACCCGGTTGATCCAGATGGACGACTCGCGGTCGACGGCCGAGGGCGGATTGCCGAAGACCTGGGCGAACGCTTCCCGGAAACTCGCCTCGGAATCGAAGCCGTGAGCGACCACGGCCTGGTTCACCGGCGTGCCGTGCTGGATCTGCCTGAGCGCCAGGCCCAGGCGCCGCAAGCGGGCATAACCGTGGAAGGTCAGGCCATGATTGGCGATGAACCAGCGACGAACCGCGGACGGGTCGAGCTGAAGGCGTTCCAGGTCCCGGTCATGCCAGCGCCGGC
>JASFKQ010000115.1:0-11997 GCA_050118555.1 Lysobacterales bacterium
ACACCACGCGATCATCGGCGTTGAGATCGCCGACGATGACGTTCAGCACCATGAAATGGGTGAATATCACGGTGGGTTCGCGAATCTGCCTCAGTTGCTCCAGCAAACCGAGCCGCCAGTCGCGCACCATGCCGGCCTGTTCGCTCCAGGTTTGCCGTGCGATCTTACCCAGCCAGGTTTGCCGGTCCGTCAGTTCCACCGGCGTCGGTATCTCCCGAAAGCGCTCGGCGATCGCCACTTCGGTCTCGAGCGCCTGGGCCAGCGGGCGTGCGGTCTCGCGGGCGCGCAGCAGGGGGCTGCTGACGAGCCGGACGCCCGGCTCGATAAGCTCCTGAAGCAGTCGGGCCGCCTCTGCGGCCTGCTGGCGGCCGCGCGCGCTGAGGCCCGGGTCGTCGGCTTCGTGCCAACGGGCTGCGGCTTCGCCATGGCGGACCAGGTAAATATTCATGGGCGTGCATCGTAGCAAAAAACGGGTCGAGGTCCCTTTTTTCGTTGACGCGGGACGGGGAGTTCTCTATATTGAATTCAATTCAATAAGCGACTGGGAATCCTTGCTTGGTGGCCCGCAGAAAACAGGTTGAGCGAAGTCGTGCGCTGCTTATCGAGGCCGCGGCGGAGGCACTCGTCGCCGGTAACGGCAACTTCGAGTTGCAGGACGTCGCGCGGCTCGCGGGCGTATCGGTCGGCTTGCCATATCACCGGTTCGGTTCGAAGGCCGGGCTGGTGGCGGCGGTGGTCGAGCACTTCTACGACCAGCTCCAGGAGGTCATCGTGCTGGCGGATGTGGACGAAAAGGATTGGGCGCTGCGCGAGCAGATCCGCCTGTCGCGCCTGGTCGACTTTCTCTACGCCAACGAGCTGGCCGCAGTCATCATTTCGACGCTGGCGCGCGATCCCGAGGTGGCGGCGGTCGAGGCCGAACGCTGGAACGGAATCATCGAGCTGACCGCCCGAAACATCGCCAAGGGCCAGACCCGCGGCCAGCTGCCCGCCGGTTACCAGCCGGCGGTGCTGGGCGCCCTGATCTGCGGCGGTGTGCGCCACGCGGTGGGCCTGGCGCTGGCCGCGCCGCGCCGCCCCTCGCGATCCGCCCTGACACGGCAGATCTGGAACTTCATCGCCAGCGGCCTGCAACTCGACCGGCAATTGCTGGTGCAGGCATCTTCCCGCCGTTCCGGCCGCTGAATATTCGCACAACACAGGAAATTCCCTCATGGCAGATACGAAACGAGCAGTCATCGTCGGCGCGGGTGTCGGCGGCATGTGCGCCGGCGCCTTGCTCGCGAACAAGGGCTACCAGGTAACCGTCTGTGACCGGTTGGACACGGTCGGCGGGCGAACCCGCACCCAGGTGATCGACGGTTACCGGCTGCCGCGCGGCGCGGTCTCCTTTCAGCTGGCCGGCATCCTGCCGGACGTGTGCAAGGAGGTGGGCGCCGAGTTCGACCTGCGGCCCGTCAGCGAGATGTGGTTCTGGATCAAGGGCGACGAGGAATTCGTGCCGTTGCCGGCCAAGAGCGGCATCGGCAAGATGATCGAGTTGTTCCTGAAAGTACACGGCGGCGAGGGCAAGAAAGCCATGGCCAACGTCGGCCTGCAGCTGTCGATTGCCAAGATCGGCAAGGCCTTCCGCGACCCGAACGCGGCCGTGCACGGCGAGGACGGCCCCACCTTCCGCGAGTGGCTGGAGCAATACACGGACAACGAGAACCTGATCGCATTGTTTCACGCGATCACCTCGGCGGTGTCGGCGGTCAACGACTTCGAATACCCGGCGAGCCACTGGTTCGCGCACTTCGCGGCCTCGAAGGCGCGCATGGACAAGTACGCGCTGGTCCCGGGCGGCTTCGTCGCAGTCAGCCAGGCCCTTGGTGAGGTCATCGAGCGGCACGGCGGGACCGTGCTGCTGAACACGCCCGTGCGCGAAATCCAGGTGTCCGACGGCCGCGCGCGGGGTGTGGTCGTCGAGCGCGACGGTCAGCGACAGGTGCTGGAGGCGGACATCGTGATCAGCAATGCCGGCCCTTCGCTGACCGTCGGGCTGGCCGGGGAAGCGGCACTGGGGGAGGAATATGTCGGCCAGCTGAACAGGCGGATCCGCCCGACGCCAATCGTGGCCACCTACGTGGTGTCCGACGAGCCGCTGTTCGAGGCGCGGTCCGCCTTCCTGGCCGCCGGCCTGCAGCGCATCGTCACCGGCGTGCCGCTGACCAACATCTGCCCGGAATGGGCGCCCGACGGCAAACACCTGATGTCCTTCTACGGCACGCCGAAGAGCTGCCTGGAGCCGCTGGACCACGAGGACGAAATCCGCGCCAACACCGAGGACGTGCACACACTGTTCCCCGACTTCGAGGCCAAGGGCGGGCGCATCCTGGACGTGCAGGTGCGGGATATCGACGACCCCGACGTGGTCGCGAGGTCCTGGCCGGGCTACAACATCCCGGTGCAGACGCCCATCCCGAACCTGTTCAACGTCGGCGATGCCTGTGGGCCCAAGGGCTTCGTCGCGACGCCTGCCGCCGCCATGAGCGCAAGGCTCGCGGTCGACGAAATCATTTCACACCATTGACAACGAGAGACTGGAGATCACCATGGGACAAGCCTACGACGCCGTGCAGCGGTATATCGACTCGATGAAACGCAAGGACCTGGAAGCCGTGCTGGACTGTTTCACCGACGACTGCATCTACTACCTGCACGTCGGCACCCGGCCTTTCGAGGGCAAGGACTACATGCGCAAGGGCATCACGATACTCTGGCCGCACCAGGTCGAGAGCCGCTGGCGTATCGTCAATTACCTGGAGGACGACGACAAGATCATCTTCGAGGGCATCGACGAGTACGACCAGCCGGACGGCACCACCGTGCGAATGCCGTACATGGGCATTTACCAGATCCGGGACGGGCGCATCTGGCGCGCCAGGGACTATTTCGACATGCCGGGCTACCTGGACATGACCAAGGGTAAGTCCAATCCCTACCTGGTGAAGGTGGCCGACACCATGCACGAGCAACCCTGAGCCGGGGAGCGAGCGTCCGCGGTGATTCTGCACGATCCGGAGACAATCGCCCGCTACACGCAGGCCGGCTGGTGGGGCCAGACCACGGTCGACGACCTGTTCCGGGCCTGTGTCGACCAGGCGGGACGGGGGCCTGAAAGCGGCCCCGTGCTGATTGACGCGCCGAACCGCGCGGACTTCGCCTTCGGCGCGCCGCAGAGCCTCGACTGGCGCGAAGCGGACCGGGCCGTCGACCGGCTGGCCGCCCTCCTGCTCGCCGAGGGGGTGGGCAAGGACTCGATCGTTGTCGTGCAGTTGCCCAATATCGTGGAGATCGTCATCGCCTTCCTGGCCTGCGCGCGGCTGGGCGCCATCGCGTCCCCGGCGATGCTGGCCTACGGCGAGACCGACCTGAGGCGTGTTGTCCGTCACCTGCGGCCGGCGGCGGTTCTGACCCTGGTCTCCTTCAAGGAGGGACGGCCGGCGGATATTTTCGAAAGAATCCGCCGGGAGGCCGGCGCGCCGCCGTTCGCCCTGCTGGCCCTGGGGGGCGATGGCGGCCTGGATCTGTTCGGCGCCGATGCGCCCGACCCGGACCTCGACGCGCTGGACGCGTACCTCGAAAACCTCGAGGTGGACGCCAACGACACCGTCACCATGCACTGGACCTCGGGCACCACCGGCGATCCGAAGTGTGTCCCGCGCAGCCACAATACCTGGCACGCCACCGGCGGCGCCTGCGTCGATGCCGGCGGCCTGCATCACGGCGACCGCATCCTGGCGCCGATGCAGATGGTCCATACGGCCGGCTACAGCGGCATGCTGATGCCCTGGCTCGAACTGCAGGGAGTGCTGGCCCTGCACCAGCCCTTCGAGATGCAGGTATTCCTGCAGCAGATCCAGGACCTGCGCATCAACCACACGGTGACCGCGCCGGCCATGATGAATGCCTTGCTGCGCGACAACGTCCTCGATCACTACGATGTCTCGGCCATCCGCAGCATCCTGTGTGGCTCCGCGCCGCTGGACGCCTGGATGATCGCGGACTTCAAGCGCCGCTACGGCATCGAGGTGGTCAACGCCTTCGGCTCCTCCGAAGGCATGACCATGCTGTCCAGCCCGGGTATCACCAGCGATCCCGAGCGCCGCGCGCGCTACTACCCGCGGTTCCAGGGGGATGCGCGCGTGTCCAACGGCAAGAGCTGGAACGTACGCATCGCCGGGGCGGTCGAGTCGCGCCTGGTCGACCCGGAAAGCGGCGCCCCGATCGACCAGCCCGGGACGCCCGGCGAACTCGTGTTCCGCAGCACGGCGCTGTTCCCGGGTTACTGGACCGCCGAGGGGACGCTGGACCGAAGCGATTTCGACGAGGAAGGGTATTTCCGTTCCGGCGAGATCTTCGAAATCGCGGGCGATGGCGAGGAGCGGGACTTCTATCACTACATCGACCGACTGAAGGACGTGATCAACCGCGGCGGGGTGAAGATCCCGGTGGGCGAACTGGAGGCCGCGCTGCAGGCGCTGCCGGAGGTGCAGGAGGCAGCGGCGATCGGCTATCCCGACGAGCGCCTCGGCGAGCGGATCTGCGCGGTGGTGGTGCCGGCTCCCGGCAGCCGCCTGACGCTGGACGCGCTGATCGATCGCCTCGTGCAGCAAGGCATGGCGCGTTACATGTTGCCCGAACGGCTCGAGCTCGTGAGCTCGATGCCGCGCAACCTCACCGGCAAGGTGCTCAAGCGGGAACTGGTCCGGTCCCTGCTCACGTCCTGAAATCCCTGATTTCAGGCGCTTCGATGAGCCTCAGCGTTCGATCAGCATCGCCGCGCCACCGCCGGCGGCGCCGCTGGCCGCGACGATGCCGCGCTTCACGTCGCGCCGCTCCATCTCGTCCAGCAGCGTGCCCAGCATGATGGCGCCGGTCGCGCCCAGCGGGTGGCCCAGCGCAATCACCCCGCCGTTCACGTTCAGCTTCTCGTCCGGAATGCCCAGGTCGCGCTGGCACTTGACCACCGTGGCCGCGAAGGCCTCGTGGATTTCGAACAGGTCGACGTCGTCAGTGGAGAGGCCGTTGCGATCCATCAGCAGTTTCGTGGCGGCGACGGCGCCGGACAGGACCAGCATGGGGTCGTCGCTGGTGTTGGCGGCGTCCCGGATGCGGGCTCGGGGCGCCTTGCCGAGCTTTTTTCCCGCCGCTTCCGAGCCCACCAGCACCACGGCGGCCGCGTCCGCCATCGCCGGCGAGTTGCCCGCGGTATGGACGTGCCGGATTTCCTGCAGTTCGGGGTAGGCCTTCAACTGGATCGCGTCGGCGCCCATGGCCCCCAGCTTGGCGAAAGCCGGTTCCAGCTGGCCCAGGCTTTCCAGCGTCGCCTGCGGTCGAATGCATTCGTCCTCGCTGGCTGTCATGCCCTTCACCGGGTTGTCGATGGGCACGATCGAGTGGTACCAGCCCTCGGCGCGGGCGCGGGCGGCGCGCTGCTGGCTGGTGACGGCCACCTGGTCGGCCTGCTCGCGTGAGACGTCGTACAGCGTGGCGATCAGGTCGGCCCCACTGCCCATCATCAGGATGCGCGAACGGACGGCCAATGCCGGGTCCATGAACACGGCGGCCTGGTCGGATAGCATCGGAACCCGCGACATCATCTCCACGCCGCCGCCGATTGCCAGCGTGTCCTGTCCGGCGCCGACCTTCAGCGCAGCGAAATTCACCGCATCCAGACCCGAGGAGCAGAAGCGGTTGATGGTGATTCCCGACAGGTGTCCGGGCCAGCCGGCGTACAGCGTCGAGGTCTTGGCGATGTTGCCTGCCTGCTCGCCTTGCTGCGTCACACAACCCAGCACCACTTCGCCCACCTCGCCCGGATCCAGACTGGTGCGGGATTCAAGCGCGCGATAGAGCGCCGCGAGCAGGTCCTGAGGCAACAGGTCGTGCAGTCCGCCGGTGTCCTTGGCCCGTGCCCTGGGCGTGCGGATCGCGTCGTAGATGAAAACGTCCGCCATCAGCCCACTCCCACGACGAAGCTGGCGCATGTCGTCGTGCTGCCGCCCACGTTGAAGGTGATCATGTTCTCGGCCTTGCGCAGCTGGTAGTCGCCGGCGGTGCCGCTGACCTGGCGGGCGCAGTCCAGCACCATGCGCACGCCGGTGGCACCCACCGGATGCCCGAGGCCGATCAGGCCACCACTGGGATTGATCGGGAAGTCACCATCGGGCGCGATACGGCCGGACTCGATGGCCTGCCAGCTCTTGCCGGGCTCGGTGAGGCCCGAATGATCGATCGCCATGTACTCGGTGACCGTGAAGCAATCGTGCGTTTCCAGCCCGTCGACGTCCGTGATGGCGTCGAAGCCGGCGCGGCGCAGCGCGTCTTCGAAGGTAGAGCGGGCGTGCGGAAACAGCAGCGGCTGACCCTTGCTCAGCTCCAGCTTGCGGTCCAGCAGCAGGGTCGATGAGCGGTGGCCCCAGCCCTTGATCCGCGGAATGTCTTCCAGGCGCAGGCCGTGCTTGCGGGCATGTTCCTCGGCGGCTTTGCGGCTGGCCAGGATAATGGCCGCCGAACCGTCGGTGATCTGGCCACAATCCATCTTGCGGATGCGCCCCTCGATGGGCGGGTTGGCCTCGTCGTCGTCGGTGAAACTCGCCTCGGTGAACTGCCAGTTGCGGGCCTGGGCGCGGGGGTTGCGCCGCGCGTTGTCGAAATTGATTTTCGCGATGGTCTTCAGGTGGTCGGTGTCGATGCCGTGCCGCTCCTCGTATTCGTCCAGGATGCGGTCGAACATGTGGGGCCATGGATAGCGGCAGTCCCCCGCTTCCGCGCCGTTCCAGGTTGCGGCGCCGAGGTACTCCGCGCCGGTCTCGCCCGGCACGTTGCGCATCAGCTCCAGGCCCACGACCGCGGAGATGTCGAGGTGGCCGGCGAGAATCTCGTTCATCGCGCTCAGTATGGCCACCGAGCCGGAGGCGCAGGCGGCCTCGTGGCGGGCCGTCGGCATGTTGTCCAACTCGGGGAAGACGTGCCCGAAAAAGCCGCCGAGGATGCCCTGGCGAGCGAACAGGTCGCCGACGAAGTTGCCGACGTGGCCGGATTCGATCTGGCCCGGGTCGATGCCCGATGCCGCGACCGCTCCCTGGAGCGGCTCCGCGAACAAGTCGTAAATGCCCAGTCCCTCGCGGGCCCAGTTGCGCGCGAAGTCCGTCTGATCGCCGCCCAGTATGTAGACCTCTGTCATGTGGATTGCACCTTTTTCTCCAGTTCGTGGCGCTGCACCTTGCCGACCGGATTGCGCGGCAGCGCATCCAGCACCAGCAAGCGTTCGGGCAGCTTGAATTTCGCCAGGCCCTTTTCCAGCAGGTAGGCGTTGATGGCCTCGAGTTCAGGGGGTTCGGCCCCCGGGGGCGGCACTACGCAGGCACACATCCGTTCACCCAGGTCCGGGTCAGGATACGCACAGACGGCGCCCTCGGCGATGCCCGCGAAGCCTTCCAGCAGAATGTCGATCTCGGTGGGCGAAATCTTCATGCCGCCGCGGTTGATGATGTCCTTGCAGCGACCGACGATACGATAATAGTGGGGCGGGTCCCCGCAGATTTCCACCAGGTCGCCCGTGCGGAACCAGCCGTCGTCGGTAAACACGTCGGCGTTGTCCCGACCGAGGTAACCGTCGAATACGGTGGCCCCGGCAAAGAGCAGTTCGCCGGGTTCCCCGGGGCGGGTGATCTCCTCCCCGGTCTCGACGTTCACCACCCGGTTGCGCACCGTGTCGTGGGCGATCCCGGTCCAGGGCATGTCGGCATGACCGAGGCGGGGGAACATGGTGGCACGCACTTCAGGGACCGGCGACGACTCCGGTGTCGAGAACAGGCTGATGCCTTCGTTCGAGCCGTAAAAGTTGACGATTGGCTTGCCGTAGCGGTCGTCGAATGTCTGGACCATCCATGGTGAGAGCGGCGCGGACCCGGAACCCACGCGGCGCAGTGCGCTGAAGTCGAAACGATTCCACAGCGCCTCGTCCCTGGCCAACTGGTTGAGCACTGCCGGTGGGACGATGCTAAAGGTAATCCGCTCGTCCTGGATCTGGTGCAGGAAAACGGCCGGGTCGAAGGGGTGATGCAGCACCAGGCTGCAACGCATCATCGTGAACGGAAACAGAAAGCCACCCAGCGCCGCCATGTTGACGATGGGGAACGGGTTCAGCAGACGGTCGCCCGCTCGGTAGCCGCCCGCTTCCGCGCTGGTGCGGGCGGTCGCCAGCCACATGTTGTGTGAACGCGGCACCCCTTTGGGCGTGCCGGTGGTGCCCGAGGTCCAGCAAATGGTCAATACCTCGTTGGCATCGGCCGACCGGGCCGCCAGGTGGGCCTGTACGGCTTCCCGGCGGGCTTCGTCACAATGGCCTTGCATGCGCAGGCCGTCTCCGTCCTGCTCCGAATCCGCACTGAATGTGAAAACCGGTACCGTTCCCAGGGCCTCACGGGCAACCCGCGCCAGCGGCTGGGTCTTCATGCGCTCCACGGTCAGCATCGCCGCCGGTGAGACGGTCGCCGCCGTCTTGCGCAGCTCGTGGGCGCCATACTGGACAGGCAAGGGCGAGATGATGGCACCGATCAGGCTGGCCGCGAAGTAGGCTGCGACCAGTTCGGCCACGTTGGGCAACTGAACCAGCAGTGTGTCGCCCGGGCCGATGCCACGTGTCAGCAGGTCGGCCGCCAGTCGCGTCACGGCGGCCTCCAATTCCGCGTAGCTCAGCCGGTGACCCGCTCCACCGGTGAGCTCTTCACGGTTGGGCGGATCGGCAACGGCGAGGCGGTCCGGGTTCTCGCTGGCCGCGTCCCGCAACAGGTCGTGCAGCAATATGGTGCCCCAGTGACCGGCCCGTGTAAGCTCCGCAATGCGTTCGGGGCTCGACGTGATCATGGGGAAGGCGCCCCCGGGCCCGCGTGAGCTGAACGGAAATTATCTGGCTGGCCGACACGGTGGTGAGGCCTGTTGATCATTGGTAAGTTCATTTATAAAAGTCTAACATCAAAATGATCCTTTTTGTGCCCGTCCCGTTCAAGTCTTTTTATGAAACAATAAAATGCAGATTTTGGTATCGTCATGCGTTTGAAGTCACGCGAACTCCACGCGGAGGATTCAAGGGGAGAGCATGGATCAATTCATGGAAACCCGTGCCAGTTCGATCAACCGGGCGCTGGACCAGGTTGGCGACAAGTGGTGCCTGCTGATCATCGGTGACGTACTCTGGGGCATCAACACCTTCAGTGAGTTGCTTGCCGCGACCGGCATGTCGCGTGGCGTGCTGTCCGATCGCCTGAAGTGGCTCGAGTCGGTGGAATGTCTGCAAAAGCGTTTTCCGCAAGGCAATCCCAGGCGTCCCAGCTACCACATGACTTCCAAGTCCGTGGACCTGTACGACACGGCGCTGATGGCGCTCAACTGGGAGCGCCGCTTCTTTTCCGAGCCGGAAATGGATGCGATCGAGTTGTTCCACGAGGACTGCCAGCACGCCTTCATGCCGCTGATGGTCTGCAAACACTGCGGGAAGGAGGTGCATGCGTCCGATATCGAGTACAACGACGGTCCCGGCGCCCGGCGTGACCGCCGACAGAAGAAAGTGCGCCGCCGCTCGTCGAAGTCCATCAAGGATGTGCCGAGTTCACGGGCGCAGTACAAGAACCTGATCCACCTGATTGGAGACCGCTGGACGGCTAACCTGATCGCCCTCGCCTATCACGGCATCAAGCGTTTCGACGAGTTCCACCAGGAGCTGCCGATTGCGACGAACGTCCTCTCCGATCGCCTGAAATTCCTCACCCAGGAAGGCGTCTTCCTGGCCGTGCCGTACTCGGAGCGGCCGCTGCGCTTCGATTACCATCTTTCCGAGAAGGGCCTCGCGCTGTTCCCGTTTTTTCTGGCCCTGCTGCAGTGGGGGGACCGGTGGTGTGGCGACGGCAGCGGGCCGCCGATGATCCTGACGCACACGCTGTGTTCGCACGAACTGGAGGGAGAAGTGCGCTGCAATCGTTGCAACGAGCACGTGGTGGCCTATCGCGTGCGCCAGCAAAACCAGCGCGACAAACTGCAGGAGCGGCCATGACCGGCGAACTGGTGGGCGCCTGGACCCTGTGCGCCTGGCGCATATACCACCCGGGCCGCGGTGAGCCGTCACTGCCGTTCGGGTCCGACCCACAGGGGCTGCTGATCTATACCGCCGATGGCTGGATGAGCGCCACCGTCTGCCGCGCCGGGCGCCCCGCTTTCCCGGACGGGAGCAGCCCGCGCGCGCTCGAAGACGAAGTCGTGGCCGATGCGTTCCGCTCCGCGTTCCACTACGCGGGCCCCTACCGGATCGAGGACGGATGCATCATCCACTCGGTCCGGTACAGCCTGAATCCGTCGATGGTCGGCACCGAGCAGCGCAGGGTGCCCCAATTTGTCGGCAACCGCCTCACGCTGCTGGGCGAGGAAACCCTGCCTGCCGGGCTGCGGCGGCACGAACTGGAATGGCGACGAGCCACTTTTTGAGGAACAAGGTATGCAAGACTCTTTAATGCGCCACATGGCTACACTGGAACGCGCGGTGGACGTGTGCCGCACCCGCGAACAATGGTCTGCGTTCAAGGAATCCCCGAGCACGCGTCTGCATGGCGAGGAAGCTCCGGCGCGCGGGCAGCGGGCCTTCGAAGCGCTGCTCGAAAACCCCTTCGAACTGGATCAGCCCGCGGCGGGCGGGCGCATCGGACAGGAAGTGTCGCCCTACACCCGCGAACCGCTGGGCATCACCTACCCGGCGGCGGACGCCGACGCCCTGTGCCGCGCCGCCCGACGCGCCATGCAGCCCTGGTGCAAGCTGTCTCCGGACGAACGCGCGGTGCTCTGCATCGAGATGTTGCGGGCGCTCGAGTCGGTCTGCTTCGAAAGCACCCACGCCACCATGCACACCGCCGGCCAGTCGTTCATGATGGGCTTCGTGGGCAGCGGCGCCAACGCGCTGGACCGGGGGCTGGAAGCCGTGAGCTATGCGTACAAGGCCTTGATCGACCTGCCCGCCCAGGCGACCTGGAGCAAGTCATTCGGATCCCACGAAATCGCGCTGGACAAACGCTACCATCGGGTTCCCCGGGGCATCGCGCTGGTGATCTGCTGTGCGTCGTTCCCGACCTGGAACGCCTACCCCAGCATCCTCGCCAACCTCATGACCGGCAATGCGGCGGTCGTCAAACCGCACCCGGGAGGCGTCCTGCCGATGGCGATCGCCGTGCGTGAGATGCGCCGCGTCCTGGACGCCAACGGCCTGGATCCGAACATGGTCACGCTGGCGGTCGACACGCTGGAGCAGCCTGTGGCCATGGATTATCTGCGGCGCGACGACGTCGCGATCGTCGATTTCACGGGCAGCCAGCGATTCGGCTCCTGGCTGGAGGAAAACCTGCGGAACAAGCGGCTTTACACCGAGACCTCCGGCGTCAATTCCGTGGTGATCGAGTCCACGGATGACCTGGACGGCATGCTCGACGCCATCGCCCACAGTCTGTGTTTGTTCTCGGCGCAGATGTGCACCTCGCCGCAGAATATCCATTTGCCGGCAGGGGGTGTCGAAACGGACCAGGGGCATCTCGCCGCGGAAGACGTCGCGCAGAAGCTGGCCGAGCGGGTCAGCGCGAAAGTGGCGGCGCCGGCGCGCGCAGCCGGCCTGTGCGGCGCCCTGCAGGCGGAGTCGACGCTCGAACTGCTGCAGCGCCTGGCCGCCCGGGCCGGTGAGATCGGCACCCTGCTGCGCGCCTCCGAGCCCTACGCGCACCCCGATTACCCGAGTGCGCGGACCGCGACGCCGCTGATGATCGCCACCGAACGGCCCCACCAGGGGGTGCTGGAGCAGGAACATTTCGGCCCGGCATCGTTCGTCATCACGCACACGGATGCGGACTCGGCCCTGGCCGGCGCGGCCGTGACGGCCAGGGCGCGCGGTGCGATCGCCACCCATGTGTACTCGGC
>JASFKQ010000116.1:0-11956 GCA_050118555.1 Lysobacterales bacterium
CGAACGCTACTCCAGCGTGGTATTGAACGGCGCCCAGGTCCCCAGTCCCGACCCCACCCGCCGGGTGGTGCCGCTGAGCCTGTTCCCGACCGACGTCATCGAGGCGGTGGTGGTGCAGAAGACCGCATCGCCGGACCTGCCGGCTGAATTCGGTGGCGGCACGATACAGCTGCGCACCGTCTCCTTTCCGCAGGAGCTGACTGCAAAGCTCAGCGCGGACCTCGGCTACCGCGAATACACCACCGGCAAGAAGGGCCTGGCTTACGACGGCAGCGGCACCGACTGGATCGGAGTGGACGACGGCACCCGGGCTTTACCCGATTCGTTGGCGGAGGCCATCGCGGGCGGTGCCTACCTGCGACCGCGTTCCTTTACAAACCCGGACGGATTTACGCCAGAAGAGATGGAGGTGTTCGGCGAGGACATGGCCGCGGGGAGCAGCTACGACGTCAGGGAGAAAACCGTTCCGCCGAACCTGGGGCTCTCCGGTTCATTCGGCAACTCCTTTGAATTCGGCAAGGGGCACCGCTGGGGTTTTCTTACCGCGTTCAAATACGACAACAAATGGGCGAACCTGAACGAGGCGCGAAGGGTTTACAGTGCGGTCTCCGGAGGCTCCGGTCTGCAGTTGAGGGACCACCTGGACGTGGACCGCACCCTGAACTACGTCGATGCCAGCGCGTTCGGCAACGTGGGGGTGGAATTCGCGAACAATCAGAAGATCGGGTTCAACGCCATGCTGCTGCGCCAGACCGAAAACGAGACCAAGCTCAGTGAAGGCATCGAAGACAGTCAGGCGTTGCGCCGGTATCAGTTGCAGTGGATCGAGAACGAGTTGATTTCCTACCAACTGGTGGGCTCCCATGCCCTGCCTTTCAAGGACTGGACTCTGAACTGGCAATACACTGACGCGACCGCCAGCCGGGAAGAACCCAACACGCGCACCTTTCGCTACGACGACGACGACGAGGACGGGGTGTACCTGATTTCGACCCGGCCCGACAGCAATCAGCAGACCTGGTCCTATCTGAATGACAACCTGACTCACTGGTCGGCCGAGAGCAGGTTGCCTCTGGAATTTGGTCGGCATGTGCTTGCACTCAGCGGTGGGCTGGGAGGCTTGAAGCGCGACCGCGACGCCAGCATACGCAGCTTTTCCCTGCAGGGCCGCATTCCCAACGAGCTCAGGAATCTGGATTACTCTCAGCTGTTCGTCCCCGAGTATATCGGTCCGGGCGGGCTGACGATCAAGGAGGGCACGCGGGCCACCGATACCTATACTGCTACGCAGACACTCGACACCGGCTTCCTGAACCTGGACCTGTCACTTTTCGACGAGAAGCTCCGGATTTCCGCGGGAATGCGGGAGGAAAAGAACCTGCAACAGGTCGAGACCAACGACTTGTCCAATCCCACGGCGCCACCGGTCGTCGGCGAGATCGACCAGACCGACAAGCTGCCCTCCGCCGCCGTGACATGGGCCTACAGCCCGAACGCCCAGATTCGAGCTGCGTACGCCGAGTCCGTCAACCGGCCGGATTTCCGGGAAATGTCCCCGGCGCCGTACCTGGACCCCCTGCTGGACCTGATCACGGTCGGCAATCCGAACCTGGTTACGGCCGCCCTGAAGAACTACGATTTGCGCTGGGAATATTATTTCTCGCCCAGCGAGAGTCTCTCCCTGGCCGGTTTTTACAAGGAATTCGCCGAACCGATCGAGAAGACCTTCTCGGCCGGAGGTTCGGGCCGCATCATCACCCTGCAGAACGCGCTGTCGGCCACGCTGCGCGGTGCCGAGGTGGACTACTACCAGTCCCTGGGCTGGGTCAGGAACCACGACTGGCTCAACTGGCTGGAGGATCTGGACTGGGGTTTCATCGGTCCGTTCGACTGGGACAACTACTTCTTTTCCTTCAATTACGCCTGGATCGAGTCCACCGTCGAGATCGACACCAGCCTGACCACCCAGACCAATGCGGACAGACCGCTGCAGGGACAGTCCCCGTGGGTCATCAACCTGCAGTTCGGCTACCACAGCCCGGACAGCCCCACCGAGTGGACACTGCTCTTCAACGAATTCGGTGCGCGAATCTCGCAGGCGGGCGTGCTGGGACAGCCGGACATTTACGAACAGCCGTTTCCCCAGCTGGACTTCGTCTACAAGCGCAAGTTTCCGGATGGCTGGCGCATCGCACTGAAGCTGAAAAACCTGCTGAACCCGGACGTGGAGTTCACGCAGGGCCAGGAATCCACGCGGGTTTACCAGCGCGGGCGCGAAGCCAGCATCGAGTTGCAGTGGATGTACTGAGCGCTGGTGTGATATTGCCCGGCGTCTCGAAATATTGATGTAACAAAACGCGCGTAAGGTTACGGCCACATGTCCGGTTCCTGGTCATGCAACTTTCTGAGAATCAGTCAAATCCCGGAGGGATAAAGAGTGAAAATTTCATTGCGACAACTTGCTCCGCTTTGCGCGGTGGCTGGCGCTCTCTTTGTTGGCCAGGCCAGCGCGGCAGTCAAGGTGAGCGAGGTTTTTAACGGACCTTATTACGATATGTCGGCCAATGGCCGTGGCATTTCCATGCTGTTCGCGCCGACTGGCGACGGCTCCCACGTTGTGTTCGGAGCGCTGTACACCTATGACAATTCCGGTGAGCCGAGCTGGTTGATCCTCCAGGATACGTTCCTTGAAAACCAGTTCGAAAGCGACTCGGTCCCGGTCCTGCGTTTTACGGGGGGAGCATTCGGTTTTCCCTATGACAACGCCGGAGTGGCCAGCGAGCAGATCGGTACCGCAACGATCAGGGTCGACTCCTGCCACAGCATCTACGTCGACCTGACCATGGATGCGGATTCCGGTTTCGATGATGTGGAACTCGGCGATCTCGCTCCGGTGTCCGGCGGTTCCCCTAACTGTGTCTACCAGGAAGAATTCACCAGCTGTCCGGCGTTTTCGACGCCTTCCGCCGTGGTGCCGCGCGGCTGCGAGCTGTCCGGGGTGATCACCCAGGACGTGACCCTGACCAACGACATCACCTGGGTGTTCAATGGCCTGGTGCGTTTCGGCAACGACAACGCCAACTCCATGACGCTGACCATCGAGCCCGGCACCGTAATGATCGGCAAAGGCGCCGCCAGCGACTATGCCTACATTGAGCCCGGCTCCAGGATCATTGCCAACGGCACGCCGCTGGCCCCGATCGTCTGGACCAGTCCGCAGGACGGGTTCATCGAGGGCACCGTTCCTCAACCCGGTGACGTCGGTGGCATCGTCGTTTCCGGCAATGCGCCCGCCAACGCCTGCCCGGAAGCACCGTTCGACTGCCGCTCGGAATTCGACGAAACCCTGCGCTTCGGCGGGGACCAGCCGCACGAATCCAGCGGCGAGATGTCCTATATCCAGGTGCGCTACGCCGGCTACGTGTTCGCGCCCAACCGGGAGGTCAACTCCTTCACCTTCCAGGCCGTCGGTGATGGCACCATCATCCACCACCTGCAGTCATACCAGGGCAAGGACGACTGCGTGGAATTCTTCGGCGGCACCGCGCAGGTGAAGTACTTTGCCTGCACCCAAAGCGGTGACGACGGGGTCGACTGGGACCTGGGCTTCAGCGGCAAGCTGCAGTACGGTCTGGTCGAATGGGGTGAAGGCTTCGGGGAAGACTTCGGCATCGAAGGCGCCAGCAATCCGGACAGTTTCGACGCTATGCCGCGAGCGATCCCGACCCTGGCCAACTTTACGTTCCTCGGCCACGGCCACGGCAGCTCCGGCATCCTGCACAAGCAGGGCTCCTCCGGGCACATCTACAATACCATCGTCAAGGACTTCGGCACCTCCTGCATCGAATTCAGGGACACGCCGGCGACCTTCGATGCGGCCGGTACGCCGGAATCGCCCACTGGCGATACCACGTTTGACGGCGTGATCGTCGATTGCGATACCAACTTCAAGACCGCGGACGGCGCACCCTGGCAGGTGGGTGATTTCTTCAACAGCTCTGCGTTCGAGAACAATGAAGAGATCGACCCGATGCTGGAAGCGAATGGCGGCTACATGCCTCTGATGAATTCGCCCGCCCTGTCGAACGCAGCGGAAGTCAGGGCCGAACACCGCGGATTCATTGACCAGACGTCATACCGCGGTGGTTTCGACGGCATGAACGACTGGACTGTCCCCTGGACCTACAAAGTGAACAATCACTGATCGCTTGCGTCCGGACGATTGTCCACCAGGAAGTATCAAAAGGGGCCGGTTCACCGGCCCCTTTTCTGTTAGCCGCACGATGGCACGGAACCGCTCCCGGCTTCCGTGATTTCCACGAATCCGCGAGATCAGGGCACACCTGGGCGCGCTTTTTTTGCGCATAGGCGGCAAGGCGTGGCCTTTTTCCATTAAAATGCATGAAAAGCGGCGTGGAGGCACGATGCAAAGCACGATACTGCTGGCCGACGATGACACCGAACTCACCGGCTTGCTCCAAGAGTATTTCGAATCCGAGGGCTTTTCGGTCCGGCTCGCGCATGACGGCGCCGATGCTTTGGAGGAAGCGCAAAAGCCCGGTCTCGACCTGGTGGTGCTGGATGTCATGATGCCGAAGATGAATGGCATGGATGTCCTTAAAGCGCTTCGGCGGGACAGCCGGGTTCCCGTGATCATGCTCACCGCCAAGGGCGACGACATGGACCGGATTCTCGGGCTGGAACTCGGAGCCGACGATTACGTTCCCAAGCCCTGCAATCCGAGGGAATTGCTGGCCCGAATCCGGGCGGTGATGCGGCGGGCGCACACGGCGGGCGAGCACGGAATCATCAGCGTGGAGGATCTCGAGCTGAACCCCGGCAACCGCACCCTGCTTCGCGGTGGCGAGCCCGTGGACCTGACGAGCACCGAATTCAGCATACTGATGACCTTGCTGCAGAATCGCGGCGATGTCGTCAGCAAGCGGGAATTGTATGTATCGGCCCTGGGCAGGGAGCCGGTGCCGCATGACCGCAGCCTGGACATGCACGTCAGCAATCTTCGCCGAAAGCTCGGCACCGACACCCGGGGTGAGAACCGGATCGAAACCATCCGCGGTATCGGTTACCAGTACCGCGTGGCCTGATCCGCGGCAAAGGTTCCCAGCGCCCCGATGCACTCCCTGTTCTGGAAACTGTTCCTGACCATGTGGCTCAGCATCGTCGGGTTTTCTGCGGCCATCGGCTGGATGAACGACCTGTTGGCCCGGCAGCAATGGGCGGAGGAGCCGGCGGACACCTTCGAGCGGGGTCTGTTCCGGATCGGGCAGCGCGCCCAGCAGGCCCTGCAGATGGATGGCCGCAAGGGCCTGCGCGACGAACTTCTCAACATACCGCGGATGACGCGCGGACACATATATATCGTCGACAACCAGAACCGGGAGGTCTTGGGCCGGGACGAAGCCCTCGAAGAACTCATCGATCGGCGGACGGCCATGGACACGACCCGGTTCAGCGATGCGCAAGGCGCACCGTACACGATGTACACGGTGAACCGGACACCGCCGAACACGCTCTTGGCCCCCGGACCTGAAGGTACGGCCCTGCGTCTGGCGGCAGCAACGGTCATCAGCGCACTGATCAGCTTTTTCCTGGCGCGGTCGCTGTCCCGGCCACTGGCGGCGCTGCGCGGCGCCAGCCGCAAGATCGCTGCAGGCGACCTGGCCACCCGGGTGCGTCAGACCATCCCGGCACGTAAGGACGAAATCGGGCAACTTGCGACCGATTTCGACGCCATGGCATCGCGGCTGGAGGCCATGTACACGGCCAACCGGCGCCTGCTGCAGGATGTCAGCCACGAGCTGCGTTCGCCGCTGGCCCGGATGAGCGTGGCCCTGGAAATCGCGCGCAAGAAGGGCGCTGGCCACATCCAGTCTGAGATCGACCGCATCGGGCTGGAAGGCGAACGGCTGGAAACCCTGGTCAACGAGGTCCTGGGCCTGTTGCGCGAGTCGTCGGAAATGACACGGGGGCTGGACGAAGACCTGGACCTGTCTGAGCTGCTGACCGACCTCGTGGACGTCGTCAACTACGAAGTGCCGCAGGGCAAGCCCGGTATCCAGTGGTCTCCGGCCGGGCGGTGCGCATTCCGGGGAGACCGCGAACTGTTGTGGCGCGCGGTGGAGAACCTGCTCAGGAACGCGCTGCGCCATACCGATCCGAACCGGGGGGTGGTGCTCTCCCTGGACGACGGGGGGCGCAAGGGCGATATCCGCATCGCGGTTCGGGACTACGGTGAGGGTGTCCCGGAGGGCGAACTCGAGAAAATTTTCGACCCCTTCTACCGGGTCCAGGAATCGCGCGACCGCCACAGCGGCGGGCATGGCCTGGGGCTCTCCATTGCCGCCAACGCCGTGCGGCGCCATCTCGGCACCATCCGGGCGACAAACGCCCCCGAAGGCGGTCTGATCGTGACCATCGATCTTCCCGCTGCCTGACTGCCTGAACGGACTGTGGGAGCAGGCTTGACTGCGATCGGGGGTAAAACCGGGAAATCGCACCCAAGGGTGCTCCCACAAGAAAATTCAGGCCCGCTCGAAACTGAAAGCCAGCGCGGCGTCAATGTTGTCGAGTTTGAGGATGGCCATCAGCAGCCGGTCGACGCCCAGGGCCACGCCGCTGCACTCGGGCAGGCCGTGCCTGAGTGCCTCGATCAAGCGTGAATCCGGAGGCGGCGCCTCTTCGCCTCGCTTCATCCGCAGCGCACGTTCCCGCTCGAAGCGCCGCCATTGCTCATCGGGATCCGTCAATTCCTGGTAGCCGTTGGCCAGCTCGGCCTGACCCAGGTAAACCTCGAAGCGCTCGGCCACTGGCGGGTTGTCGGGCCGAATTCGGGCCAGCGCGGCCTGGTCGGCCGGAAAGTCGCAGACCACGGTCAGGCACTCACCGGGTAGGGCGGGCTGGATGATCTCCGCCATGACCAGGTCCAGCCACTCCGCGAAAGACAGCGAAGGGGCCCGGATTCCGCGCTCCACGGCGAGTGTCTCCAGGTCGCTCTCCGTACAGTCGAACGGATCGATGCCGGCGAATTCGCGGAACAGCTCCCGGTAGCTCAGGCGCTGGTCACGCCACTCGTCGAACTGGCCATGGCCACAGTGGTGGATCAATTCCAGCACCTCGTCGGCCAGGTCGAGGTAGTTCATGTCGCTTCGGTACCACTCGGCCATGGTGAATTCCGGGTTGTGGTGCCGGCCGGCTTCGCCCGCCCTGAATACCCGGCCCAGTTCGTATATGTTCCTCTGTCCCGCGGCCAGCAGGCGCTTCATGGCGTATTCCGGTGAGGTACGCAGATACCTGCCGGTCGATGTCGCCATGCTGTGAATATTCGGGTCCGTATTGCCGGCGGCGGACAACACTGGCGTTTCAACCTCCAGCACCGAGCGTTCGGCGAAAAACGCGCGAATGTCCGTGAGCAGGCGGGCCCGACGCTCCAGGGCATGCCGCGATGCGCCGGGCCGCCATTCGGAGACGTTCCGTGGAGCATTCATCGAGAGGCCGGGCGGGTGACCCGGAAGTTCAGCCCTATGGCTTTCAAATCACGGGTTTCCTGCTGCAGGTCGAAGAGGGTGAGGGGATGGGATTCGGTCCAGTCCGCCGGGAAAGCGATGGTGATCGTGTTGTCGCTTCCGCTCAGCCGGAATTCAGGCACGGCGGCATCGTCCCGGCTGCGGCAGAGTATCCAGGCCAGGCGCAGGCAGAACAGGGTCATGCGCAACGGCTCGTGCAGCCGGGTCGGCAGCTTGTCGGTGAAACTTTTCGGGATCGGGCGCCGGTGATATCGCACCAGCGCGGCCAGGAACAGCTGTTCCTGGCGCGTGAAGCCGGGCATGTCGGAGTTCTCCACCAGGTATCCGGAGTGGTTCTGGTAGTGGCTGTGCGAAACGCCCAGTCCGGTTTCGTGCAGTTGTGCGGCCCAAACCAGCAGTTGCCGATGAATCGGACGCAGGAATATGCCGTCCGCGATCTTGTCGATGGCGGCCAGCGCCGTGCGCTCGACCCGCTCCACCTGCGAGCGGTCCACGCTGTACCGGTTCATGAACGCCTCCACCGTCTTGTCGCGAGGATCTCGCTGCTCGAGGCGTCCGAGCATGTCGTACAGTACTCCCTCCCTCAGGGCATAGGGGGACACCTTCATGGTTGCAATCTCGAGCGCCTCGAAACAGGCGAACAACATGGCCAACCCTCCCACCAGCACCGGGTGGCGCCGGTCGGAGAGACCGGGAAGGCTCACCGAATCAATGGTTTCGGACTCCAGCAGGTGGTCGCGCAGCATGGTCAGGGCATCCGCGTTGATGTCTTTTTCTACCCAGCCCATGCGTCGGCATATCTCCTCCACGGCACGGATGGTGCCCGACGATCCAATGGCCGTTTCCCAGCCGGTCCGCAGGTAGCGAAGGCGAATTTCCTGCAGGTCCGCCATGACCGCCTGCACGCATTGGTCCCAGCGCTTACGGCTCAATCGTCCGTCGCCGAAGAAGCGTCGCGTCAGGGAGACGCAGCCGTACTGCAGGCTTTCCATTTCGATCGGGCGTAAACCCTCGCCGACAACGAGTTCGGTACTGCCGCCGCCGATGTCGATCACCAGGCGCCGTTCCTCGTGGCCGGCCACGCCCTGGGTGACGCCGAGGTAGATCAAACGGGCTTCTTCGCGACCTGCAATGATGTCGATGCTGCAACCCAACGCCGTTTCCGCGATCATCAGGAAGGCATTGGCGTTTTTCATGCGGCGGAAGGTCTGCGTTCCCACCGCGCGGAGATTGTCCGGGGGGATGCCGCGCAGCCGCTGTCCGAACCGGGCGAGACAGGCGAAAGCGCGCTCCTGGACCGCGGGATCCAGCTTTCCCTCGGCGTCAAGGCCGCCGCCAAGCCGAACCATCTCCTTGATTCGGTCGAGGACCCGCAGTTCACCGTGTTCACGCCTGGCGACAATAAGGTGAAAGCTGTTGCTGCCCAGATCGACTGCGGCGTAAGTGTGTTTGCGTTCGGGCGGAGCCATGCAGGCGGTCTCGTCGTTCGACTCTCTGGTGGTACGGGCGCCTGAAGGGCGCTGCGAACAGGTGTCCAGACTAGTGTAACGCATGCGCCGAATACGAAACGGGCCGCGCTGCGGCCCGTTTCGATCGACGTCGGTCCCGACAGGGATTCCGCATCAGTCGAACTTGAAGTTGAGGTCCAGCATCAGGCGCCGGAAGTCCTTCGAGTCGCCACTGGACAGCGCCACCTGATTGAGGAAGTAGGTCGCCTTGAAATTCCACTTGTCATGAAAGGCATAGGTGCCCTGAAGAGCGTGGCCTTTCGAGTCGGTGCCGCCGCCACCGAAATCCGAGTCCGTCAGCAAGCCGATGACTGCGTCCGCTTCCAGGCGTTCGTAGAAGTAGCCGACATCCCAGGTTCCCTTCTCCTTTGCCGAGCCGTATTTCGCGCCCACCAGGTAAGCCGTGTCGTTGTTCGACGCGTCGGTATTGACCGTATAGTCGCCGAACAGCGCGGCGGATTTACCGCCAAGCTTGAATTTGTACTCGGCAAACGCCTCGACGTTGCGGTAGTTATTGGCGAACACCAGTGAGCCGGTTACCGGATCGACCACGTAGCTGTTGCCGTAGAAATCGTCCGCCTCACCAAACAGCGGCGTGCGCCCGGCGATATCGAATTCCTGGTAGCCGGCTCCGAATTTCAGGTTGCCGGTGTCGCCGACCTTGAGCTTCATCCCGGCCTGAACCACCCAGGCGAATTCCGTGCCCTTGCTGCTGTCGCCCTCGAGCCAGGTGCCGAGGCCCTGGGCGAAGACCTGGCCGTTGTCCCACACCAGGCCCAGGCCTTCCGGCCGCCAGTCGCCGTCCCACATCATGCCCGTCTTTTCGGGACGGAACAGGAAGTTCTTCATCTTGCCGCCGATGACGTGCGTGTTCTCGAGTCCGCTCCAGTCGAAGTAGGCAAGGTCCAGCTTGATATCTTTCTTTGATCCACCGCCCCCCAGCGTCTGGTTGGCGGACACCGGATCGTCGCCACCGGTGGCAAGGCCGATGCCGACCTGCACCGTGGGGGACACGTCGGCCTCCAGGCTGGTGCGAGCACGGATTCGGCTGCGGTTGCGCTTGTTCTTGCCCTCCTGATCGATGGTCTCGTAGCGATAGCGGAAGTCACCCTTCCAGCGCAGGCGATCGGCCCACGAATTTGAACTGGCGGCCATTTTACGGTCGACGGATTCCGCCACGGCCTGGTTGATCTTCTCGTCGATCGCCGCCTCGCTTTGCGCAAGCGGGGCCTGCCCGTGTGCGGGTGCCTCTTCTTGCAGCGCTGCGGACATTTCCGCGTTCTGCCGCTCCAGTTCGTCGAGCCGTTTGGTCAGGGTTTCGATCTGCTGGCGCAGGGCCTGGATCTCACTTTCACTGACCTGGGCCAGAACGGGCGGACTGCAAAGGACCAGGCCCAGTCCGAGCAGGGCGGTGAGCTTCCTCATGTCGATTTCTCCGTTTTTTGTGTATTGCGCTACACAGACAGCGGTCTGTATTGGCGCCAGAGTTTATTTCAGTTATGTGACAGAACTGTGACGATTGCGAGACAGTATTCATCAAAATCGCGCTCATTGTTACAGGACGTAAAAAAACCCCGGCCAGGCCGGGGTTTTCTTTACATCTACGGGTGGGGATGAATCAGTTCAATTTCGTCAACTCCCGCTCGGCGACCTTCGCAGGCAAGGGAATGTAGCCATCCTTGACGACCACTTGTTGTCCCTGTTTCGACAGCACCATGGTCAGGAACTGCTGCACCAGGGGGTCCATCTCCTTGCCTGGCGCCTTGTTGACATATATGTAGAGGAATCGCGCCAGCGGGTATTTGCCGTTGATGGCGTTTTCCGGAGTTGCATCGACAAAGGGTTTGCCGGGACCGCTTGCCAGCGGCACCGCGCGCACCGATGAGGTGGTGTAGCCGATACCGGAATAGCCAATTCCGTTCAGGGAAGAGCTTACGGATTGCACGACGGACGCTGAACCCGGCTGCTCGTTCACCGAGTTCTTGTAGTCCCCCTTGCACAGGGCGTGTTGCTTGAAGTAGCCGTACGTGCCCGACACGGAATTACGGCCGTAAAGCTGGATTCCGCGCGAGGCCCACGCGCCGCCGAGACCGAGTTGGCCCCAGTTGACGATCGCCTCGGGCATCCCGCAGGTCCGGGTGGACGAAAAGATGGCGTCGATCTGGGGCAGGGTCAGGCCTTCGATCGGATTGTCCTTGTGTACAAAAACGGCCAGCGCGTCGATCGCAACCGCGATCTGTGTGGGCTTGTAGCCGTAGCGCTTCTCAAAAGCCTCGACCTCGTTGTCCTTCATCATGCGGCTCATCGGACCGACGTTGGAGGTGCCCTCGGTCAGGGCCGGTGGCGCAGTCGAGGAACCCGCAGCCTGGATCTGCACGTTGACGTTCGGGTAGACGCGCTTGAATTCTTCGGCCCAGAGCGTCATCAGGTTCGCCAGCGTGTCGGATCCCACGCTGGACAGGTTGCCGGAAACGCCGCTGGTCTTCTGGTAGACGGGAAGGGAATCATCCACCTTGGCCTGGCCGAAGGCGGCCGAGGAAAGAACGATTCCGGCCAGGGCGATGACAATGCGGTTACAGATAGATTTCATTGAGGCTTCTCCTGAAACGAATGCGCGGGTTTCGCGCCTGTTTGCAGGGTATGCTAGGACCGGTTTATGACGGTTTCGTTACAAACCGTTGCCTTTCCGGGCCCGTTCGGGCGAAAACGTGCAGGTGAACTCGCTGCCTTCACCCAGTTCGCTGGCGATGTGCAGTGTGGCCTGGTGCGCGTTGAGGACGTGCTTGACGATGGCCAGTCCCAGCCCGGTGCCGCCGGTCTGGCGGGCGCGGTCCGAACCAACCCGGTAGAAGCGCTCGGTGATGCGCGGAATGTCGCGGCGCGGAATGCCGATGCCAGTGTCGC
>JASFKQ010000117.1:0-11910 GCA_050118555.1 Lysobacterales bacterium
CTGGACAAGTCGACCGAAATCACTTATCTGTCCAGTCTCTACAGCAATTCCGACATTCCGTACAAGGCGGCCGAGGTGCTGCAGAAAGGGATCAGCGACGGCATCGTGAAACCGACCCGGCAAAACTGGACCGTTGTCGCGGATTCCTGGTATGCCGCCGAAGAGCTGGACAAGGCCCTGGCCGCTTACGAGAAAGCGGGCCAGGCCTCCAGCGACGGCGTCATCGATCTGCGCCGGGGTTACATCCTGGCCGATATGGAACGCTGGTCGGCGGCGCTCGAGGCGCTGAACCAGGCCCTGGAAAAGGGCGGGCTGGAAGACCGCAAGACCGGCGAGGCCTATCTGCTGCGGGGCATGGCCCAGTTCAACCTGGGCAACCTCGACAGCGCCAGCGCCGACTGGGGCCGCGCCGGACGCTACGAAAAGACCCGGGAGGCGGCGCAGCAGTGGATGAACCATCTGCGCGAGGAGCGCCGCCGCCGGGCCTCCTGAATCGTGGCCGAGACCGGGGCTCCTCTTATCGATACGTTCCTGGATGCCGTCTGGGCGGAGCGGGGACTGAGCGAAAACACCCTGCGCAGCTACCGCTACGACCTGCGACAACTGGCCGGCCACCTCGACGGACTGGGCAGGCGCCTGGACGGTGCCCGCCGGGAAGACCTGCTCGGATTCCTGGCCACGCAGGTCCAGGCCGGCGGCAGCCCGCGTTCGATCTCCAGGTATCTGTCCTGCTTCAGGCAGTTTTTCAGGTGGCTCGTCAGGGAAGGACGCGTGGCGGAAGATCCCACGGCGCTGATCGAGAATCCGAAGCTGGGCCGCGGCCTGCCCAAGGCCCTTTCCGAACAGCAGGTGGTCGCGTTGCTCGAAGCGCCCGACACAGAGACGGCGCTGGGCGTCCGCGACCGCACCATGCTGGAACTGATGTACGCGACCGGCTTGCGGGTCAGCGAACTGGTCGCGCTGGACGTTTCCGGCGTCAATGTGAACCAGGGCGTGGTCCGGGTGACGGGCAAGGGCGGCAAGGAGCGGCTGGTGCCGCTCGGCGAAGAGTCCGTTTCCTGGATCCAGCGCTACCTGCGCGAAGCGCGGCCGGACCTGCTCGGCGGCGGCGCGTCTCGGCGCCTGTTCGTCACGGCGCGCAAGAGTGGAATGACGCGGCAGGCCTTCTGGTACGCGATCCGCAAGCACGCGCGCGCGGCCGGCATCACGCGGGACGTTTCGCCGCACATGCTGCGGCACTCCTTCGCCACGCACCTGCTGAACCATGGGGCGGACCTTCGCGTCGTACAGTTGTTGCTGGGTCATAGTGATCTTTCGACAACGCAGATATATACTCACATCGCCCGGGAGGGCCTGAAACAACTTCACAGCAAGCATCATCCGCGGGGATGAACGAAACCCGATTCCCGTGGTCTGTAGGGATACCCAAAAAGAGAGATTGGCCATGAGGCACTTGATTACCGGTTTTTGTGGGCTGTTGTTGGTAGCCGTGTCCGCCACGGCGGCAGCAGATGACGATTACAGCGCGGTGGAACAACAGATTCGGGCTCTGGCGCCCAATGCAAAAACCGTGGCCATTTCGGAAACGCCCATCGACGGCATCCTGATGGTGCAGGTCAACGGAGACATCGTGTACGCGACGGCCGACGGCAAGTTCCTGATCCAGGGGCGCCTCGTGGACATGGAGACCCGTGAGGACCTCACGGAGGCCGCCAAGGCGGAGCTTCGCAAGGACCTGATGGCGCAAATCGACCCGTCCAAGCAGATTACCTTCGCCCCGAAGGACCCGAAGTACGATCTCACGGTATTCACGGATGTCGATTGCGGTTACTGCCGCAAGCTGCATTCGCAGATCAACGAGTACAACAAGGAAGGCATCGCCATCCATTACATGGCGTTTCCGCGCGCCGGCATCGGCTCGCGCTCCTACGAGAAGGCGGTGTCCGTGTGGTGTTCGGACAACCCGCAGGAGGCGCTGACCCAGGCCAAGCTCGGCGCTGATCCTGATCCCGCGCAGTGCGACAACCCGGTTGCGGAGCAATACCAGCTCGGCATGGAACTCGGTGTCACAGGTACACCTGCATTGCTGACTTCGAACGGGCAACTGATTCCCGGCTATGTTCCGCCGGAACAGCTGCGTGAGCGTCTGGACAAGATGGCGGCAGCCGACGCAGCCAACGCAGCCGACGAATAGGCGGCTCGCCCGCGACAAACCGGCGCAAAGTGTAGCCCCGGTAGGTTAAACTGTTCCCCGAGACGGTCGGCCCCTGGCGCCGGCCATTCTCCATATGGCCTGTTAACAGGTCCTGATTCGGGAGTGCTGTCTTGTACGAGTTCACCTGCCTGCTGGGGGAACCCGCCCTATCTGATTTCCGCAGGCGCAAACTGGCCCGCCGGATCGATCCGGATCTGGGTGACGGCGAGCGCCTCGACGCGCGTTTCGTCTACCTTGTCGAATCCCGCCAGGAGCTGTCCTCGTCCGAGTTGCAGTCGATGCAGGACCTCGTCCACGGCACGCACACGGAAACCCTCGAAGGTGAGGGGCTGCTGCTGGTGGTGCCGCGTCTGGGCACGCAATCACCCTGGTCCAGCAAAGCCACGGACATTGCCCGCCGCTGCGGGCTGGAGGCCGTGGACCGGGTCGAGCGGGGGATCGCCTGGTTCCTTCCCGGGTTGACCGGCGAGCAGCGCTCGCGCGCGACTGCCGTGCTGCACGATCGAATGACCCAGTCGGCCCTCTCGTCGCTGGACGAGGCACACGGGCTGTTTACGCATGCCGAACCCAGGCCGCTGGTGACTGTGCCGCTGTTGGCCGAAGGCGCGGAGACACTGAGACGCGCGGACCGGGAACTGGGCCTGGCCCTGTCCAGTGACGAAATCGAATACCTGGCAGAGGCCTTTGCCAGGATGGGCCGCGATCCGACCGACGCCGAACTGATGATGTTCGCGCAGGCGAATTCGGAACATTGCCGCCACAAGATATTCAACGCCGGTTGGGAGATCGACGGTGAAGCGGGGGAGCATTCGCTGTTCGAGATGATCCGCAATACCTACAAGCGATCGCCCGGCGGCATTCTCTCCGCATACCACGACAACTCGGCGGTGATAAGCGGGCCGGTCGGCGAACGGTTCTTCGTGGACCCCGACAGTGGCGTGTACGATTGGCGCCGCGAAACGATGCCCTTCCAGATCAAGGTGGAAACCCACAACCATCCCACAGCGATCTCACCGTTCCCCGGGGCGGCGACCGGTGCGGGCGGTGAGATTCGCGACGAAGCCGCCACCGGCCGCGGTGCGCGGCCCAAGGCCGGCCTGGCCGGGTTTTCCGTTTCACACCTCGACATTCCCGGTCTCGAATTTCCGTGGCGCACGTCGTTCGGCAAGCCGGGCCGGATTGCCAGTCCGCTCGAGATCATGATCGAAGGCCCGATCGGCGCCGCGTCCTTCAACAACGAGTTCGGCCGGCCGGCCCTTTGCGGCTATTTCCGCACCTTCGAACAACGGGTCGACGGGGTGCTCTGGGGCTACCACAAACCGATCATGATCGCCGGCGGCATGGGCACCATCCGCGAATCACAGGTCGAGAAGCGACCGCTGGTGCCCGGCGCGCACGTGGTAGTGCTCGGCGGCCCGGCGATGTTGATCGGCCTGGGCGGCGGCGCGGCTTCGTCGGTCGGCAGTGGGCAGAGTCTGGAAGACCTGGATTTCGCCTCGGTCCAGCGCGGGAACCCCGAAATGCAGCGGCGCTGCCAGGAAGTCATCGACGCCTGCTGGGCGCTCGGCGAGCAGAACCCGATCCTGTCCCTTCACGACGTGGGCGCCGGCGGCCTGTCCAACGCGCTGCCGGAACTGCTGAACGACGGCGGACATGGCGGCCGGCTCGAATTGCGCCTGGTTCCGAGTGCCGACAGCGCCATGTCGCCCATGGAGATCTGGTGCAACGAGTCGCAGGAACGCTACGTGCTGGCGCTGGAGCCAGACGGGTTGCCGGCCTTCGAAGACATGTGCCGGCGCGAGCGCTGTCCGTTCGCGGTACTGGGGCAGGCCACCGCCGAGCGGCGGCTGCAGGTGACGGACGAACTGCTGGGCCGCGATGCGGTGGATATGCCGCTGGAGGTGTTGCTCGGCAAGCCGCCGCGCATGTTCCGCGAGGCGCGGCGCCAGACGTTCGCCGCCGGGGCGTTTCGGGCGGAGGATTGCGACCTCTCCGGTTCGCTGCGGCGCGTACTGCGCTTCCCGGCCGTGGCCAGCAAGTCCTTCCTGATCACCATCGGTGACCGCAGCGTCGGCGGGTTGGTGGTTCGCGACCAGATGGTAGGACCCTGGCAGGTGCCGGTCGCGGATGCCGCCGTCACGCTGAGCGGTTTTACCACCCTGTCCGGCGAGGCCATGGCGATGGGCGAGCGCACACCAGTGGCCGTGGTGGACGCGCCCGCATCCGGCCGGCTGGCGATCGCGGAGGCCATCACCAACATCGCCTCCGCGCCCATCGCCCGCATCTCCGACATCCGCCTGTCCGCCAACTGGATGGCGGCGGCCGGGGAACCCGGACAGGACGGCGCCCTGTACGACACCGTCCGGGCCGTTGGCATGGAGCTTTGCCCGCAACTCGGGATCGCGATTCCCGTGGGCAAGGACTCGCTGTCGATGAAGACGGCCTGGAACGACGAAAGCGGTGAACGCCGGATGCTGGCGCCGATTTCGCTGATCGTGTCCGCATTCGCCCCGGTGGAAGACGTGCGGCGCGTGCTGACGCCGCAGCTCGACCTCGCGCATGGCGAGTCCCGGCTGCTTCTGGTGGATCTCGGCAACGGCCGCAACCGGATCGGTGGTTCGGCGCTGGCCCAGGTGCACGGCGCATTCGGTGCCGGTGTCCCGGACCTGGACCGTCCGGACCAGTTGGTGCGGTTCTTCGACCTGGTGCAGTCCCTGAACCGCCGCGGATTGATCCGCGCTTACCACGACCGGTCGGACGGCGGGCTCATTGCAACTCTTTGCGAGATGGCCTTCGCATCCCACTGTGGCCTGGATCTGTCGCCGCAGGTGCGGCCGGAGTCGCTCAACGCCTGCCTGTTCGCCGAGGAGCCCGGCGTTGTGCTGCAGGTGTTGGCCTCCGACATGGCCGAGGTGCTGGCGGAAGTCGCCCAGGCGGGCCTGCGGGATATCGTCCATGACATCGGCCGGCCGGTCGCGGGGGAGACCCTGTGCGTGGAGCTCGACGGACAAGCGGTGCTGAAGGAACCGCTGCCCGAACTGCAACGCCTGTGGTCCGAGACCAGTCATGCGGTGCAGAGACTGCGGGACAACCCGGAATGCGCCGACGAGGAACTTGAATGGACGACGGACTGGAGCAACGGCGGTATGCGCCCGAAACTCGTTCACGCCCCGGACGAGAACCCTGCTACGCCGATGATCTCCACCGGCGCGCGACCCGCGATCGCGATTCTGCGCGAGCAGGGTGTCAACGGCCACGTGGAGATGGCCGCCGCTTTTCACGAGGCCGGCTTTGCGGCGACCGACGTCCACATGTCGGACCTGGCGGACGGCCGGCGGCGACTGTCTGATTTCTCGGGCGTCGTGGCTTGCGGCGGGTTTTCCTACGGCGACGTCCTCGGCGCCGGCCGCGGCTGGGCCAAGTCGATCCTGTTCCACGATTACCTGCGCGAGCAGTTCCGGTCGTTTTTCGAGGACGATGCCAAGTTCGCGCTCGGAGTCTGCAACGGGTGCCAGGTGCTGTCGGCGCTCAGGGAACTGATCCCGGGTGCGGAGGACTGGCCCGATTTCGTCGCGAACCGTTCCGAGCAGTTCGAGGGCCGGCTGGGCATGGTGCGGGTCGAGGAGTCGCCGTCGATCTTCCTGGCCGGCCTGGCCGGTTCCCGGATTCCGGTGGTCACCGCCCACGGAGAAGGCCGTGCAGATTTCGCGGGTCGGCCCGTACCTGAGGGGCAGGTCGTGCTGCGCTACGTTGACAGTCGCGGTTCGGCGACCGAACATTACCCCGAAAATCCCAACGGATCGCCGCAGGGCATTACCGGCCTGTGCAACCGGGACGGCCGTGTGACGATCATGATGCCGCATCCGGAGCGAACGCTGAGGAACGTGAATTTCTCCTGGTCACCGGAGGATTGGAGCGACGCGTCGCCGTGGCGGCGAATCTTCCAGAACGCGCGAAAGTGGACCGGTTGACCGATGCCTGACGAACAGCCTAGAACGCAGACCCAGGACGAGCTGAAACTGGGAGAATTGTTGATCCTGGCCGGCCTGTGGATGATCTTTGGCTTCATGCTGTGGTTCTACCTGGCGGCATTTCACGGCGCGCCTGCGCGGATCGCTTCGGATTGGATCCTCAGCCACATTCTCGGCGACGATTTCCACCGCATCGTGGTCGAGCCGAGTCAGCACTTTCTGTACCAGGTCGAAACGCAGATTCAGTTCACGTTCCGGGACGGTACGACTTCCGCGCTGGGTTTCGTGGTCAATCCCCTGATTTTCAACTACGGTCTGCCGCTGCTGTTCGGGCTGGTCATGGGCTCCAATGTCAGCTGGCTGCGCAAACTGGGCATCATGCTGCTCGGTTACGCGGTGATCACGCTGGTCCAGATCTGGGGTGTGGTCTGGCAATCCCTGAAGATGCTGGCCTTCAACTTCGGTGAGCAGACACACGCCATTGTCCTCTCGCACGGTGTGACGGACGCCGAGATCGCGCTGGGCTATCAGTTGGGCACGCTCATTCTCCCCGCGTTGGCGCCAATCTTCGTGTGGGTGCTCAGCAACCGGCCACTGGTGGAACACTTCGTCGGCTGGGGAGCCGACCAATTGCGCAAGAACCGCGCCCCTGACGATCGGAACCCCTGATATCGGTCGCTGTCTGTGTCTAGGGCATCTTGGGCCTGTTAACAGGGCCCTAACCCGCATATTGCGTCAGTATCCCGGATGATGGCGCGGTCCAGGCGTGCCTGGACCAGCCAGGGCCGGGATAGGAACCGACGCGGTGACAAACCGCACTTTCCAGATCTGCCAAAAGGGCATCAGAATTTGAATGTGTTTCAATGGTTTTGGAATAGCGCCAATTCCGACTGGTGCAATATGCGGGTTAAACCCCATCGCCCTGTATAATTGCAGGTCAGGTAAACACAGGAGGACGACCACGCGTGCAAGCAGCTGAAGATCAGGTAACCGCAGAAATCCAGGGGACGGAGCCGCAACAGGGCGCCACTGATCCCGTATGCGTGTTCCTGGTTGAAAACAACCGCCTGAAGCAGGCCGACCTGAAGCGGGCGGTCAGCTACCGGGACCAGCACGGCGGGGATCTCGTCTCGCTGCTCGTTCGGCTCGGCCTCGTTTCCGAACGGGATGTGGCGGAGGCGGAGTCCGAACTGCTCGACCTGCCGCTGGTCCGCACCGCGGACCTGCCTGATGAGGCGCCGGAGCTGCCTGAAGTCTCGGTGCGATTCCTCAAGCAGAATCTGATCCTTCCTGTCGGCGAGTCGAACGGTGACCTGACGGTGGTGATGGCCAACCCCCGCGACGAGTTCGCGCGCCAGGCGCTGGCCATGGCCAGTGGCCGGAACATCGTGACGCAGGTCGGGATCGCCTCGGAAATCGAAAACGGCATCGAAAAGCTGATGGGCGGCGGACGCAGCGCGATGGGCCAGATCGTCGAGAGCCTCGGGCCCGGAGAAGAAGAAGACCTGGAAGATGTCGAACACCTGCGGGACCTGGCCTCCGAAGCGCCGGTCATCCGGCTCGTGAACCTGATCATGCAGCGCGCGGTGGAGGCGCGGGCCTCGGATATCCATATCGAGCCCTTCGAGAATCGCCTCAAGGTGCGTTACCGCATCGACGGCGTGCTGCAGGAAGTGGAAGCGCCCCCGGCCAAGTCCACGGCCGCGGTGATCAGCCGAATCAAGATCATGGCCAAGCTGAACATTGCCGAGCGGCGCCTGCCGCAGGACGGCCGCATCATGCACCGCGTGCAGGGCAAGGAACTGGACCTGCGTGTATCCACCGTGCCCACCTCGCACGGCGAAAGCGTGGTGATGCGAATCCTGGATCGCGAGAGCATCGTGCTCGATTTCGATTCGCTGGGCTTCGACGACGAGATACGCAGCCGCTTCGTACACCAACTGGAGATGCCCCACGGCATCATCCTCGTGACGGGGCCGACCGGTTCCGGCAAGACCACGACCCTGTACACGGCGCTCAGCGCGTTGAACACGCCCGAGCGCAAGATCATCACGGTGGAGGATCCGGTCGAGTACCAGCTCGAAGGCATCAACCAGATCCAGGCGAAGCCCTCGATCGGCCTCGATTTCGCGCACGCGCTGCGATCCATCGTGCGCCAGGACCCCGACGTGATCATGATCGGTGAGATGCGCGACCTGGAGACCGCGCGGATTGCGATCCAATCCGCGCTGACCGGTCACCTGGTACTCTCCACCATCCACACCAACGATGCCGCAGGCGGCATCACGCGTATGCTCGACATGGGCGTGGAGGACTACCTGCTGACGTCCACCGTCAACGCGCTCCTGGCCCAGCGCCTGGTGCGCACGCTGGACCCGGATAGCCGCGAGCCCTACGAATTACTGCCGGAAGTGGCCAAAGAGATCGGACTCACCGAGGTCGACCCGAACGGCCCGTACACGTTCTTCCGGCCGAAGCCCGACGAGGAGAACCCCACGGGTTACCACGGGCGGACTTCGATCCTCGAGTTGCTGCCGATGTCCGACCCGGTACGTCGTCTGGTGATGAAGCACGCCACGTCGGGCGAAATCCAGGATCAGGCAGTCGCCGAAGGCATGCGCACGATGTACCAGGACGGGCTGGTCAAATGTCTGCGTGGCGTCACTACCCTGGAAGAAGTGCTGCGGGTGACCCAGGAAGCCTGATGCCGCTGTTCGAGTACAAAGCTGTGGCGCCGAGTGGCGAAACCGTGCAGGGCACGATGGAAGCCCCCTCCCTGGAGTTCCTGATTTCCAAGCTTCAGGAGGCGGGCAATATTCCGCTCCAGGCCCGTGAATCGGGACAGGGGGGGTTCAGCCTGGCCGGGCTGACGTTGGGTCGGCGCGGCATGAATGCCCGGGAAGTAGGCGAATTCACGCAGCAGATGTCCACCCTGCTGGGGGCGGGCCTGCCGCTGGACCGTTCGCTGCAGGTGCTGATCGACCTGGCGGAGAGCGACCGCGTCAAGCGCACCGTCGGCGAAATCCGCGACCGGGTCCGTGAAGGCGGCAGCCTGTCCGATGCCCTGGAAGAACAGCACGGCGCCTTCAACCGCCTGTTCGTCAACATGGTGCGCGCCGGCGAGGTGGGCGGAACGCTGGACGTGACGCTGGCGCGGCTCACCGAGTACCTCGAACGTTCGCGCGATCTCAAGGACAGCGTCATTTCGGCACTGATCTACCCCGTGCTGCTGTTGATGCTGGCGGCCGGTTCCCTGATCCTGCTGCTGGTGTATGTGATTCCGCAGTTCACCCCGATTTTCGAGGAGCTTGGGGGCGACCTTCCGCTGATTACGAAGATCGTCCTGTTCTTTGGGTCCATCCTGCAGAATTTCTGGTGGGCGCTGGCATTGCTGGTGGTGTTTGTTGTCTGGCAGTTCCGGCGAATGCTGGCCGATCCGGAGCGCCGCTTCTCATGGGACACCCGGGTTCTGAAAATGAAGTGGGTGGGCGATCTGGTCGCCAAGATCGAAACAGCCCGCCTGACGCGGACGCTGGGGACCCTGCTGAGCAACGGTGTGCCCCTGCTGTCGGCACTTTCCATCGCCCGGAATGTCATAAGCAACACAGTCCTGCGCCAGGACCTGGTGGAGGCTGCCTCGCAGGTCAAAACCGGAGGCGGCCTGGCCCGCAACCTGGCGAACGGCGGCCGTTTTCCGCGGCTCGCGCTGCAGATGATCAGCGTCGGCGAGGAAACCGGCCGGCTCGACGACATGCTGATCAAGGTGGCGGACAGCTACGACCTGGAGGTGCGCAACACCATCGACCGCCTGATGTCCATTTTCACCCCGGTCGTGACCTTGCTGCTGGCGGTCCTGATCGGCACCATCGTCATGTCCGTGCTGGTCGCGATTCTGAGTATCAACGACCTGGTGGGCTGACGCAGGGGTCCGAGCGGACAAGCGACGTTTAATGAGGAGTCAGGAACCATGGAGATAAAGATTATGAGGAAACCAGGACGGCGACCGGAACGGGGTTTCACGTTGGTCGAGTTGCTGCTGGTGCTGGTGATCCTGGCGCTGATCGGCGGCCTGGTTCTGCCCGGAATCATCGGCAAGGCCGAGGGCGCCAAGGTCAAGGCAGCCGGATCACAGATCAACCGCCTGGCCATGGCGGTCGAGAGCTACTACCTCGACACGGGGTCCACACCCGACAGCCTGGAAGAACTCGTCGAAGAATCCGGCAACGTGGCCGGCTGGAACGGGCCGTACGTGAAGCCTTCCAGCCTGAAGGACCCGTGGGGCCGGGAATACGAATACCGCTATCCGGGCGAGCACGGTGAATTCGACATCTACTCGCTCGGGGCCGACGGACAACCCGGCGGTGATGGCAGGAACGCCGACATCAACAGCTGGGAGTGAGCCCGGCACCCGAGCCGCTCACCCCAGACCGATGACCGCGCCACGCCGCCCGGGCGCCGGCGCCCGAGGCTTCACGCTTGTCGAAGTGGTGGTCGTGCTCGTGATCATCTCGCTGATCCTGGCGCTGGTCGGGACCTCGATTTCCCGCAACATCAGCGGAGCCGAGATGCGTACGGCTGCCCGTAAGGTAGCCGCATCGCTGCGTTATACCCGCACCCAGGCAATCCTCAGAAAGTCCGAGCAGGTTTTCGTGGTGGACACCGAAAACCGCACCTACAAGGCGCCGGACCGCGAACTGGAGACGCTTCCCGAAGGCATGAACGTCGAGTTGAACACCGCCCGCTCCGAGGTTACCTCCGAGCACGTGGGCGGAATCCGGTTCTATCCGGACGGCGGCTCGACCGGCGGGAACGTGCGCCTGGAAGCCAACGGGCGGGTCTACCAGGTGAACATTGCCTGGCTTACGGGCGAAGCTTCGGTGCAAAGAGATGATGACTAGAAGCCGTCTCACCGATACCCGTATGCGGGCCAGGTCGGGATCCATCCGCTATCGCGCGAGCCGGGGGTTCACACTACTTGAGCTGTTGCTGGCGTTCCTGGTGTTTTCGCTCAGTTTCGCCACCGTGCTGGAGATCATGTCCGGATCGATGCGCAACACCGTGCGTGCGCGCGAGAACACCGAAGCCGCGCTGACCGCCCAGTCGATCATGGACCAGCTTGGCCTGGGGATTCCGCTGGAGGCGGGATTCGTTGCCGATGGGGAATCCGGCGACTATGACTGGGAGATCGTGATCAGCCCGTACGGGGACCAGGGCCAGAACACACATACTGTCGAACTGGCGGAACTCACGGGGATACAGCTGCTGCAGATCGATCTCGACGTCCGCTGGGGCGAACCGCCGCGTGATCGTTCCAGCCATTTCAGCACGGTGCGCGCCGTGATAGCGAACCGGGACGGTGTCCGATGAGTGGCCGCAACCTCGTGATCCGCCGGGCAGCCAGGGGTTTCACGCTGGTCGAAATACTGCTGGCGCTGACGTTGCTGAGCATGCTGATGGCGCTCGCCTACGGTGGCCTCAGGGCCGCGACCCGGGCGGCGGACAAGGGCCAGACGGTGCTGCAGGACAGCGGGCGCATCCGCATGGCGCACCAGTTCGTCCATAAGCAGCTGAACCAGATGTTGCCCCTGGTGTTCGCCGAAAACGACGACCAGACCGAACGCACCGTATTCGTCGGCGAGCCGCAGCGCATACGGTTCGTCGCGCCCATGCCCGGCTACCTGGGTTTTGGCGGCCCGCAGGTCCAGGAGCTGGCGCTCGTGCGCG
>JASFKQ010000118.1:0-11744 GCA_050118555.1 Lysobacterales bacterium
CCCCGCGCCCACATGCCTGCGTAGTCGATATCCTGGGAGTTCGGCGGAGGATTCGGCATGGTGATGCGGCAGCGCACCGGCATCGGAACGCCTTCTCCCGTGATCACCGCTTCACCCTGGGCCAGTGAGGTTAGCGCCTCCAGGATGCCCCGCGCGGAGTCGGGCACCAACGCCTTCACGTACTCCTGGTCATCGGGGTTGGTGATCCGCAGGCAGACGAAGGTGCTGCACTGGGAGAGCACCGTCTCCGACAGCTCATTGGGACGCTGACTGACCACGCACAGGCCGACCGCGTATTTTCGGCCTGCCTTGGCGATCCGTTCGAAGCTACGCTTGGTTTCGCTGTGCCCGCTGGCCGGGTCGCGCGGGATGTAGGAGTGCGCCTCCTCGGCCACGATGTACAGCGGAAATTCGCGGCAACGCGGATTCCAGTAATTGAATTCGAAAGCCAAACGTCCGATCTGGGCCGTGACGGTGGGATGGACGTCGAACGGCACCGTGCTGAGATCCAGCACCGTGACATTCGCGCGCTGCTCGCCGAGCCCCACGAAGTCGCGCAGAAGCCCGGCCAGGGACTCGGATGAGGTTCGCTTCTTCGGTCGCAGGAGGAAGTCGTAGCGGGTGTCGTTGAGCCGGCTCAGCAGCTTGACCAGCAACTGGTCGAACTTGCCCGTCAGCGCGGTCTTGGATTTGCCGAAGTCCGCTGTGGTCTCGTTGGCGTACTTCATTCGTTCGTACAGCGAATCCATCGGAAAGTAGATCGGCGAGTCGACCGTGATGTGGCCGAGGTCCAGATGGCTGTTCGCCTCTCGCTTCAGCTCGAGCAATGCCCCGCGGAGGAAAGCGATCTGGACCGATGCGTTGGGGTCTTCCTCGTCGATCAGCAACTCGATCAGTTCCTCGTAGGTCAGCAGCCAGTACGGAATCTCCAGGTCGCTGGCCTTGATGCAGCGCACCGCGTCGGCGGGGAAGGGGGGTGACGTGTCGGGATCCCATTCCTTGCTGCCGTATTCCCCGTGCAGGTCGAGGATGATGACGTGCGCATTGGGCATTGCCTTCAGCGTTGACTGTATGAAACTCGTCACCGACCAGGATTTACCGGAACCGGACTGGCCGAGGATGGCGGCATGCCGGCCAAAGAACGCATCCGGGTCGATGTAGACGTCGACGGCTTCGAACGCGCTGAGCGAGCCCACCCGGAAATCGGCTGCGCTGTATTTGGTGAAGAGCAGACGGAGGGTATCCGCGCTGACAAGGTGCAGTTCCGCGCCGGGGGTCGGGAAGTGGGATACGCCGCGTTCGAAGCCGCCCTTTGCGGTAATTTCACCCAGTGGATTCACGCGCAGCATCCGATGCAGGGCGCCCTCGGCATCCAGCTCCTGCCACATGCTTTCGACGATGACCAGGACGTAGGTTCCGGACTGGCGCGCCATCAGGTAGGAGCCCACCTGCCCGATGCGGACCGTGACACCGTCAATGGTGATTTCGGGCACGAATCCCTCGTCCTCCGAGATGAGTTGTGCCGTGAATTCCGAAGCGTTGGATTCGACCACGCGGCCGACGAGCGTGTTTTTCTCGCTAATCATGATACATCCCTGTCATAATTTTGAATAACACTATGATAACCCACGTGTTTTGTAAAGCACAGATTGCTTTTTCCCACCGGTTTACTCCAACTCGGCAATGGCGGACTCGATGTCCAGCCGTTCCATCGCGTCGCGCGGGGTCATTTCCGATGCCTTAACGTACAGGTCGGAAACCTCATCGATACGGCTGTCGCCGTACAGAAGATACAGTCCATTGCCGTACTCGATGTTGGCAATCGGCGAGTCGGGAGTGATTTCCAGCGCGGCGTGGAAGTGTTTCAGGGCCTCTTTTTCGCTGGCGCCGTACGTCACGCTGCCCAGCAGTTTGCCGACCTTGTCGATAATTTCGGCATGGTACATGCCAAGCGCCGTGTGGGCCTCAGCGTGGCGTGGCTGCAGTTCGATGGCGCGCCGGAGGCTGGCGAGTATCTTGCCCCCCACGCCCTGACGCAGCGCCTTGACCACTGAGATGCTCTGACTGTATCGGCCCAGGTTGAAGGCATGGAAGTAGTGGCTGTTGGGATCGTCCGGGAATGCTTCGATCGCGGCTTGGGCACGAGCGATGGCTGATTTGAAACACTCGATCTGGCGTTTGGGGTGGTCCTCCACGTAGGTGGCGTAGACCCCGGTCGCCTTGTTGGCGGCCGCGTGTCCCGCCAGCCCGTGCGCATCGGCAACGCGGACTGCTTCCTCAAAGTCCCCCCGATGGAAGCAACGCCAGGCTTCCTGCAGCGCTTCAGCCTCCGGCCACGGCTCCTGGTCGCCCCGGTGCAGGGAGCGCCAGGCCTTCTTCAGCGACTGTCCTTCGTAGCCGAACTTGCTGCTGTCGTGCGGGAACGTCTTCCATTGCTTCATTTTAGTGTGATTACTCTAAAGCCCGTCCCTAGAATGAAGCTGTAGACGTGATCGTTCATCAACGAACAGGAGGATGTTATGGCTACCAAGAAGTTGAAAAAGAAGGTACAGCGTAAACCTGCGGCCCGCAAGGCCGAGAATCCGGTTGTCGACTCCGCCAAGGACATTTGGCTGGCCGGACTGGGTGCTTTCAGTCTTGCGCAGCAGGAAAGCGAAAAGGTTCTGGAGCAGGGCGGCAAGATGTTCGAGCGGCTCGTGAAGGAAGGCTCCAAGCTTGAAAAACAGACCCGCAAGGACGTGGAAGGCGCTTTCGGCGACATGCGTGACGAGTTCGAGAACAGGGTCAAGGATTTCCGCAGCGACGTGGAAACCCGGGTGAAGGATTTCCGGGGTGAATTCGAGTCCCGCGTCGGTGCACGCAAGCAATCCGACAAGGTTCGTGATCAGGCCGAGAAGTTCCGCAAGCAGGCCAATCAGAACTGGGACAAGCTGGAGGGCTTTTTCGAAGAACGCGTTGCCCGCGTGCTGTCCCGTTTGGGCATTCCCACCCGTGACGATATCAACAGCCTCAACAAGCGGGTTCAGGAACTGTCACGGACGGTTGCGGGTCTGGAAAAATCCGTGAAGGCCAAGCCGGCCCGTAAGAAGGCTGCGCCGAAGAAGGCTGCCAAGAAAGCGGCGCCGAAGAAAGCGGCCAAGAAAGCGGCTCCAAAGAAGGCAGCCGCAAAGAAGGCGACGCGTAAGAAAGTAGCCACCAAGGCGGAGGCTCCGAAAGCCGAAGCCCCCAAGGCTGAAGGATCCGCCCAGGCCGCCTGAGGCGGAATAGGAACAGGGCCCGCTCTCCCCCGTGCGGACCCCGGGTGCCGGGACCTTTCCGGTACGACGTGTAAGGCCGGCGTTTTGCCGGCCTTTTTTTGGAGTCCCGGGATAGCCCGGTTTGGCGCGCCCTGACTCGTTCAGCCGCGCCCTGGCATCGCTCTTCGCTTGTCACATAGCTAAGGCTATGCTCCTCGCTGCAGAACGACACCAGAACGCGGCTGTCCTTCGTCATCATCGCGCCAAACCGGGCTATCCCGGGACTTTGGATTCCTACGGGCGGTGTGGCGAAGCCCGCTGTAGGACCGAACCTTGTTCGGGATGGGGTGCGGTGGTCTGGTGGGCTAATCGCGACCAATGGTCGCTCCTACGGGGGGTGTAACGAAGCCCGCTGTAGGACCGAAGCTTGTTCGGGATGGGGTGCGGTGGTCTGGTGGGCTAATCGCGACCAATGGTCGCTCCTACGGGGGCGCAACGAAGCCCGCTGTAGGACCGAACCTTGTTCGGGATGGGGTGCGGTGGTCTGGTGGGCTAATTGCGACCAATGGTCGCTCCTACGGGGGCGCAACGAAGCCCGCTGTAGGACCGAACCTTGTTCGGGATACGATACGATGGGGTTCCTTCTCCGTTATCGGGCGAGGTAGCGTTCAGCCAGTGTTTCGAACTGGTCTCGTTCAGGTTCGCGCAGGTGTGGGGAAATCAACATCAGCACGCTGGCGATCGCCTCCACCTGGGCCGTGCCGTCCTCCAGGCCGTCGGGATTGAACAGGTCGGAGAAGGGAATCCAGTAGGTCAGGTGCAGTAGCACGCTGTCGATCAGCCGCTCCTTCTGCGAGTCGTCGAGTTGCAGGATGGAGTTGTTCTCGAGCCCGGACAGAGAATTGCGTATGGCCGCCCGCTCGCGCACCAGCAAACCACGCATGGCGCGGTTCAGGTTGGGAATGCGGGCCGTGAGGTCGGCGAGGTTGCGGTACAGGAAGCGGTATTCTCCCTTGGCTTCGAACGCCAGGTGGAGTTGGAACCAGAGTTCTTCAGCGTCGAGCAGGGCGCCGTCGGGGATGCTCACCAGCGGCAGGAAGTGTTCCAGGAAGCGCTCGAACAGCACGAGAACGATGTCGTCCTTGCTGCGGAAATGATAGTAGAGGTTCCCCGGGCTGATGTCCGCTGCGTCAGCGATGTGATTGGTGGTGACGTTGGGTTCGCCCAGTTCGTTGAAAAGCAACAAGCTGGTCTGCAGCACCAGTTCCCGTGTGTCGCGCCGGCTCATGACGCGGCCCGTTTTCGCCGTGCTTGTCCCCTGATGGGGCCGGGCTCAAGTTTCACGGTCCGGTTGTCCGTCGTCAACGGGCCCCGCCGTTTCGGCGGCGCGTTCGAGAAGGTCCTGTCCGGCGATCATGCGTGGCTACCCCTGGTCTCCCGCGGCCCCTGTCGGGGCACCGTTGTTTTGTTATGATCCTACCACGATCCCAGCGAGGTTCCGCCGTCCGGTCTCCGAGTCCGGCGAACCGACTTCCAACGGGCACCCATTCCCGCATCCGGAGCGCCATGTATGGATTATTTCGTTACCTCAGGAACCGGCTTCATCGGTCAGAATCCCGATGAAAGAGCAAAGGGCGCGCGCCTCCGTTAGCGGGCAGGCAAGCAGCGAGAGATGAGCAAGCCGGGAGCGGAGCGTCTCCGAATCATGTTGGCCCGGAACCAGGGGCTGGCCGACAGGGTCCGCGACCCGCAGTTTCCGATCCTGGGGCTGAAGCACCTGCAGGAATGGCAGCGCGGGCGTCTCACGCGAAGTTTCCAGGACCTGGCTGGGCGGGAGGACAGCCGCCCTGCGGTGCGGTTCTTTCTTTCGGAGCTTTACGGCGGGCTCGATTTCCAGCAACGCGACCAGGATCTGGCGCGCGTGATGCCGCTGATGATCCGGTTTCTGCCGGACAACGCGCTGGAGACGATGTCCGAAGCGTTCGAACTGCAGGCAATCTCGCTGGAACACGACATGGACATGGCCGAATACATGGAGCGCCACGGCATCACGGAACTGGACATGGATCGCTATTGCAGTGCTTACCGGGCCTGCAGCAACCGGCAGGAACGCGAACGGCAGATAAAGCTCATTCGCAAACTGGGGTACGATCTCGACAGGCTGGTCAGGAAGCCGCTGGTCAATTATCTCGCGCGTCTGATGCGGGGCCCCGCCCATGCCGCCGGCTTTGGCGCCCTGCAGGACTTTCTGGAAAACGGTCTGCGATCATTTCGGACGCTGGATGATCCACGCGGATTCGTTGATACGATTTACGCACGCGAATGGGACGCCATGGAAAGGATGTTTGCCGGCGAGGAACAGCCGTTTGGGTTCTGACGATCAGACGAAGGAACAGCCGAAATGGTCCCTGAGATAGCGCGTGACTTCATGTTCGATCTGGGGTTTCAGGAACATCAGCATGAATCCGAGCCGTGCGTTGATCAGGATCTCCTGGTCCAGGATCGTAATCGTGCCATGTACACCGGGGCGTTCGAAGTGGATGTGGTCGCCGTCCCACTCATAGTCGATGTCGAATTTGCCGGCCAGGTCACGAGCCAACTCGTCCGCCGCGGACTGGGCCTCCCGGCGGGTAAGCTTGTGTCGTGCATGGATGTCGATATGGGACATGAAGCGAACACTGGCCAAACGGTCCGCACAAGTTTAGACGCGCCGCAGTGGTCGCACCAGCATCCCCTATGGGACCGGGGCGGATGAAGTCCGTCTTACGCAGATGGCTGCTGGCGCTGCCCATTCTTCTGGTGGCCGCCGTGCCCGCGCTCTACTGGGCGGTGGGCGCGTGGCTGGAAACGGCGGGCGGACGCGCCGCGGTTGAACGGGCGTTGGGTGAGCGACTCGGCCTGCCGGTTCACCTGCTCGGTGACTTCCAAGTCATGCTGTGGCCGGATATCGGCGTCTCGGGTACGCGCCTGGTGATCGGAGAGCCGGGGGCGGCCACGGAAGTTGCACGGGGCGACGAGTTCGCGGTCGCGGTGGCCCTGCGGCCGCTGATCCGGCGTGAATTGCGGATCGATTCGTTTGGCCTCTCAGGCGGCGCCGTGTACCCGGATCGCTTCGAGCGTTCGGCGCCGGAAGACGCGGTGGGCACGCCCGGAGGCTTCCGCTTGCCCGATATCACGTCTTTCTCGGTTCGCGACCTGGAAATCGGCCTGGGCGAGGGGGACTCGCCGCCGGTGCGGGTTCGCAGGTTTGAATTCCATGGGTTCGCCGCCGGTGCACAGACGCCGTTCGACCTGGCGGTGGAGGGCTTCGGAGCCTTCGATGGGCGCTTTCGCTGGAACCCGACCCTCGGGCAGGTTTACCTCTCCGGGACCTGGAGCGGGCTGCTGCCGGACCGCGTGCAGATCGATTTCGATGCCACCTTCGATCCGCTCCTGGGCCATCTGTCGGCCCGTTCGCTCGCGCCCGCCGGCCCCGCGCTGTCGTTGGCCTGGCGGCAGCACGCGGGCGGCTGGACCTTCACGGGCCTCGATCTGGCTGCTGGGGGCCAGTCGCTGACCGGTCAGGGTTGCTATTACACGGGGCCAAAACCGTCTCTGCACATCGACCTGGCCGCGAAAGCCCTGGATGTGGCCGCCCTGACCGGCGCAATGCCTTCATTCGAAGGAGGGCAGCAAGGCGGCTCGGTGCCACCATTCGAGTTACGGGCGCGCATTCGGGCCACGCAGGTGGAAGTCGGCGGCGGCAGCGCCCGCAAGGCCGAACTCACGTGGGGAGGCGTACCTGACTGCAGCGCGTTCGAAGAGTCGTCGGCCGCGCCGTCGCCCGGGGGCGGAGCCACCTCGCCCGGGAAGCCAGAGGTCGACCCGTTGGCGGTACCCGCCCCGCGCTGAAGGCTTTACAATGATCGTTTACCCGGGCGGCCTTTGGCGGAGCGTGGACCTTGAGCGAAAAACGGAAAGACACGGATGACCTGGCGGCCGTACGAAAAGATATAGATCGGCTGGATGAGAAAATCCAGGATCTGATCAGCGAGCGCGCCCGCCTGGCATTCCGGGTCAGGAAGAGCAAGCGCGGTTCGAAACAGGCGATCGATTACTATCGCCCGGAGCGCGAGGCCCAGGTGTTGAGGCGCGTGGCCGAGCGCAACAGCGGCCCTCTCAGCGACACGGAAATGCTGCGCCTGTTCCGCGAGATCATGTCGGCCTGCCTGGCGCAGCAGGAGGCCCTCAAGGTCGCGTATCTCGGGCCGGAGGGCACATTCACCCACCAGGCTGTGCATCGTCACTTCGGGCACTCGGTGCATGCGATCAGCCTGCCTGGCATCGACGGCGTGTTCGAGCAGGTGCAGGGTGGAGACGCTGATTTTGGCGTGGTGCCGATCGAAAATTCCTCCCAGGGCATCGTCAGCCACACGCTCGACATGTTCCTTCTGTCCGACCTCAAGATCTGCGGTGAAATCGAACTGCGCGTGCACCAGAACCTGATTACGCTCGCCAAAAGCCTGAAGCAGATCGAACGGGTGTATTCGCACGAGCAGTCCCTGTCGCAATGCAAAGGCTGGTTGCGTGCGCACCTGCCGGGCGTGGAGCTGATCGCCGTAGGCAGCAACAGCGAGGCCGCCCGCCGCGTGCGCAATGCGCCGGAGGCCGCCGCAATCGCCGGACGTTCGGCCGCCGAAGTGTATGGGTTGCCGGTGTTGTTCGCGGACATCGAGGACCATCCGGACAACACGACGCGGTTCCTGGTCATCGGGCGCGAGGTGTTTGCGCCTTCAGGACAGGACAAGACGACACTTCTGCTATCCGGGCATGAGGGTCCGGGCTTGCTGTATCGGTTGCTCGAGCCCTTCCAGGTGCACGGCGTGAACATGACGCGCATCGAATCGCGCCCCTCGCGACAGGGCAAGTGGGCCTACGTATTCTTCGTCGACGTGGAGGGGCACGCGGAGGATCCTAAGGTGGCGGCTGCGCTACATGACCTGGCCCGTGTCAGCAAGTTGTCCCGGGTGTTGGGCTCCTATCCGCGTGCCATCCTGAGCTCGGAATGAAGCTGGTTTCCCAAGCACCCAGCGCACCATTGCGCGGTGAGCTCACCCCACCCGGCGACAAGTCCATCTCCCATCGCGCGCTGATTTTCGGCTGCCTGGCGACGGGCCAGTCGCGGATCCAAGGCCTGCTGGAGAGCGAGGACGTGAAAGCCACGCAGAGTGCCTGTCGCCAGCTCGGCATGGGCGTGCGGCGGGAGAGCGGCGCACTGGTGCTGGACGGTGTTGGCGGGCGAGGCCTTTCCGCGCCCCAGGGGCCACTGGATATGGGGAATTCGGGCACCGCGATGCGTTTGCTCACGGGCGTGCTCGCGGGGCAGCCGTTCGACTCCGTGCTCATCGGCGACGCCTCGCTCAGCCGCCGGCCGATGGGCCGAATCGTGGCCCCGCTCAGCCTGATGGGCGCAAATGTGGAAACGAGCAAGGGCGGAACGCCGCCTTTGCGTATCAACGGTAACCCGGCCTTGCGCGGGATTGACTACGCATCTCCGATTGCCAGCGCCCAGGTCAAATCCTGCCTGCTGCTCGCGGGTCTCTACGCGTCCGGGAACACGACCGTGAGCGAGCCGCTGAAGTCCCGCGACCATACGGAGAAGATGCTCCCGGCGTTCGGTGTCGAGCTATTCGGCGAGTGCGGCGTCACGGGTGGCAGCCGGCTGCACGGCGCAGACCTTAGGGTTCCCGCCGATATTTCTTCCGCCGCCTTCCTGCTGGTGGCGGGCGCGCTCGTGCCCGGCTCCGACCTGCTGCTGCGAGGCGTCGGGATCAACGCCACGCGCGACGGCATCGTTCACGTGATGCAGGCTATGGGCGCGAATCTGACGGTGCTCAACCGGCGGTTATATGGCCAGGAGGACGTTGCCGACCTGCGTATTCGGTATGCAGGCCGCCTGCGTGGCATAGACATTCCCGAGGAGCGCATTCCCTCGATGATCGACGAATTGCCCACCATTCTGGCGCTCGCCTCGGTGGGCGCCGGCACCACGAGGTTGCGCGGAGCCGCGGAACTGCGGGTGAAGGAAAGCGATCGCCTGGCCGTGATGGCGCGCGGTCTGGAATCACTGGGGGTCAGACTGCGCGAATACCCTGACGGCATGGACGTCGAAGGCGGCGCGGTCGGGGCCGGGGCCGTGGACGGTGCCGGAGACCATCGCTGCGCCATGAGTTTCGCGGTACTGGGGCAGGTGGCCTGTGGACCAGTTGAAATTTCCGGCTGCGAGCATATCAACACTTCCTACCCGGGCTTCGCAGGCGATCTCAGGGGCGTCGGCGGCGCACTGGAGGATACCGTGGGCGCCGTGGCATGACGGAAGTCGCACCCAGTGACATTCCGGTCATCGCGATCGATGGTCCGGGCGGGTCCGGAAAGGGTACGATCGCCATGCGGCTGGCCGAAGAATTGGGCTGGAACCTCCTGGACAGCGGCGCGCTCTACCGGCTCGTGGCAGTGGCGGCAATAGATCGGGGCATCGGCGCCGACCAGGAAGAGGCGCTGGGGCGCCTGGCGGCGGGGCTCGACGTGACGTTCGGCGGTTCCCGGGACGGCATGGTGATTCTGCTCGACGGCCATCGAATTGCGGACCGCCTGCGTACCGCCGATGTCAGCGTGCTGGCATCGCGGGTCGCGGCTTTCCCGGCCGTGCGCGCGGCACTGGTGGACCGGCAGAGGGCGTTTCGCATTGCGCCGGGCCTGGTCGCCGACGGCCGCGACATGGGAACCGTGATCTTTCCCGACGCCCCGCTGAAGATATTCCTCACGGCGAGTCCTGAGGCGCGTGCCGAGAGGCGCTATAAGCAGTTGAAAGAAAAAGGAGAAAGTGTTAATCTCTCGCGCCTTTTCCGGGAGATCAAAGAGCGTGACGAGCGGGACAGCTCGAGGGCCGTTTCACCATTGAGGCCCGCAGACGACGCACACGTCATTGATTCAACGGATTTGAGCGTTGAAGAAGTTATGCAGAAGGTTCATTCTTTACTGGAAGAATCCGGCATAATTTCTTGATAGATATTTTGTTTTTAGAAGCCGTTCGACTGTGAGAGGCGGCCAGCGGGTCGCTTTTCCACCGGCGTGTAATGCCTCTCCAGGAGCCGCGGTATTTTTGTAACGGGTGTTCGTACACCCCTCAACCTTGGGTGGGCGGTTGCCAATCGAGGCATTCCGCCCGTGGGTAAACATAAACATGACTGAAAGTTTTGCCGAATTATTTGAACAGAGCCTGGCCGGGCAAGATCTGAAGCCCGGCACCATCGTCACCGGGACCGTAATGGAGATTCGCGACGACACTGTCGTCGTCAATGCCGGTCTCAAATCCGAAGGCATCGTCCCCATCAGCCAGTTCAGGAACCATAACGGCGATCTCGAAGTAGAGGTCGGCGACGAGGTCCAGGTGGCGTTGGATACCGTCGAGGACGGGTTCGGGGAGACACGCCTTTCGCGGGACAAGGCCAAGCGCGCGCTGGTTTGGGACAAGCTGGAAGACGCCTTCGAGAGTGACGAGACCGTCGAGGGCAAGATCAGCGGTAAGGTCAAGGGTGGTTTCACCGTCGACATCGAGGACATACGCGCATTCCTGCCGGGTTCCCTGGTCGACGTGCGCCCCGTCCGCGATCCCGCGTACCTCGAGGGCAAGGACCTCGAGTTCAAGATCATCAAGCTCGACCGCAAGCGCAACAACATCGTGGTGTCGCGCCGCGCGGTGGTCGAGTCCGAATTCAGCGCCGAGCGTGAAGCCTTGCTCGAACGCCTGGAAGAGGGCGTCATCGTCAAGGGTGTGGTGAAAAATCTCACCGACTACGGTGCGTTTCTCGACCTTGGTGGGATCGACGGCCTGCTGCACATCACCGACATGGCCTGGAAGCGTGTCCATCACCCCAGCGAGGTCGTCAACGTCGGCGACGAGCTGGAAGTCCGCGTGTTGCGGTTCGACCGCGAGCGTAATCGCGTTTCGCTGGGCCTCAAGCAGCTCGGGGAGGATCCGTGGACCGACATCTCCCGCCGCTACCCGGTCGGCACCCGCCTGTTCGGTCGCGTCTCCAACATCACCGACTACGGCTGCTTCGTCGAGATCGAAGACGGAGTCGAAGGCCTGGTGCATGTGTCGGAGATGGACTGGACGAACAAGAACGTCAATCCGGCCAAGGTCGTTCACACCGGCGACGAGGTCGAGGTGATGGTGCTGGATATCGACGAAGACCGGCGTCGCATCTCGCTGGGGATGAAGCAGTGCATGCCCAACCCCTGGGAATCGTTCGCCGCTACCCACAACAAGGGCGACAAGGTCATTGGCGCCATCAAGTCGATCACTGATTTCGGCATCTTCATCGGTCTGGAAGGCGGCATTGACGGCCTCGTTCACCTGTCGGACATTTCCTGGCAGGATACGGGCGAGGACGTGGTGCGCAATTTCCGCAAGGGCGAGGAGGTCGAGGCCGTAGTACTGGCCGTCGATCCGGAGCGTGAACGCAT
>JASFKQ010000119.1:0-11585 GCA_050118555.1 Lysobacterales bacterium
CCTCGTGGATTCGGGTTTCCAGCGGCTCGGACGGACGCCGCATCAAGCGCTTGGTGGCCCGCAGCGCGCTGCGGGGTTTGGCTGCGAGAGCCCGGGCAGCCGCGGTCGCTTCTCCCAGCAGGGAAGCTTCGGAATACAACCGGTTGACGATGCCATAGCGCTGCGCTTCCTGCGCGGAGAACGGCTCGCCCAGCATCAGCAATTCCGCCGCCTTGCGGTATCCGCAGGTTTCGACCAACAACATCGAGGATCCGGCCTCTGGCACCAGCCCGAGGTTGATGAAGGGCAAAGAGAAACGGGCTCGCTCCGTCGCGAATACCTGGTCGAAATGCAGCAGCATCGTCGTGCCGACACCAACCGCCATGCCGTCGACCGCGGCCACGAGGGGGACCTCCGTGCGGGCCAGTGCGAGCAGGAAGCGGTTGACCGGCCGCTCCTCCCCGGGATCCGGGGGGGTGAGAAAATCGGCGATGTCATTGCCTGCCGTGAACACGCCGGCGGTGCCCGTCACCAGCAAAACGCGCACGGCCCGGTCCCGGGCGCCGCGGTCGATCGCATCCGCAAGCGCCGTGTACATTTCACCCGTCAGGGCATTCTTCTTCTCGGGACGGTTCAGACGGACCGTCAATACCCCGCGTTCCAGTTCGGTTTCGACGAGCGCATTCATGACGTGTTCTCCCGGAAATTGCCGGATTCTATATCAAATCCGCGTGGATTTCCGCGACCGGTCATGCCAAGAGACAGCCCGGTGGTGTACCATTGACCCTGTACGCAGGCCCAGCCTGAAAACCTCCAACAGCCGGGTGATCCGTCCGGCCATCAACACAAGTCACCGGGATGAAAGCACTAGTCAAACGCGAAGCGGCCAGGGGAATCTGGATGAGGGATGTTCCCAGGCCTGAAGTCGGCCTGAACGATGTACTCATCAAAGTGCTGAAGACCGCAATCTGCGGTACCGACCTGCATATCTACCTGTGGGACGAGTGGGCCGCACGCACCATCCCCGTTCCCATGGTGGTCGGCCACGAGTTCGTAGGGGAGATCGTCGAGGTAGGCTCCAACGTTAACGATTTCCACCCGGGCCAGATTGTGTCGGGCGAGGGTCACGTGGTTTGCGGCCGCTGCCGCAATTGCATGGCGGGACGCCGGCACCTGTGCGCGCATACGTCCGGGGTCGGGGTCAACCGCCCTGGCGCGTTTGCGGAGTACATCTCGCTCCCCATGTCGAACGTATGGGAACACCGGCCGGGGATCGATCTCGACGTTGCCGCGATCTTCGACCCCTTCGGCAACGCGGTGCACACTGCGCTTCAGTTCGACCTGCTCGGCGAAGACGTGCTGATCACCGGGGCCGGACCAATCGGCAGCATGGCGGCCGCTGTCTGCCGGCATGCCGGTGCGCGCAACGTCGTAATCACCGACCTGAGCGACTACCGGCTGGGATTGGCCGATGCGCTCGGCGCAACGCGAACCGTCAACGTCACACGCGAGAAGCTCGCCGACGTTCAGAAGGAACTGCACATGAGCGAGGGCTTCGACGTCGCGCTTGAAATGTCCGGTTCACCGGCCGCGTTCCAGGACATTCTCGACAATCTCTGCCACGGCGGCCGGATCGCTGTACTGGGTATCCCGTCGAAAAACTATTCCGTCGACTGGGAGAAGATCATTTTCAACATGATCACCATCCGCGGCGTTTACGGCCGCGAAATGTACGAAACCTGGTACAAGATGTCCGTGTTCATCGAGAGCGGCCTGGACCTCACGCCCATCATCACCCACCGCCTTCCGATCGATGATTTCCAGGTCGGTTTTGATGCCATGGAAAGCGGAGAAGCCGGCAAAGTCGTTCTCGACTGGACCGGATGAGCCCCGCCACCCGTGGATCCTGAGTTCTGGCACGAGCGCTGGTCGCGTGGGGAGATTGGCTTCCACCAGCACGACTACAACGCGCACATGCGGTCATTCGTCGAAGAGCTTCGCATCAAGCGGGGCGCGAACGTGCTCGTACCGCTCTGTGGCAAGAGCCGGGACATGATCTGGCTGCTTTACCAGGGCTACCGCGTGACCGGCGTTGAGATCAGCCCGCGGGCGGTCCGGGACTTCTTCGAGGAACATTCGATCGCGCATGGCGTGACCGAACTTCCCGGCGCCCACCTGTTCCGCGGCCCACACCTGGACATCTATTGTGGCGATTTTTTTTCCGTGGATCTTACCGGCGCGGCCCGCTTCGACGCCGTGTACGATCGTGCCTCACTGGTGGCGCTGCCTCCGCAGATGCGTGAGCGTTACGTCGAGCGGTTAACCGCCCTGGTGCCTGAAGGCACGCGATCACTCCTGGTGACGATGCAGTATCCACAGAAAGAGATGCGCGGACCCCCTTTCTCCGTCCCCGAGGAGGAAGTCCGCAAGGCTTTTGGAGGATCCTGGACCGTCGACAGGCTGCACGAAGAAGACTGCCTCGAGCAACAACCGCGATTCAGGAAAAAGGGCCTGTCCCGGCTGACCGAGCGGGTCTTTCTGCTGCGCAGGACCAGGCCGGCGGGGGGGTCCTGATATGGACGCGTCCGACCAGCAAGCCCGGCCACCGCGGGTGGTCTGTATTGGCGCAGGGCCGGCAGGGCTGACTGCAGCCCGCCACCTGGCGCGAGCGGGCGCACAAGTCACCGTCCTGGAGCGTGACCCGACCAATGTGGGCGGAATTTCGCGCACGGAACATTACAAAGGCTTCCGCTTCGACGTCGGTGGCCACCGCTTCTTCTCCAAGTCTGCCGAGATCGAGGCGTTGTGGGACGACATCCTCAGCGAGCAGCTGCTGACGAGACCCCGAAAGTCGCGCATTTTCTATAACGGTAAACTGTTCGATTACCCGTTACGCGCCCTCGACGCCCTGACCAAGCTCGGGCTTTTCGAGTCAGCGCTTTGCATGGCCTCCTATGCGCGGGCCCGCTTGTTCCCGATCCACGATCCGCAGACTTTCGAGGAATGGGTGACGAACGAGTTCGGACACCGGCTCTACAGCATATTCTTCGAGACCTACACGGAGAAAGTCTGGGGCATGAAATGCCGTGAAATCTCGGCGGATTGGGCGGCCCAGCGAATCAAGGGGCTTTCGCTCGGCAGCGCCGTTCGCAGTGCACTGGTGCCAAAGTGGCTGAGCCGTATCCGGAACCGACGGGGCGACACGCCCAAGACGCTGATCGAGAGTTTCCGCTACCCGAAACTGGGCCCCGGCCAGATGTGGGAAGCCGCCGCGCGCCAGACCCGGGAGGCCGGCGGCAATGTGCTTCTCGGAATGGACGTGACACGCCTGATTCATTCGCCAAAACACAAGAGCTGGCGGGTGGTGGCGGAAGACACGCACGGCCAGGCGCACGAATTCACCTGCGATCACGTCATCTCGTCGGCCGCGGTGGCCGACCTGGCAGGCTTCATCGAACCGGCGCCGCCCGACGCGGTGCTGACGGCCGCCCGCGCCCTGCGCTACCGCGACTTCCTGACCGTTGCGCTGATCGTACGGGACGTCGACTGCTTTGACGACAACTGGATCTACATCCACGATTCGGCCGTCAAGGTGGGGCGCATCCAGAACTTCAAGTCCTGGTCGCCCCACCTGGTCCCGGACCCGGAGCTCAACTGCCTGGGCCTGGAGTATTTCTGTTTTTCCGGCGACGGACTGTGGGAGTCCGACGATTCGGCGCTGATCCGGCTGGCGGACGAGGAGCTCATCCAGCTCGGACTGGTGCCGCCCGGCCATGTCGTTGACGGCACAGTGATCCGCCAGCCGAAAGCCTACCCGGTCTATGACGAGAATTACGAGGACCGCATGGCACTGTTCCGGGAATGGCTGGAGGCCTCGCGCCCGGGCCTGCATCTGGTCGGACGCAACGGCATGCACAAATACAATAACCAGGATCACGCCATGATGACCGGCCTGCTGGCAGCGGAGAACATCCTCGCCGGTGAAACCATCTGGGATGTCTGGCAAGTCAACCAGGACGCCCAGTACCATGAATCCGGAGAGGACCGAACCCTGGCGCTAAGCGAACGGCTGGTACCCCGCCGGATCGATACCGACGGCGACGCGTCCTGAATGGGTACGGAAAGAATTCTCCGCAGAGAACGCCGAAGGCGCTGAAAGGATCCAATTGCTGTTACCAAGGTACTGAGCAATTATCTGGAGAATTCAGCGTATTCAGCGTTTTCTGCGGAAATCATCCTTTCATTGGCGCAGCCGGGACGCCCGCAGGCTCAAGCGGCGGGCGGGAAAGCTGCCACAGGCCACTGAGATAAAGCAGCGCAGCCGACAATACGCAGGCCTTGTTCACCGCGGCCGCGGGCGAATCATCCAGCAAGCCGGCCAACGGCCCGTCCAGCAGCAGCAGGAATGCCAGGAGCGGCAGCAGCCGCTGCATCAGCAGGCCCAGCGCGCCGGCTCCGCGCACGGCCGAAAGCGGGCGCGACGCCATCACGAACAGGGGCAGGATCAGCACGTAGTAGTGCAGCCAGACCAGCGGCGAAACCAGCATCTGTATCACGCAGGCGACCCCCAACACCAGGCCGTAATCGACCGCCGACGGCGGGCCGAAGGCTGACCGCCAACCCCTGGTGGCGCTCGAATGGCGGCGCGCCGTCCAGGACCTCACGCCCATGGCGACCAAAGCCAGGATACACAACAGCAGGGCCGTCAACGCACGGCCCAGAGGACCCGGGTCCAGGCCGATCAGCGATAGGGCATGAAAATTTCCGGCGCCTGCCGGCATGTTCCAATCCGAGAATCCACCCATCGACGACAACCAATGGGTCCAGCCGGAAATACCGCCGAAGAAAACCGACGATACCCCCAGCGCGAACAGAGCGCCCAGCGCCATTCCGACGAGCCCCAAAACCAGCCGCCCGTAATGCCCACCCAACAGCCAGTAGCCACACAGCAATACGGCAATGGGCGCCAGATTCGGCTTGAACAGCACCGTTACCGAAACCATCGCACCCGCGGCAAGCGCAAAAACGGAGTTGCGGTCCCTGCTCTGCAGCAGCAGCGCCACGCTCAACAGACCGAGTTGCACGCAGTTGACGTTGCCTACCCTCAGATCGGACTGCACGGGCAGCATCCAGACCAGCACCGGCAGCAGAATGGCCAGAATGGTCGTGCCGGTCAGCCCTACCAGACGACCCACCAGCACGACGGACGCAACCAAGCAAAGCAGGCTGAGAGCGTGCCAGATTCGCAGATCCCTTTCGTAGTCGCCAGTGGAAAGCAGGTTGACGGTCCAGTACATGAACGGGGTCGCCGTGGCGCCCAGAAACTGCACGTGGCGTGCCGCCACGGCTCGCCGCGACGAAGGATCCTGCTGCACCGCCCGCTGCCGGTATTCCCTGGTCAGGCCATGGCGCCCGAGACGGGTGTAAATCTCATCCGCGTGGCCATTCTCTACGGCATCGGCTGCCACCCAGGCGACGTAATAGTCGATTCCTGGCATGGACAGGGAATAGTTCCACGCGCCGTACAGGGACACTGCCACCAGGGCGGCGAGCAACAGGCGCGCCGGGTTTTCGAGAAGCCGGCCGACGAACCCGGGCGGCGCCGCCCCGTTGGAGTGCGGCCCGGTTCGCCCCGTCCGCGGCTGGAGCCCAATATCGTCGGTCATGTGTCTGTCTCCCTCTTCTTGTTATCGCCAAACCGCGACTTTAGCAGACCGAGCGGCACCGCCAACGCACAGCTCAGAAAAAACAGCAGTAACAAAGGAATGGTCGCCAGCATGAAAACCAGTCCGCGGTGTCCTGCCAGGAATACCAGGAACCCCCACTGCGTCAACGCCACCAGCATCGCGAGGCCAAGTGGTAGCGCCGCCTGGGGCGTGGGCGCCAGGGCCCACGCAGTCGCGGGCAGCACCACCAGCAGCGTCACGGCCAGCAGGCCTGCCCCTGCCAAACCGCGCCCTGATCGGCCAGCCCGGTCAGCCGCGGCAACGCAGCCGAGGCAGACCAGCAGCGCCGCCAGGAACGGCAGGATGGCCCGGGAATGCGACGGCAACAACAATAACAGCGAGAGCGCGAGCAGCCCCGCTGCTGCAGTCGCAATACGGGCGCGCCAGTTGATGTTCAGGTCGGGCGGCGCATCGGGAAATCGCTGCAACAGAACCACCCAGGGTATCGCCCGGCGGAACAGGTCGGTCCTGACCATATCGCGGAAGGTCCAGCGTTTGAGGTGTGTTGCAAGCATGTCCCTGACCAGACGTATGCGAAACCCGGCCGCCCGCAACCGGTAGCCCATTTCCACGTCCTCGATACTGGGCGCACCGAAATCGGCGCTGTAGCCGCCAACCGATTCGAAAGCGCTTCGGCGGACTGCGCCGCAACCGGACCAGAAGGTGGAGGCTTCCGGGCTGCCAACCTGGTGGTTCCAGTGGTGATAGAGGTTCCGGTATTGCGACAGGAACGAAGAATGATCCGGTTGCTCGTCGTAGCTGCCGAAAACGGCAGCCACGTCCGGGGCTGCCGCGAGTTCTTCCAGTGCGCGGCGGATGGCGCCCTCGTGCAACAGTACATCGGCGTCGACGAACATGAGAACTTCGCCGGACGCACTGGCGGCACCGAGATTGCGCGCCACGGCGGGTCCCGACTGGCATTCGAGCCGCAGCAGGCGCGCCCCATGCCGCGCGGCCGCACTCTTCGCGCTGCCGTCCGTTGACGCGTCGTCCACCACGATACATTCCGTCACCCCCGTGTCGGACCTTCCGATAGCGGCCAGGCACCGCTCCAGATCCGCTCCCGCATTGAAGGCGGGCACAATCACCGACACGGTTGGCAGCGGCTTGCGGTCAGCCATTCCGGTACTGGTCCAGGACTTCACCGGCCTTGCCGAAGCGGCGTATCCTGCCGGCATCCACGTGGACGGCGAAGTCACAGGTGCGTTCCATGAGATCGAGGTCGTGCGAGGCGTGTAGCACGATCTGCCCGGACGACGGAAAGCGCGTGAGCGCGTCCTGAACCCGGGCCCGGAACGGCTTGTCCACGCCCATGAGGAACTCGTCGAACAGGAACACCTCGGCCCTGCCCAGACGCATCACTTCGAGCTGGATCGCCATGAACAGCCTTTGTTGCATGCCGAACGACAGGTGCTCGACCCAGGTATAGGCCTGATCAGCCAGCGAACTGAATGCCAGGATGCGGTCCAGGCTGCGGCGCGTTTCCCGGTAGCCCAGGCCGGCGAAGGCGGAATACAGAAATACATTGTCGCGCACCGGCAGCGCCGGCGCCGCCCCCGCGCCGGGTTCCAGGAAACAACACACGCGGCCGTCGACCCGCACTTCGCCACCGTTCGGCGTGTAGATCCCGGCGATAACGCGTAGCAGAGTGGACTTGCCCGCTCCGTTGCTCCCGACGAGGGCGACCCGGCAGCCGTCGGGAATGTCCAGGTCGACGCCGTTCAGCACGGTTCGGTACTTCACCCGTTCCTCCCCGGACCGCAGCGACAGGATCTGCCGATACAGGGGCCTTCGGCTGCGCCGGGTCGACACGAAGTTCTTTATCACGCCTTTGAGCCGTACCGCCATGGTCAGATGTAGTCCGGAATGCGTGCCCGGGTGGCGCGGAATATGAAGACACCGAGTGCGAACACCAGGGCCGGCCCGACCAGGGCGATGCCGATTTCCCCCAGGCTGATGTGGCCGCCATACAGCAGCGTCTTGCGTGCAAGCTGCAGCAGGTGAGTAAGCGGATTCAGTGCCAGCAGCAGCCGCGCGAAGCCAACCCCGACCACGTCTGGCGTGAAGAATACGGGCGTTACGAAGAAAAGGATTCTTCCGAACACGTTCCACAGGTAACTCAGGTCGGACAAGAACACGACCAATGCACAGAGAAACAACGACGCTCCGAGACTCAGGGCCAGCATCCCGAGGAGCACGACCGGATACATGATCAGCGCAGACTTCAGGCCGGTTCCGATGACGGCGCTGAGCACGAGAACGAGCAGCACTTCAATCAACAGTGTCAGCCCCTCGATCGAGCTCTGGCGAAGCACCAGCAATTCCAGAGGCACCGTCGTGTTCAGGATCAGTGATCGGCTCATCAGGAAGTTGGCGCTGCTCCGGGTGGTCGTGTTGATGAAGAAGTTGAAGTGGACCACCCCCACCAGGATGAACAATTCGTAATTCGGATTGTCGCCCCGAAAGGGCGCGTTGCGGAATACGACGAACAGCACCGCGGTCATCACCAGAGGGTTCAACAGGTGCCAAACGAGCCCGAGAGCGGAGTTCTTTTCCTGGGCGAGATAGGTGGCCCGGGTAGCCAACACGAGAACGTAGGTAAAATGGCGCCATTTCATGGCCCCGAATTCTACTGGCTGAGACAGCAACGCGACAGTGCGAAGATCAACCGCTTGTCCGCCAGGGGCGAAACGACTGTACGGGAGGTTAAGAAATGAGTGGCTGGATGAATTTCGAAGGACACCGTGTTCTGGTGATAGGCGGGACCAGCGGCATCAACTTCGGCATCGCGGAAACTTTCGCCGAACAGGGAGCATCCGTCGCCGTAGCGAGCCGATCCAGGGACAGGGTGGACGCGGCGATGGAACGCCTGAAGCGCTTCGGCGGTCCGGTCGCCGGTTTCGACGCGGACGTTCGCAATCCCGAGGCACTGGAACAGGGACTGGGCCGCATTGCGGAACAGTTCGGCGCGATTGACACGCTGGTCGTCGGGCAGGCCGGGAACTTTCCGGCCGAGGCGATGAAACTGTCACCAAACGGATTCAAGGCGGTGGTCGATATCGACCTTCTCGGCACGTTCAACGCGGTTCGCCTGTCCCACGAGCACCTGGCACGCGAACGTTCCAGCATCATTGCGATTTCCGCGCCACAGGCGTTCATACCCATGGCCCTGCAGGCACACGTTTGCGCCGCGAAAGCCGGCGTCGAGATGCTGACCCGCGTGCTGGCGCTGGAACTCGGACCGCGCAACGCGCGTGTCAACGCGATCGTCCCCGGCCCAATTGCGGACACCGAAGGCATGGACCGCCTGGCGCCTTCCTCCGAGCAAAAAGAAAGGGTGCGGCTGTCCGTGCCGCTCCAGCGCATGGGCACGGCGCGCGAGATCGCCAACTGCGCGCTCTTCCTGGCGTCCCCGATGGCCGAATACGTCAGCGGTGCCATCATCCCGGTCGATGGCGGCTGGTCGGTTGCGGGCGCCGGGGCGGGCGGCGGACTGAACCTGTCTCAGGCTTGACGACAGGTGCTGATCCCGCGCCGCCGGGCACCGTGCCCGCCCCCCTGTTGTTGATCAAAGTCAATTGGTGCCCGGAATTGATGCCCTACCATTCATCAATAATTGCCACACGGCTATTGGAGGTTGCCCGGCATGCCTGTTCCCGGCCAGAATGAACTGCACCCTATCCCACAGCCTGCGGGCGGTTACCGCGGATCCGGAATTGAAATTCTGCGCCGAGAGGACTTTTCCGACGTAACCTACCTGCTGGAGCTCGAACACCCGATGATGGCGAGGGCCGCACGGCCCGGTCAATTCGTGATCGTGATGTCTCACGAGGACGGCGAACGCATTCCCCTGACGATCGCAGATTTCGACCGCGAACGCGGCACCATCACGCTGGTCATCCAGGCCGTCGGCAAGACCACCCGCCAGATGCAGCAGGATTGCCAGGCCGGGACGCGGCTGATCAGCGTCACCGGACCGATGGGTGAGCCTTCCCACATAGGCAACCCCGGCAAGGTCGTCTGCGTCGGCGGCGGCCTTGGCGTGGCGCCGGTTTTCCCGCAGGCGAGGGCTTTCAAGGAAGCGGGCGCCTATGTCATCGGCGTGCTCGGTTTCCGTGACGCCGGCCTGGTGTTCTGGGACGAGAAGTTCAAGTCAGTCTGCGACGAGTTCATCATCTGCACTGATGACGGATCGGCCGGCATCAAGGGACTCGTAACCGATGGACTCAGGATGGCCATCGAGAAGCATTCCGACATCCAGGAAGTGGTCGCCATCGGTCCGCCGATCATGATGAAAGCCTGCGCCCAGGTGACCGAACCCTATGGGATCAAGACCATGGTCAGCCTGAACCCGGTGATGGTCGACGGCACCGGCATGTGCGGAGGATGCCGGGTGAAGCTCAAGGACGGCATGAAGTTCGCCTGCGTCGACGGCCCCGATTTCGACGGGCACCAGGTTGACTTCGATGACCTGATGAACCGCCTGGGCCGCTTTCGTGAAGAGGAGGCGCTGGCGGTAAAGAAATGGACTGACAGCTGCAAGGCGAGGCTCTGAGCATGGCCAAGAGAAAGACCATTCGCACCATCCCCCAGGAACGCACCCCGATCCCCGTGCAGGAACCCGAAGCACGGGTGAAGAATTTCGAGGAAGTGGCCATCGGTTACAGCGAGGAAAACGCCCTGCTCGAATCAGAGCGGTGCCTGATGTGTCCGGAACCGGCTTGCGTACCGGGCTGTCCGGTCAACATCAACATACCGGGATTCATCCAGAAAATCCTCGACAAGGACTACCGCGGCGCCTTTGACGTCATCAGCGACGCCAACCTGCTGCCCGCTGTCTGCGGGCGCGTGTGCCCGCAGGAAGACCAGTGCGAAGGGGTCTGCCCGGTGGGCGCCGCGCTGGAACCGGTCGCCATTGGCCGCCTGGAACGCTGGGTGGGAGACCTGGCGATCCGCGAAGGCTGGGTCAGTGAGCCCTGGATCAAGCCCAACGGATTCCGCATCGGCATCGTGGGCTCCGGCCCCGCCGGCATTGCCTGCGCCGCCGACATGGCCAAGGCCGGTTGCGATGTGACCGTATACGAGGCCTTCCACAAGCCCGGCGGCGTTTTGCGCTACGGCATCCCGGAATTCCGCCTGCCGGAAACCGTGATCGACGCCGAGGTCGAAAAGCTCACGCGCCTGGGCGTAAAAGTCGAGTGCAACACGCTGGTTGGCCGCCTGTTCACGATCGAGCAGATGATCGAAGAAATGGGCTTCGATGCCGTGTTCATCGGCACCGGCGCTGGCACCCCGCGCTTCATGAACATTCCGGGCGAATTCCTCAACGGCGTCCTGTCGGCCAATGAGTTGCTTACCCGCTGCAACCTGATGCAGGCCGGCGACTTTCCACGGCACGATACGCCACTCGGTCTGGGCAAAAAGGTTGCCGTCATCGGCTCCGGGAATACCGCCATGGACGCCATGCGGGTCTCGTTGCGCCTGGGCGCCGAAAAGGTCTATTGCATCTACCGTCGCACCATCGAAGAAAGCCCGGCCCGCAACGAGGAAATCGAGCACGCCGAGGAAGAAGGCGTCGAATTCCACTGGCTCAGCACGCCGGTTGAAATCCTCGACGACGGCGAGGGCAACGTGCGGGGCATGCGCTGCATCCGCATGGAACTTGGCGAGCCAGACGCCTCCGGCCGACGCCGCCCCGTCCCGGTAGAGGGCAGCGACTTCGAATTCGAGGCCGACACCGTCGTCTATGCCATTGGCACCAGCGCCAACCCCATCATCGGACAGACTTCGAAGATCAAGCTGAACAAGTGGGGCTTCATCGAAAGCGATGAAAACCAGGCCACTTCACTGGCCGGAGTATATGCCGGCGGTGATATCGTC
>JASFKQ010000120.1:0-11573 GCA_050118555.1 Lysobacterales bacterium
CAGGTACCAGACACCGACGTGTTCACCGCTGTCACGATCGGTGACCTCCCATACTTTCACGTCGGGATGGAATACGGGCACGCTGCCGTCGGTGACCGGGGTGAAGCGGAAGTTGAAGACCTCGCCGGCCACCATGAACATCGCCTCGCGCAGCTTGTCCAGCTGCAGGTACTGCTTGATTTCGTCTGAGTCGAGATCGTATTTCGCCTTGCGGACTTTTTCCGCGTAGTAGCGATAGTCCCAGGGCGCGATCGTGATGCCCGCCCCTTCTGCGTCGGCGATGGCCTGCATGTCGGCCACTTCCTCGTGCACCCGCGCCACCGAGGCCTGCCACACCGCCTTCATCAGCCCGAAAGCGTTTTCGGGGGTCTTGGCCATGCGGTCCTGCAGCCGCCACTCGGCGTAGTTGTCGAAACCGAGCAGGCCCACCCGCTCGTCCCGCAGCTTGAGGATCTGCAGCACGATGGCATTGTTGTCGTGCTCGTCGCCGTTGTTGCCACGCGAATAATAGGTGCGCCAGACCTTTTCGCGCAGACCGCGCTCATCCGAGTAGGTAAGGAACGGATCCATGGACGAACGCGTGTTGGTCACTGCGTATTCGCCCGGATGTCCGCGCTCCTCCGCGGCGGCGGCGGCCGCGTCGACAAAGGACTGCGGCAGGCCTGAGAGCTGGTCCTTGTTCAGGTAGGTGACATAGGACTCCTCGTCGGAGAGTACGTTGTTCGAGAACTGGGTATAGAGCCCTGCCAGTTCCTGGTTGATCGCAGCGTAACGATCCTTCGCCTCGCCCTCCAGCGTGGCTCCGCTCATGGCGAAGCGGTTGTAGATGAGCCAGACGAGCCGCTGTTGATCAGGGTCTAGGGTCTTGTATTCATCGCCCTCGTACACGGCCTTGATGCGCTGGAACAGCGCCTGGTTCTGGGTGATCCTGGAAGAGAAATCCGCCAGTTTCGGCGCCATCTCCTCCTCAACCGCACGGAAATCGGGTGTGGAGAGATTGCCCGACATCAGGTTGTAGTAGGTCCTGGCCCGGTCCAGGGCACGGCCCGACCGTTCCATGGCGAGAATCGTGTTCTCGAAGCTCGGCGGTTCCGGGTTGGCCGCGATCATGTCGATCTCGGCCAGGTTCAAAGCCATGCCCGCTTCCAGCGCAGGCTCCACGTCTTCCAGTTTCATCTTGTCGAATGCCGGAACACCGCCGAAAGGCCCGGCGTAAGGCTGCAGCAGCGGATTGGATTCGAGAACCGCTCCGTACTGGTCCGCCACCTGGGCGGCAGCCTGCTCGCTGAAATCGGTCTTCGCCGAAACGGGGCCGGCGCAGGCAAGCACTGCGACGGCGACTGTCAGGGATTCGAATAATTTCTTGATCATGTTACGTCCTTGGAATTGCGCGCCGGGATTATAGACCACTGCCATCCCGGGGCACACCGGGATACCACGTAGGGTTGGGACGGCGCGACGAAGCGCCCGATCGGCGGTCGGGTCCTGCACTTTTCTTGCGATGAGTAAAGCTAACTTGACATCCAGTAAACCTCCTTTTACACTGCTACATGTCAACTATGCTTTACTTTTTGAACAGGACTCTTGACTATGACAACAAACGGAAAACACGCTGCCGACGCCTCTCGCGACGATGCAGGCTTTCTGCGCAAGCTCATCATTTGCTCACGGGGCATGAGGGACATCGACCGCCGCAACGCCCGGCGAACCAACGGCTGGTTGTTGGGCTGGATGGTGGTGTTCGTGGCGACGACCTTCGCGCTCAAGTCCGGCGCCCTGAGCGGCCTGCCCGCCTGGCTCGCAATCGCCGCCGCCACGGCGCTGGGCATCGTGGCCATCCTGCGCTACATCCGGTTTCTCAGGGAAGCTGACGAACTCCTGCGCAAGATCCAGCTCGAGGCGATCGCACTCGGCTTCGGTGCCGGCCTCGTCGCGCATTTCACCGGCTCGCTGGTAGCGCGTCTGCTGAACAAACCGCTGGACGCCGGCGACGTACTCCTGGTGATGGTCATCGGCTACATCCTGGGTGTGATCCTCGGCACCAGGCGCTACGCATGAAGAACCGGCTCAAGGTATTGCGCGCCGAGCGCGACTGGACCCAGGCACAACTGGCCGAGGCGCTGCAGGTCTCACGGCAGACCGTGAACGCCATCGAGACCGGCAAGTACGACCCCGGTTTGCCGGTCGCGTTCCGGATTGCCCGCGTATTCGGCCAGCCGATCGAAAACATATTCTCGCCGGACGAGGAAGAGGGCTGACAATTAGGGGTTGGCTCCCCAACGATGGGGTCAGAGTAAAGGGACAGAGTAAAGTCAATGCGACTGAAACACAGTCAGCAGATTTACTCTGTCCCTTTACTCTGACCCCTCACCTCCTCACCTCGAGCCATCACACATGATCCCCTTTCTTTTGCAGGGTCTTTATGACTGCTTTCTGGCTAACCCTGTACTTCTTGGCCAGGACTCCCAGCGCGCGCCGCCTGCCGCATTTGGGGCTACTGGCGAGCCTGTTGTATTCGCCTCTCAGAACGATCGGTGACGGCAATATGCGTGTGTTGTACCGGTTGAGCTTCGTTCCAGCCGTCCTTTGATCCAGAGCGGTTTTGCTCTCCGCAGGATACCCTGCCAACGGCCTCGACTTTGCCGGGTCTTTTGCCTTCAAATCAGGATCATCATCGTTTCGCATCCTTGCGCCCTCCTTGGCAGTTTGATCCGCGGCATCCGCTGCCGGGACTTCAGCATCGTTGCGCCGTGGTCAAGCATCGCACCAAGTGGCTGATTTATCAAATGGTTGAGGCCATCTACGAACCAAACATCGAACTCTTGGAGCGCACTCGCTACGCTCGCGCGACTAAATTTGTTCCTGACAAATTTTTCGAACCCACGGCGCTTCGCAACAGTGTCTCTCGTCCCCGCCTCGCTGCAAAAACAAAAAAACCGGCGCCCGGCCGGTTTTCTTGTTTTGGCGGAGAGGGTGGGATTCGAACCCACGGTACGGAAAACCGTACACTTGATTTCGAGTCAAGCCCGTTCGACCACTCCGGCACCTCTCCGACTCGTCAACTGATTGTAACTTCCTGATCCCTCGGCCGCTGGGAGATCATGGGGTCAGAGTAAAGGGACAGAGTAACCACCGTACATTTACTCTGTCCCTTTACTCTGACCCCGCCACTGCCCCCTACTCGGATCCGGCGGGGGATGCATGATCGTTAGCGGCGTCGCTGTTGTCAAGCGCGGCTTCCGCCGGGCGCGATCAAACCGGGTATTCTTCGAATTCCGGGAGTTCTGCCGCCTCGCAGGACCAGGCAGCCCTCGAGCCTTTGAAGATCCGTGCCTCTGGTTGCATGTCGGGTTCGTCGTCCAGCGACCCGGCCGGAATGAACACAACCCCTACGTGTTCGATGAAGCGCGGCACGCGCCCGCCGCAGATCGAGCAAAAACTGTTGGAGAAGCGCTCAGCGGTGGGCAATTTGAACAGCTTCACGTGTTCCTCGCCCTCATCCCAGGTGAGTTCTCCTTTCATGAACAGGTTGGTGGCATGCCCGGTCCCGGAAGCCTTGCGGCAGCGTGAGCAATGACAGTGATAAAAGCGGGACTCTTCGCCCCTGGCGGTATAACGAACGGACCCGCACAGGCAGCTACCGCGCAGCTTGTGTTCTTTCATAATCTCCTCTCCCGTCTCTTCCTTGAGAACGAGTGCTCAGAATACCGCAACCGTTCCATCGATTCACGCGCCGCTCAACTAAGTGGGTATATCATAATGTATAGCTTTTGTATAGTTTATATTGTACTATTAACCACCAGTATTTAATTTCTGTACATATTACGGACACCTGTATGACCAATTCTGATCGATTTCGCGCCTCCGCCACTCTGCACGAAGCCACGGTAAACATCTGCAATTTGAGGCTGCGGACCTTTATCGGCTTCAATCCGGAAGAGCAGGAAAAACCACAGGACGTGGTCATAAATATGAAGATTCGCTATCTCCTGTCGTCCAGCGTGCTCGAGGACCGGGTCGACGCCGCCCTGAATTACAAGGTCATTACCAAGCGGGTGATCCGTCATGTGGAGGAAGGCCGGTTCCTGTTACTCGAGAAACTGACGAGCGACGTGCTGAATATCTGCGGAAAAGACCCTTCCGTTTCCTTCGCGCGGGTCACGGTCGACAAACCGAATGCCCTGCGCTTCGCCGACTCGGTATCACTGACGCTCGAGTACCGTCACTCCGAGGCCCGTTCACTGAGATTGCTGGAGAAAGCATCATGAGCGCAAACCCGATTTACCTGTCACGCACGGCCACTCAGGTGCCGGAAGAGTTGAGCCCGGAGGCGGCCCTGGTTCGCCGCACGCTGATCGAGCAGGGCCTGGAAACGCCCATGATCGAGAACGACCTGAGCCCGCAGCAGAAGTACGAGCGCATCCGTGAACTGATGGCGGACGTGGTCGCCACGCTGGGCCTGGACCTCGAGGACGACAGCCTGGCGGAGACGCCGCACCGCATCGCCAAGATGTACGTGCATGAAATCTTCTCGGGCTTGGATTATCGCCACTTTCCGAAACTGTCCCTGATCGAGAACAAAATGGGCGCGAACGAGATGGTCAAGATTCGAGACATCGACCTGACCAGCACTTGTGAGCACCACTTCGTGACCATCGACGGCACCGCGAAGGTGGCTTACATCCCGAAAGACAAGATCATCGGTCTGTCCAAAATCAACCGGCTCGTCCGCTTTTTTGGCCAGCGGCCGCAGGTCCAGGAACGGCTCACGCGACAGATTCTGGTCGCGTTGCAGACACTGCTCGGCACCGACGACGTGGCGGTGAGCATCGATGCCACGCACTACTGCGTGAAGTCCCGTGGCGTGATGGACACCAACTCGCAGACCAGTACCACGGCGCTCGGCGGCTGCTTCAAGGAGAACATCCACACCCGCGCTGAATTCCTGAACCCATGAGCCGGGATGCAGTGCTGATTACCGGCGTCGGGCGCCGCGTCGGCCTGCATCTCGCCACCACCCTGCTGCAGCGCGGCATCGCCGTGGTCGGCACTTATCGCAGTGAACGACCGTCCCTGCACGGGCTTCGCGAACTGGGCGCCCACCTCTACTGCTGCGATTTTTACGACGAGCCACAGGTCGACCTGCTGATCCGGAACCTCCTGGACCGGTTTAAGAGCTTGCGGGCCATCATCCACAACGCCTCGGATTGGCTGCCGGACGGGGGCGAGCTTTCCGCTGCGGAGGTGATGCGCCGCATGATGCAAGTTCATGTTACTGTGCCCTACCGCCTGAACCTCGCCCTGCTCCCACGGCTGCGGGCCTGCGCCACGGGCCGGGCTGACATCATCCACGTCGGCGACTACGTTTCCGGCCGCGGCAGCCGGAAACACATCGCCTATGCGGCCAGCAAGGCGGCCCAGGACAACCTGACGCTTTCCTTCGCCGCCCGGTTCGCGCCCGAGGTGAAGGTGAACAGCATCGCCCCAGCGCTGCTGCTGTTCAACGAGCACGACGACAAGGACTACCGCCGGCGCGCGCTGGCCAAGAGCCTGATGCCGCACGAAGGGGGGCTGGAAGAGTTCCAGCGCACAGTCGACTTTCTGCTCGAGAGTAACTACGTAACCGGACGCATTCTGCACCTGGACGGCGGCCGGCACCTTCGCTGACCTGGCCGCACCCGTTCGGTCCGGGGAATGGTCTAAAATGGTCAGAAGCACGCGTACTGATACGGGGAGAGAACCATGAACGCAGAGCGGCCCAAGCTCAAGAAATCCTCCGGGAGTATCCGAATTCTGGGGGTACTAACCATCGTCTTTGGCGTACTCGCAATCGCGATGCCGTGGATCACCGGTCAGTCGGTCATGTTGCTGATTGGCATTCTGGTGATCGCAGGCGGCATCAGCCGCATGATCTGGGCGTTTCGCGCAGGTTCCCTGGGGCGCGGCGTGTTGGTATTCCTGATCGGTGTACTCACGCTGCTGGCCGGCATCGCGGTCATATCGCACCCGATTCTGACCTCGGCCGTGCTGACCGTCCTGCTGGCGGTCTACTTCGTGGCCGACGGCTTTTCGGAACTGTTTGCGGCCTTCAGCCTGCCGGCAGGCCAGTCGGGCAAAGGCTGGCTGCTGTTTGACGGGGTGGTGACGTTGGTGCTGGGTGTGATGATCTTCACCGGTTTTCCGCTGGCCGGGACCCTGGCGATCGGGGTGTTCCTCGGCATCAAGCTGCTGCTTGCCGGTTTCGCCATGCTGACGGTGGGTTCAGCGGTCAAATCACTCGGTTGACCCCGGCCGGCCGGCCGCTACCGGGAAGCCCAGTGCGATCCAGCCCTGGATGCCTTCCCAGAGCACCGCTGTGTGATCAAAGCCTTTGGCGCGCAACTTTCGGGTCACGGACTCGGCAGCCGAGCGCGGGCATTCGCAATAGCTGACGATCCAGGTGCCATCGTTCGGCAACTCCGAGGCCAGCCGGTCGAATTCCCGGTAGTAATAGGGAACGGGTACCGCCCCCTCGATGTGGCCCACCTGCCACATGGACATGACACGCGCATCCAGCACGATCATGCGGCGTTTTTCCTCCAACGCCTGGTCGAGGTCCACGGACTTGACGTAGAGGCCCTGATCCAGCGGAAATTCAGGTGGCGCCCCGTCCGGATTCAGTACGTACTCGTCGGGCTTCGGTGGTGGTACCAGCACGGGTTTCTCGAAACTCCAGGCCGTTTCGCGGCTGCGCAGGAACGCGGTGACGGCGTTTATCTCCGTGTCGGACAGAGTGCCGCCGAACGCCGGCATCTCCGTGCCATCGCGCCCGTTCACGATCGCGTATCGCAAAAAAGCGTCCGAGGCCAGTGACAACAGCGCCGGATTGGCAATCGCAGGGCCCTTGACGCCTTCGCCGTTCGCGCCGTGACAGTCCGCGCACTTTTCCGCGTAGATTTCTTCACCCCGCTGCACGTCGCCCTGTACCGGTTCGCGGGGATAGTCCACCGAATCCACGCCCACCTGCTCACGCAGCCAGCGCGTCAGCCGGTATAGCTCGTCATTGTTCATGGGTCCCCCGATTTCGTCGAAATACCCACCCATGGGTGTGCCGCGCCGGCCATAGGCGATCGTGAACAGGATGAACTCGGGGAAACCGGTGTGGTACAGAGACTTCGTGCGCAGCGAGGGCGCGTTGTCGTTGACGTAGCCCTGCCGTTCGGCGCCGTGACACAGCACGCAATAGCGCTGGTAATCCTCGGCAGCCGCCGCGGATTCCTCCGGGGTCAGCGGCAAAATGTCCTGCGCGGACACCGCTGCGGCATTGGCCAGCAGGCCGAAGGCCGCAGCAAGGCAAAACAGGCCTTGCTTCATGATGCATCTCCACTTGCGATACCCGCCAGCCTAGACGGGGCCCGCCCACGGACGCAATGAGGCCGGTCATGTCGGGCTGAAAATGGGTATAGTCGGCGCTTCTCTCACCTGGAACACCACTGGAGACCCGATGATCACCTGGTTCAGGCGTTTTCTTTTGCCCGGCTTCGTATTCCAGTCCCTGTGCATCGCCGGCGGTTACGGCACCGGGCGGGAACTCGTCGAGTTCTTCCTGCTGTTCGGTCCGCGGGGCGGCCTGCTCGGAATGCTGCCCGCCACGCTCCTGATCAGCGCGGGCTGTGCGGTGGCCTTCGAATTGGGCAGAATGACCCACAGCTACGACTACCGCAGCTTTCTGAAGGTGCTGCTGGGCCGGGTTTGGTTCGTCTACGAAATCGCCTATCTGCTTTCGATTCTCCTCGTCCTGGCGGTGATCGGATCAGCCGCCGGAGCACTGTTCTCCGAGACCTTCGGCCTGTCGGGACCCGCGGGCACCATCCTGCTCTTGGCGGTCATTGCCTTCCTCGCGTTCAAGGGAACCAAATTGATCGAGGGTGTGCTGTCGGTCTGGTCCTTCGTGCTGTACGCGGTGTATGCCGTGGTGTTTGTCGTCAGCATGCAGGTGTTCGGCCCTGCCATCCGCGACGCGCTCGCGAATTGGCCGGCGGACCCGGGCTGGTTTCTCACCGGCACCCGTTACGGCGCACTCCAGCTCGCGCTGGTACCCGCGGTGCTGTTCTCGACCACCCACCTGACCCGTCGGCGCGACGCCCTGATCGCGGGCCTGTTGGCCGGCCCCATCCTGATGATCCCCGCCCTGCTCTTCTTCATAGCCATGCTGGGTCACTTTCCGGATATCGTTGAGCGCCCGGTACCGGTGAACTACGTGCTCGAGCAACTGGGATCGCCCGTTCTGCTGTGGGCGTTCCCGGTGGTACTGATCGGGACCTTCATCGAGACCGGAACGGGCATGATCCATGCCTTTAACGAGCGCCTGGCGGCTGGCCTCGCCAACATCGGCCGCAGGCTGCCGCGCGTGGCGCGCCCGGTCATCGCGGTAGCGCTGATCCTCGGCGCGCTGCTGATGTCTCGCTGGGGAATCATCAGCCTCATTGCAGTGGGCTACGGGACTATGACCTGGGTGTTCATTGGCATTTTCGTGATACCGCTTCTCACGCTCGGTGCCTGGAAAGTCTGGGGGCGACCACCTCCGGACGACCGGATCAGAGAATGTAGATCGTAGCCAAGAGGCCGGTCAGGGACATCACAACGGTGTATGGCAGCGCCAGTATGACCATTCGCCCATAGCCAAGGCGGATCAGAGGCGCAAGCGCCGAAGTCAACAGGAACAGGAAGGCGGCCTGCCCGTTCGGAGTGGCCACGGACGGGATATTCGTGCCGGTATTGATGGCCACGGTCAACAGGTCGAAATGTGCCCGCGTGATCGTGCCGGCGTCGAGTGCCGCCGAGACCTCGTTGATGTACACGGTTGCGACGAAAACGTTGTCGGTAATCGAGGACAACAGGCCATTGGCGAGATAGAACACCGGGACCTGAACCTTGTCGCTCAGGGTGAAAACGTAGTCGATCGTGGGCTGGATCAGATGCTGATCGTGAATGACCGCGACGATGCCAAAAAAAACCACGAGCAGGGCCGTGAAAGGCAATGCTTCGGAGAACGCAGGCCCCAGGCGGTGCTCCTCGACAATACCGGTAAAAGCCGTAGCAAACACGATCACTGCCAGTCCTATCAGTCCCACCGGCGCCCAGTGAAATGCCAGCGCAAGGACCAGAAACCCGGCGATAAGGGCCTGTGAGAGCAGCGCCGCCCGTTGCTGAGGCGTGCGCCGCGAGTCGGCCAGCCGTTCGTATTCCTCGAGGATATGCCTGGCAGCGTCCGGCAGGGGGGCGCCATAACCCAGGATGTGAAACTTCTCAACCGCCCAGCAGGTCAGCAACCCGGCAACCAGCACCGGCAGGCTCACTGGCGCAACCTCGATGAAAAATTGCTGGAAATTCCACCCGGCCACACCACCGATCAACAGGTTTTGAGGTTCCCCGACCAGCGTGGTCACACCGCCCAGCGCGGTTCCGACGGCAGCGTGCATGACCAGGTTTCGCAAAAACGCCCTGAACCCTTCGAGGTCCTGGCGCGTCTCCGAGCCTATTCCGGAATCGTCCGCATGGTCGTGGTCGTCGTCGAAACCCTTGCCCGAGGTGACCTTGTGGTACACCTGGTAAAAACCGGTGGCCACCGTGATGACCACGGCCGTCACCGTCAGCGCGTCGAGGAAGGCAGACAGAAACGCACCCGCGAAACAGAACATCAGCGACAGCGCGACCTTGGAGCGCACCTTGACGAAAATGCGAGTGAAAGTGAACAGCAGCATGTCCTTCAGGAAGAAGATGCCCGCGACCATGAAGATCAGCAGCAGGATCACTTCGAAGTTCTTCTCGGTCTCGTGAAAGATCGTGTGCGGGGTCGTCAGGCCGATCAGCACCGCTTCGGCAACGAGCAGACCGCCGGGCTGCAGCGGATAGCACTTCAGCGCCATGGCCAGGCAGAAGATGAATTCAGCCAGCAACAGCCAGCCGGTGATGAACGGTCCGGCCGCGAGCAGAACCAGAGGATTGATCAAGAGGAACAGCAGGATGGTCCGCTTGTACCAGAGAGCCGCGCCGCCGAGGAAGTTCTGCGCGACCGATTGGGCGAGAAGGTTTGCCATTGGAAGAATTCCCCCGCTAGGTTGGTAATGGCTTCAGCCGCCGACAGCGCCCGAAAGCTCAGAATTATACGGCATACGGCAGCTCCAGACGTGGGGAAAGAGGCTCCCGAAAAAAGGCGCCGACCCCTTTTCTGAAAAGGAGTCCAGCGCCCTTTTTGATACCCGTTTGCTGCCTACTTGTCTCGCAGGATTTCCGGCAGCGGCTGCTTGGGCGGCAGCGGGTCAGGTAACGGGGGCCGGGGCATCATGCCGTCGCGGACGGCCGCATGGTACACGGCGGTCGCCATGACGGCGGCAGCCTGCATCAGGTCACCTTCGCTGACATGGCTAACGTCATCGACATCGGTGTGATGCGTGTTCACGTCGTAGTCCAAGGGGTCCTGAACGAACTGGAATCCTGGCAGGCCGACATCGTGGAACGACAGGTGGTCGGTTCCATCCGTATTGGTGATGGTCGCCCCGCCGTTCACGCCCAGGTCGGCGAACGGCGCCAACCAGGCATCGAAAATGGGCCGCGCCATATCGTTGCCCTGCAAGTAGACTCCGCGGATCTTGCCGCTGCCGTTGTCCAGATTGAAATAAGCCGAGAGTTTGCGATGGGCGGGCTTCAGGCGCATCGTCACCGGATCGCCGAAATGTTTCGCCACGTAACCGCGCGAACCGCACAGGCACTGCTCTTCACCGCTCCACAAGGCCGCCCGCACCGTCCGCTTCATGTCGAGATCCAGCGCCTTGAGGATGCGCATGACCTCCATGACCACCGCGCTGCCGGATGCGTTGTCGGTGGCGCCGGTCGCCAGGTGCCAGGAATCGAGATGCGCGCCGAGCATCACGAGTTCGGGATCGCGACCGCGCGCCGGCAGTTCGGCGATGACGTTGAGGCCATCAACGCCCGGTCCGTTGAACTGCGCATCGACATCCACGCTGACTTCCACAGGGACGCCTCGCTCCAGCAACCGATGGATCCGGCTGTATTGTTCAGGCATCAGTACGGCCGTCGGCGGTGGAATGGGGTCGCCATCGCGCCAGGAGCCGTAATCGCTCGAGCGTATCACTGCAGCAACCTCTGCACTCGATGTTTTCAGGACAGCCCGCACTCCTTCATCCCGGAGGAACGCCGCCACGCGGTTCTTCAATTTCAAGTCCAGCAGCCAGCGATCCGCCTGCACTGCAAGGGGCAGATCGTCCCAGACCCGCTTCTTCACGTCGTGGTCCACCGGGTCGCGAATCAGCGGCCAGACAAGGGGAGGCTTCTTGCCCGGCTCGAGCGCCTGGCCCATTTCGGCCAGGTCTTCAGGGCTGAAACGGAAAGTCTGGGGCTTCTCGGGCAACTGGAACTCGACTGGCTGGTCCAGCATGACAATCTTACCCGCGAGCGTGCCACGATAGCGGTCCTTCCACTGTTCAATATGTTCTGCCCACTTCACGAGGTCGCCGGTCTGCGGCGGCTCTCCCCGCTCCCACATCGGCGCAAACACGACCGCCCCGCTGACC
>JASFKQ010000121.1:0-11488 GCA_050118555.1 Lysobacterales bacterium
GGAACAGGGCCGTCCCGGACCTCCTGTCCCCAGCCCTTGATGAGTTCCCAGTGGCTATCCATGTTGCGGGTCGACGAACAGAACACGAGCAAATCGCCCGGACGGCAGAGACGCAGGGTCTCCTCCGGCCAATCCTCCCCGGGCATTTCCAGGATGTTGCCCTCCGGCACGCCCTTGTCCATCAGGGCCTTCTTCATGATCGCGGGCACTTCTTCCGGCTGACGTCCCCAGAGCCTGGAGATGTTGTGACAGATGTAGAGGTCAAAAAACCCGGCCACGGGTGACACGGCCTGCGCGATGGCCTCGTCGTCGTTGCGGCTCACACCGCTGTATACGATGATCTTCCGGCCATTCACCTTCAGGCTATCGACGAATTCGGCCAGGTGGCGATACCCATCCTCGTTGTGCGCGTAGTCGTACAGGACACGGAAGGGCAAACCGTCGTAAAAATTCATCCTTGCCGGATTGTCTTCGAACGTCGGTGTAAAGGCGGCGAACACGTTGCGTATGGTTTCCACCGAAGCGCCCATCTGGCAGCAGACGGCTGCCGCCTGAAGCGCATTCTCCAGGTTGTACCGGATCTGCCCGCCGAACGTGATCGGTATTTCCGCCGCGGCCATCAATGGAATCCTGTCTTGCCCGTCGTACAGCACCAGCCACTCGGCGTCGCCTGCCGGCTCCACTACACCCAGTCCGGGTTCCTCGCCGTAGCGGGCGCGCAGGATTTCCGCGCTCTGCGTGATCGAGCAGATCCAGGCCCGCCGGCCCTGCAGGCGAGGCAACATGCCGATGCTCCATTCATTGTCCGCATTGAGCACCACCGCGCGCCGCGCCCGCTGCACGATGAACTCCTTCAGATCGGCCATCTGTTCCACCCTGTCGAAGCCCATCTGGCCCAGGTGATCGACGGTCACGTTGGTGCAGACGGACACGTCGCAGGCATCGAACATCAGGCCGGTAGTGATGGCTGCGCCCCGCGCGGTCTCCAGGATGCCGAACTCTGCCTCGGCGCACTCCAGGACAAGGTGATGGCCTCTGCCCCCGGACAAATCACCGCGCTTGATGCACTCACCGTCAACGAAGAACCCCGTGGTGCCCGCCCGCGCGGTCAGCCGGCCGGTGCGCTGCATCACGCGCTCAGTCATTCCGGACACGGTCGTTTTGCCGTTGGTGCCGGTCACCGAGACCAGCGGGATTCGGGCCGGTGCTCCGGGCGGGAAAAGGCGCCGCACGAGGCGCTCCGCGGCGCAGTCCAGGATTCGAGCGGCAGGGAAGTCCGCGTGCTCCACGAGAAAGCGGTCCAGCGCCGGCGCCACGTCCAGGCTGACGACGGAGCCTCCCGCACCCAGCGGTCGGCTGATGTCGGTGCTTACGATCGTGATTGTCATGACAGCCGCCTTCAGCCTTTGCGCGGCCGATCGGGCGAGCGCCAGGATTGAAGCGTCGGTTCTGGCCGTAACCTCCGTGACGGCCACACCGTTGTCCAACTCGACCACGGCCACGACCTCGCCGTCCGCCACAATGAGCTTGAACGTTTTGCCGGGCACGCAGGCCTCGACCATTACGCCGGTGCTGGTCCGCAGCAGCCGTTCCGCCGCCGCCTTTACGCTGGCCGCGTCGCTCAGGCCCGTAGCCGTCAAGCTGTCCGTGTCCCGGCTGATCGATCGGGACTTGAGAACGACCGGAAACCCGATCCGTTCGGCCGCCCGCACTGCCCGCCTGGCGGACACGGCCATCCCGGTGCCGGTATCGCGCCGGGGAGATGGCAGACCCAGAGCCGCCAACGCGCGCACAATGGCCTCTCGATCGCGCAGCAGGCCCGCCGGAGCGTGGTCCTCGTCGATCGGAAAGGTACCGTCGATGATCCGCTGGTAACAGGCATGTCCAAGCTTGAGCATGCCGTTGGGCCGGATTCTGAATTCACCCTGAACCCCCTCGTAGGGCTCCCGGTCGAGCTTGACGCAGGGTATGTCCAGGCGCTGGGCGGCGTCGATGATGGCCTGGGCGTCGCGCGGCAGCACGTGACGCCGGGCATCTTCGATAAAGGGACTCAGGTGATGCTCGAAACCCTGGTAGCCCTCGATCATTTCCTCCGGAAGTGCAATCCCCGGTTCCAGTTCACTGAGCAGGTGCATTGCCAGCTGGCAGGCGTCGATCCCGGTGTCGTTATGTTCGTATTCGAATGCGGCAAAGCACCGATTCGCCCCCTTTCCGGGCCAGCTGCCGAGGAACTTCACGCGATGGTCCGCGTGCTGCTGCAGTGCGAGACTGACGCCACCGACAAGGCGCCCGTAGCGTTCGGCGGGGGACCCATTCAGCGCTCCGCGCAGCGGGTGTCCGGGCTCGACGGTAATTCCGCTCCGCGCCAGCCGCTGCACCAAGCGCTGCCCCAGCGCGGCGCCGGAAGCGTCCAGCAGTTCCGCTTCCTTCTCACTCAGCTCGAGCCAGAACTCGATGACGGTTTTCTCAGAGCGCCGGTTGGCGCCGATCAGTATGAATTGCTCCAGCAGTTCCATGCACAACGTCCGTGATGCCAGCCTGGCCAGGAAGGGGATAGTGTACGTGGCTGGCACGTTCCGGTGTCATCAATCCCTGGCTCAGAGCCACACTCGGGACCACATGTGCTGCGCTCGAAACCGCGCGCCCCGCCTCCTTTCTCGGCCCTAGAAGCAACGTGAGTCGTAGGCCCAGTGAAGCAGCGCCTGCCTCTGACGGGGTCGGCACAGCAGGTCACCCTTGACGCAGTTCTTCCGGATCTGGGCAATGTGCCGGGTCATCGCCTTCCAGCGGGCCACCTGCCGCTCATCGTCTTCGCAGCGTCGGCCCAGATAATAGCGGCAGTACCACTGGAACCAGCCACGCGGATCATTCGGCCAGATCCAGCCCTTCTCTACCCAGTAGGAAAGGGGCTTGGAAGCATCGACGCCAAAAAAGTTGAGCTTGGGGTTGCGCCGCTCGGGGCTGAGTTTGGCCTTCCCGAACCAGTCGTCAGGGAACTCGTCCCGGCAGTCAGTCATGTACTTGCCGGCGAACACCCCCATCTCCAGCATCTCTTTTGGCGTCAACTCCGGCTCGAAGCCGTCGTGGAAGTTCTCGCCTTCAGGCTCCGTCAGTTCGTAGCTGTAGTCCGACTGCATCAGGTCGTTCACGGTGATGGTTTTTCGGGTCATCTGGGCGTTCCGATCTCAGCTCGAATCACGCCACCACCAGACGGCTCGAGGGTTTGGTGAAAATCAGCTGGAGGTCGGAGATCGCGCGCTCGAGAAATGCGCCCTCGCAGTAGCAGAGGTAATACTCCCACATGCGGATGAACGTCTCGGAATAACCCATCCGGCGAACTTTCGGCAGCTGTCCGAAAAAGTTCTCGCGCCATCGGTTCAGCGTCGTCGCGTAGTGCAGCCCGATATCTTCGAGATGGAGCAGCCGCAGATCCGTGTGCCGGGCGACGGTTTCCGTCATGACCCTGGACGATGGCAGTCCGCTGCCCGGGAAGATATAGCGCTGTATGAAATCGATACTCCTGCGGTATTCCTCGTAGCGCTGGTCGGCGATCGTGATGGCCTGGATCAGCATCGCACCGTCCGTCTTCAGCAGCTCGCTGCATTTGCGGAAGTAGGCTTCGAAGAGCCCGTGGTCGATGGCTTCGATCATTTCGATGGAAACCAGCTTGTCGTACTGCCCGTCCAGATCCCGGAAATCCTCCAGCAGCAGCGTGATCCGATCCTGCAGACCGGCCTCGGCAACGCGTTCACGTGCCTTGTCGTACTGCTCGCGCGAAATCGTCGTAGTGGTCACGCGGCAACCGTACCGCCCGGCGGCGAACAGGGCGAATCCGCCCCAGCCGGTGCCGATTTCGACGACATGGTCGTCGGCGCTCAGTTGAAGTTTCCGGCAAATGTGTTCCAACCGCGCCAACTGTGCATCCCGCAGGCTCATGTCAGGCCGCTCGAAGATCGCCGCCGAGTACATCAGCGACTCATCCAGCCACAGGCTGAAGAATTCGTTGCCGAGGTCGTAATGAGCGGCGATGTTGCGCCGGGCGCCTTCGTGGGTATTGCGGTTCACCCAGTGGAACAGCCTTTGCAGCGGCGCCGTCAGGCGGGCGACACCACCCTCCATGCCGTCCAGCACTTCGCGGTTTCGAAGCAGCAGCCTGACCAGCGACACCAGGTCGTCGCACCGCCAATAACCGTGCATGTAGGCCTCGCCGCCGCCGATAGAACCACCGAATGCCACTTCGCTCCAGAACCGGGGATCCATCACACAGATGTGCGCGCTCACGGAATCGCCGTCGCGCTGCCCGAACCCATACTCTTCCTCGCCCTCTGTCACAGTCAGGCTGCCCTCGCGCAGGCCGGCCAGCTGCCTGAGCACTATCCGCCTGGCCAGGCCATCCAGCATGCTGGGTTTTACGGTACCCGCGAGATGGCGCGGTGAGGACAACGACACGGATTTCACTGTGATTTCTCCATGGCCGGGTTGTTCTTGTCCGGATGATCATGCACCGGGACGCCCTTCAACCACAACTTCAGGGCCTGCCAATGGATGGCCACGATGATCCTGAGTGTCATCAGAGGATAGGCCGCCAGCACGGCCGCCAGCGAGGAACCCCGGATATCGCGGCGCTCGAAAGAGAGCGTGGCGTCGAAGATCTTTTCCCCCTGGCGAGCGTTTTCCATATGCACCGTGAGGCGCTCGCCCGGTGTATTGAAGCGCCAGTCGTAGTCAATATCCATCTCCATGAACGGCGATACATGGAATTCCTTGGACGGGAAATAACGATGCTGGCCGCCCCTGCCGTGGTTGCGTTCCTGCGGCAAAACATAGCAATGCCGTTCGCCCCACGGAGTATTGTTCACTTCCGCGACGATGGTTTCCAGGCGATCATCGCTCGCGTCGAAGCAATAGTAGAAGCTGACCGGGTTGAACACGTATCCGAAGTACCGCAGGTGCGTCAGCAAACGGATGGGACCCTCCGGACGGCACCCGGTCTCTCGATGCACCAGGTCGCGAACGGCTTCATCGAGTGGCCGGTCCGGATCGCCCAGGTGGTCTTCCCGCCGGAAACGGGCCAGCGCGGGACGCTGCACGGACCAGAGCCATCGTCCCCGGAATACCCGGGGAAGCTCCGCAAGGTCCAGGTACATCATGAACATCCGGTAGCTGAATTCGTGCGGAACGGGCGCCATGCGCCGGTGCCTAACCCGCCCGAGATAGATACCGCTGTTCATGCTGCTGCTCCGTATAGGCCGGCAGGTCGTCCTCGAAATGCCGCAGGGCGTCGAGGGCGCTGACCACGCCGTCTTCGTGAAATCCGTAACGCCAGTAGGCGCCGCAGTAGTATGTGCGGCGGACGCCGTCGATCTCCCGGTGACGCCGCTGCGCCACGATCGCCCGTTCCGTGAAGATCGGGTGCGAATAGTCGATGACCTGGATGATCTTCCGCTCGTCGATGGCGTCGCTGTGGTTGAGCGTTACGCAGAAGTCGACGGGGGCTTTGAGGTCCTGCAGGATGTTCATGTTGTAGGTGAGGCGCACGCGCCCATCCGCTTGCGCTGGCCCCTCCGGAACGTGGTAGTTCCAGGCAGCCCAGGCCAGGCGCCGGCGCGGCATCAGCGAATTGTCCGTGTGCAGGACGGCCTCGTTGCGCTGGTAACGAATGGCGCCCAGCACCGCCTGCTCGTCAGGCGTTGGGTCCGCCAGCAACCTCAGCGCCTGGTCACTGTGGCACGCCAGAAATACCTGGTCGAACCTCTGGGCCGGCAGTCCACGCGCTTTCACTTCCACGCCATGGCGGTGCCGGCGTATCCATTCCACCGGCGTGTTGACACGAATGCGGTCGCGATGGCCCGCCACCAGGCGATCGACGTAGGTGCGGGAGCCACCCTGGACCACTCGCCACAGGGGCCGGTCATTCACGCTCAGCAGGCCATGGTTCTGAAAAAACCGGATAAAGAACGACGCGGGTACCTCCCGCATGCCACCGGGGGTCGCAGACCAGATCGCCGCACCCATCGGAACAATGTAGTGCTCGGAGAATTCGGTGGAGTAGCCGTGTTGGTCCAGGTATTCGCCCAGAGTGATGCGGTTTTGCGGTTGTTGCAGCAGCGCCGGCGCCTCCCGGTTGAAGCGGAGGATATCCAGCAGCATGCGGTAAAACGCCGGCCTGAGCAGGTTTCTGCGCTGGGCGAACAGCGCATTCAGTGACGCCCCGTTATATTCCAGTCCGGTGCGCTCGTCGCGTACGCTGAAACTCATGTCGCTGACCTGCGAAGGCACACCGAGCTCATCCAGCAGCGCAATGAAATTCGGATAGGTCGCGTCGTTGAAGACGATGAAGCCGGTGTCTACCGCCCAGCGCCCCCCGGCGGCGACCACGTCAACAGTATGGGTGTGTCCGCCGATCCGGTTGTCGGCCTCGAACACCGTGATGTCGTGCGCCTTCGCCAGTTGCCTGGCCGCTACGTTGCCGGCGATGCCGGTGCCGACGATTGCGATATTCACGGCGTCACCAGCGCTGCGGCACGCGCTGAATGCGCGAGATGTCGTAACCTGCGTCCGCGATGACCTGCAGCGCCTCGTCGTAGCTCGCTTCGGGCAAAGTCGGGGAGCGCGCCATCAGCCACACGTAATCGCGCTTGTTGCGCCCGATCACGGTAACCGAGTAATCGTCCGTCAGATAAATGATGCGGTAGTCGCCCTTGAACGGCCAGATGAACTGCATGCCCCAGAGCGCGTTGGTCTGGCGATCCAGCACGTATCCGCGCGGGTGATACTCCTTCTCTGGCCCGTCGAAGCCGCCCTTGCGAAAGGTGAAGGTGGTGGCGACGGTGCCGTCGTCCTCGAGACGATAGGACTCCACCGCGTTGTATGCATCCTCCTCGATGAACGTCGGAATGTTCGCGATCACGTACCAGTCGCCCATGAAGCGCTCCAGGTCCACGTGATCCACGGTCTCCAACGGCGGCAGGCTGGCCTGGCAGCCAGCGAGCAGCAGGCTCCCGGACAGGGTCATCAGGCTTGATCTCAGGGACATGGAAAATACCTCGCGTCATGGACGGCGCACGGCCGCCCGCTCACATCAACTCGTAGCGCAACTTACGGCCGCCGCTGACCTCGCTCTCCAGCGCCAGCCATTGCTGGTCGGTCGAGTACCAGATATCCAGCTTGAGCGGGCCCGCGGCGAGCCGGTAACGATAGGAAGGCCGCAGCTCGCCGCGGACCTCCACCGTCTCCGGCACGGGTTCGGAAACTCTGACCGGCACGTATTCGCCATTCTGTGTATTGAGCAGCCGCTGCTGCTCAAGGAAGTCCGGGTTCCAGTAGGCAAAGCTCATCACGCAGCCGGGAAGCGTGGCCTCTCCGGCGCTGGCCTCCACGCGGAAGGCGCCGTTCTCTCGCCAACCTTCCACTTCATAAGGCTTGCCGTTGGCGTCCGTGCGCGACTCGATACGCTGCAGGCAATCGCCGGACCACGTTTCGACGTTTTCGTGCTCGTAGTGGTAGACCCTCACGAACAGCAGCTTGTACTCGAAGTTTGCGACGCTTCTGAGATGCCGGACGTCGTCCGCTCCGGTCAGGTAGAAGTCGTGGTAACCGATCTCGCGGTCATCCAGAAACACCCGGAACCGCCATTCGCTGCCGTCGAACGCCTCCGGATCTTTTCCGGGTGGTTCGCCGGAGCCGGAAACGGCGGAAGAGGCCAAAGCGAGCGCCAGCGCAACGAATCGCAGGACTTTGAATCGCGCAATCATCGGACGGTACTCGCGCCGGCTGGGCCACCGCTCTCGTTCATACGTGGCCGCGGGCGCCAGGGAAAGAACGCGCTGGTGCGCCGTACATAATCCCGGTAAGCGGGACGCCGCTCCTCGATGTCTTTCTCGAGCAAAGCAACGCCGGAAACCCGCAGCAGAAGGAACGTCATGAGTACCGGGGCGAACACCGTCCACCAGGCCCCCGCCGCCACCGCGAACAGGTAGATACCCCACCAGACGAGTGCCTCGCCAAAATAATTGGGATGTCGCGTGTACCGCCATAGCCCGCGGTCCAGAACCGCTCCACCCGGCTTGTCCAGCCGCCGGAAGCGCGCCAACTGGTAATCACCCACGACTTCGAAGAACATGCCGGCCAGCCACAGACCGGCGCCGGCGTAATCGAGTGGCCCGGGTGGTGCCGCCCCGCTGACAGCCGCAATAGCGGGAAGACAGATCACCCAGGCCAGAAAACCCTGGAGCAGAAAAACCATGTAGAGGCTCTTGAGCCAGAAATGGGGCTCGTGATTGCGACGTATCGCGCGGTAGCGCCTGTCCTCGGGCTGACCGTGGTTTCGGACCGCAATGTGCACAGCCAGGCGCAGTGCCCAGACGGCAACCAGCACCACCAGCCAGAGCGCGCGTGGACCGGGTGCGTCCAACCACGCCAGGTAAACCAGCAACGCCAGCAGGATCATCAGGGACCAGAGGCTGTCCACGATACTGACGTCGCGGCGGATCACGCTGACGACCCAGGCCACGGCCGCGACGAGCAGCACCGCGGCCAGGGCACCCAGCAAAGCTACCAGGTCAGGCATCACCCGTAACCCTCCAGTCCGACTGAACGAAATCCGGGGTCCGCCTCGACGTCATGCCGTCGAGACGCGCGGCCAGCGACATGAGCGCCGGCATGGCGATGGCCCAGGCGACGGCCAGTGCCGCCAGCGCGTGGACGGGTTCGAGCAAGGAGATGCCGCCGAGTTTTTCGCCGCCGAGGTAGCTGAGCGGGCCGCCGACTGCCCCAAGCAGCGCCGCGAGAACCGGCCGGCCATGGAGCCAGGCCAGCGACACGTTCAGCGTCGTGGCGAACAACATCCACATGGCCACGATCCAGTACGGCGCGAATCCGGCTAACCAGAGCCCGCTCGGGTATTCCAGCCAACCACTCGAGAGCAAGAGGCTGTCGACCACCAGACCCACCGCCGCCGCTGACAGGAGCAGATACAGCTCGAGAAGCGGTCGGCGAGCGACGCGAAGGTGTAGCGCGACGGCAACCAACACGACGAGGGGGCCGAGCCACGGCATGCCGCGGGCGGCGCCCAGCACGCAGGCGAACCATCCGGCCTGGAACAGCGCAACGTTGAGCAGGACCTTCACTGCCCGCTCCCCGCCGTCGCCGGCCTCGGCTCGAAGACGTAATGAGCCACGTACCATTCCCGGCCTTCATTCATGCCAAACAGTTCGGCGCAGGCCATGAAGAATATTCTCCAGCGCTGGAACCACTGCTCGGCCCTTTGTGCTCCGTAAGTTTCGGCCATGATGGGGAGGATGCGCTCGCGCTGCGCGTCCATATTGGCCAGCCAGGCATTTGCCGTCCGTTCGTAGTGCCTCCCGCTCCAGCGCGCTCTGTGCACCAGGCGCAGATCATCCTGAAAACGCAGTGGCAGATCGTCGCTCGGCATGATGCCCCCGGAAAAGAAGTGCCGGCCCATCCAGTCGGAAGGCCCTTCATCCAGGAATTCGTATGGGCAGGAGCGGTGGCAGAAAATATGCATGAAAAAGCGGCCACCGGGGTTCAGCCAGGTGCTGATGCGACGGAATAATTCCCGGTAGTTCCGCATGTGTTCGAACATCTCCACAGACACGATGCGGTCAAAGCGGCGCCCGGGGTCGAAATCGTTCATGTCGCAGGTCTGAACCCGCAGGTTGCCAAGGCCACGCTCGGCAGCCAGTCGTTCAATGTGTTCCCGCTGCGGACCCGAGTTGGAGACCGCGGTCACGTCGCACCCCGGGAAGCGCTCGGCGATCCACAAGCTGAGCGAACCCCAGCCGCAGCCCAGGTCGAGCACTGCTTGCCCGTCCCTGATGCCCGCGCGCTCACAGGTCACATCCAGGGCTTCCGCCTCGGCCTCATCCAGCGCGCGGGTATCCGCGCCCCAGAGACAGCAGCTGTATTTGCGGTGCGGACCAAGCACCCGGTCAAAGAACGCCGGAGGCAGTTCATAGTGCTGTTCATTGGCCAACTCGGGCACCGGGGCAACAGGGGCGGTGTCCATGGCCGTGACGAAATCTTCCAGGCGCGCGGCGGAGCCTTCCGGGTCGTACGCTCCGATATCGCGCAAACGCTGGCGGCAAAGGCGCCTGATGCCGGCGCGGATCACGCTGTCCGGCACCAGGCCCTTCTCGGTCCACGCCAGAATGGTGCCCGATGCGGTATTTGCGGCTGTGCTCATCGTGCATTCACTCCTTAGTGGGTCAGGCGTACTGCCTCATTCGCTGCATGGGAACGGACGCGTCAGGTTCTTGGCCGTGTACATCTGCGGCTGTTCACCATTCAGTCGTACGGTGGCCATGGCGTCTACGCAGCCCAGGATTTCGAAGTCAATCTCACCGATCTTGGTGATCGTGACCTCGTCGTCCTCGTTCGGGCCGCCGCCCGTGGGCTGGTACAGCGACGTGGTTGCGCTCTCACCGTCGAACGCGCCCGGCGTCGAGCAGTAGAAATCGCCCATCTCGTTGGATTGATCGAGGCAGCTGTCGAAGATCAGGTAGACCGTGTTCCCGCTCTCGTCGTAGGTGTACCAGGAGCCGACGAGACGATCCTGTGACGGCATCGGCTGCAGGATGAACCCGGTGCCCGATCCTTCAATGATTTCCCACATGCCGTTGGAGCGGTTGTCAACCGGCGGGCTGGTGGTGAGTTCGCCGACGGGCAATGCGATCACGGCAAGTGGCTGGTTGATTCCGTCACCCACGGCAAAAACGGTGATGTCGGCATCCTCCGGCAAATCCACCGGATCGATATCGATGAAGTTGACCGAGCCATCATTCGAGGAAACCTTGAGATCGTAATTCCCGGCAGGAATCTGGAAGAAATCACTGTTCCCGCCGTACGGCACGCCGGTGAGACCGTTAACCAGGTCGCCGCCGTCAGTGCGAATCGAGACCTCCGTTGACGCCAGGTCCGCTGCAAACGGGGCTGCGTGAACGATGCGGAGGTTCAGGTTTCCGGCTTCCGGTGCATCGACATCGTCCAACAGCGCCCATAACTCGAGCGGTTGCGTCGTGCCGTTACCTGTGGCCAGCACCGTGTAATGCTTGCCGTCCTCGAGCATGAACTCCCCGCTGATCGCCGGTTCAGTTGCTCCGACGGGAATGATGTCCACGGTTGCGTTGCCTGGCTCGAAGTCCAGGTAGGCGGTGAAATCCTTGAAACTTACATCCGTGAGTGCTGTTTGTCCGTTGACGACGACGTCCACGGCGGTACTCTCCTCGACCCCGGCAAAGGGGGCGAAGTGCGCGACCGCCACGCGGGCCTGGGCGTACAGGGACTGGCTAAACACGGTGGAAACCAGGGCCAGTGTCAGTAAAGTCGGCTTCATGATAGTTTGCTCCTTCAAAGTTTTGTACAGATATTCGTGCAAATGCGACTGTCTCAATCGGTCCCTCGTGGCGCGGCAGATCGCCTGAATCGTTGGCGACGGCTCGCTCGAAGAGTTGCACTGGTCGTAATGTAC
>JASFKQ010000122.1:0-11466 GCA_050118555.1 Lysobacterales bacterium
GGCCGGCTTTCGCGCCGCCATTCTTCGAGGTAGGCCTTGCTGCTGCCCTTGCCGGCCCGCATTGCAGCCCGGTCGATCGCCTTCGCGAAGCGCGGCTCCAGTTGCGCCTTGTGGCGCGTCCTGCCCTGCTGGCCGATCACCTGTGCGGGAATGTCACGCCAGTAGATTGTCGTCATTTTTGCCATTGGGGTTCCAAAGAGCCAGGGTCAAAAGAAGCGGGGTCAGAGTAAAGGGACAGAGTCGTTACTCTGTCCCTTTACTCTGACCCCATCATTCTCCTGGGAGAGAAAATGACGGAAACCATCATCAGCTCAGCGAGCCGGGAAGTCGTTATCGGCTTCGACCGGCCGTTCGTTGTCATCGGCGAGCGCATCAACCCGACGGGACGCAAAGTCCAGGCCCAGGAAGTGGGTGTGCTCGCGCGCCAGGGCCGCCAGCTCCGCATCGTTCGTTTGCGCCAGGTGCACCACCCGGCGGTAATTGCCGAAGTAAGTGGGCAACAGTTGCGGGTTGCGGTCCAGACCGAGGCCGCGCACCACCAGGCGCTCGAAGTGGCGGACCAGGAAATCGGTCAGGTAGAAGCTGCCCGGCTCCTCGTCCGCCAGCGCGTGAAACGTCTCGCCTCCGGCGAAGAACTCGTAGCAATGCGCACCGGGGATGCGCTGGATGCCGGTGCCCGCCAGCGCCTTGTCGAGCAGGCCCCCGGTGCCGCAGTCCGCGTAAGCCACGAACACCCCCGCGAAGCGCTCCCGCTGTTCGCTGATTTTCTCCAGCACGGCGCCCGGAATCCGCTCGGGCCGGTTGTGCAGCTCGGCGGGCAGGCACTGCAACTCGATGTGGTCCCACCCGTTGAGTTCACGAACCCGCACGAGTTCGCGGGCGATCGCGCCGCAGGCGATGACCAGGATTTTTGCCGATTTCGGGTTCAGGAGGCTTTCCTCACCAGTTCCTTGGCCGTTTCGACCGCGGTGGCGGCATCACGGCAATAGGCGTCCGCACCGACCGCTGCGCCGAATTCCTCGTTGAGGGGCGCGCCGCCGACCAGCACGATATAGTCGTCCCGGATACCGCGTTCCTTCATCGTGTCGATCACGACCTTCATGTAGGGCATCGTGGTGGTCAGCAGGGCCGACATGCCCAGGATATTCGGCTTGTGTTCTTCCAGGGCCGCCAGGTATTTCTCCACTTCCACGTTGATGCCGAGGTCGATGACCTCGAAGCCGGCGCCCTCCATCATCATGCCGACGAGGTTTTTGCCGATGTCGTGGATATCGCCCTTCACCGTACCGATGACCATCTTGCCGACGGGCTTGGCGCCCGTATCCGTCAGGATCGGTTTGAGGATGGCCATGCCGGCTTTCATCGCGTTGGCGGCCATCAGCACTTCGGGCACGAACAGAATACCGTCGCGAAAGTCGATGCCGACGATGGTCATGCCGCCAACGAGCGCCTCCTCGAGCACCCGCGTTGCCTCCCAGCCGCGATCGAGCAGGATGTTGGTGCCTTCTGCGATCTCGTCCGCCAGGCCATCGTAGAGATCGTCGTGCATCTGCTCGACGAGTTCGTCATCCGGCAATTCCGACAGGACGATGTCTTCGTCTTCGTATTGGTCAGTCATAAGCTCTCAAGCCTCGTTTCTTGCTGCTACCAACGGCTGTTGCCCGGGCGCATGTCCTCGGGTGACAGCCGAATCGGGAAATGTTCACGGATTCTGCAGTCCGCGTCCGGATCAATGTACTCGGGGTAGTGTTCCGAAAGGATTTGCCGGACCCGCTGATGGGCCAGCTCACAGATGTCCTCTTTGCCGGTTACTTCCCATTCGCCGGCCGTGCGCCGGTCCGCGACCTCGGGGTAAAGGTACTCTTTCTGCATCAGATCGAGCGTCTGATGATGCCCGAGGTAATGCCCGACACCGTGCACGGTCTCCTTGATCACCTCATAGGAAAGCGTCTCGTCCGTTACCTCTATGCCACGAAGGAGCCTTTGTACATTACCGAACATGTCGTTGTCGATCACCAGGCCCTCGAAAGACTGTCCCAGCAGGCTGCCGACGATGCCCGGATAGGCCGCCAGCAGGTTGACGCCCGTCAACGCCAGCGCCGTGGTGGTGATCGCTTTCTCGTAACCGGCCTGGGCGTCCATCACCTTGGCGTCCGTCATGCCGCTGGCCATGCTGGTGATGAAACCGAAGTGGTTACACAGTTGCGCCGACGCGGCCATGGCCAGCGCTTCTTCTCCGCTGCCACCGCTGAAGGCCCCGGTCCGGAGATCGGAAATGAACGGCCACATGCCGAAATTGATCGCCGAGCCTGGCTTCACGAGGTTCATCACGCACAGGCAGGACAGCGTTTCGGCAAAGGTCTGGGCCAGGGTTCCCGCCAGCGCCGCCGGCGAAGTCGCCCCGGCCTGCGGCGCCACGGCGATATCTCCGGTCAGCCCCAGTTGCGCCAGTTTCACCAGCACCTGCGCGTTGTCCTTGCCGAAGCGCAGCGGCGAGACGATGGGGCAACCACCAAACGTGCAGAAGGGTCGCTCCAGGAAGCCGCCTTCGCGGCCGAGGTAGGCATCGAACAGCGCGATCAGGGGATCGATGTGATCCACCTCGGCGATACCGAGCGCGAAGTGCTTGCAGGTGCCCGCCAGCTCGGCGTAGGCGATATTCATGTCATGGACATAGATCTCCTCGCTGTACTGGGCGGCGATGAAGGGCTGGCCGAACATGTGAATGTGCTCCAGCGTGTCCGCCAGCCGCGCCGCATCGTAAAGATCGACGAGCTGCGTCGGCCGATAGGTTTGCGTCTCGTATTCGAGGATACTGACCGATTCGCCGGACGTGCTGAAATACACGCGCTCGGCGCTCAGTTCGCAATCGAATTGCGGATCGGGCGCATGGCACACGTAGCTTTTCGCCGCCACGTCGATCAGATCTTCGACCAGCGCGCGCGGAAAGCGCAGGCGGCCCTTGTCGTCCTGGTAGCAGCCACCCGGGAGTGCATAGTGCAGGATCTCCGGAATCGGGTCTGCAATGCCGATGTTCTCCAGGATGTCCAGCGCAGTGTCGTAGATGCGCTGCATGTCATGGTCGCTGAGCGGTGTATACGCACCACCGGTCATTCCCGGCTGCACAACCTTGCCGCCGGCCCCGGCCGCGCGCAATGCGTGGCGCGCGCTGCGCCCGCCTGCCCGCTTCAGTTTCCGGCGCCGTCTACGACCGCCGGCAGCTGGTCGTGAGCTGCGTGGGGACTGGTCTCTTTCACGGGTCTTGTTCATGATTTACCACCGTTGATTGCCCGGCCGCATGACATCGCGCGGCAGCAGGATGGGAAAGGTTTCCCGGATTTTCGCGTCGGTCGCCGGATCGATGTACTCCGGGTAGTGGGTAGAGAGAATTTCGCGAACCCGGCCGGCCGCGCGTTCGCGGATGTCCGGTGAACCCGCAGCCTCCCAGTCACCCGGGGTGCTGCGGTCCGCCAACGCGGGATACTCGTACTCGCTGCGCATCAGTTCGAGCGTCTGGCCGGTGCGCAGGTAATGGCCCTCGCCGTTGACCACGCTTTCGATAACCTCGTAGGAAAGCGTTTCCTCGTTTACCTCGATGCCGCGGACCGAGCGCAGCACGGCGCCGAGCATGTCGTTGTCGATCACCATGGCTTCGAGCGACAGCGCCATCAGGCTGCCGAGCATGCCCGCTGACTCCGAAACATTGTTGCAGCCGGCCTGCGCCGCCAGCGACACGGCTAGCGCCTTTTCGTACCCGGCCTGGCAATCGGGCGTCTTGGCGTCGGTCATTCCGGCACCCACGGAACTCGCCAGGCCGTAGAAGTTGACCATCTGGGCGGCCGCGGCGCTGACGACGGCCTCCTCGCCGCTGCCTCCGGTAAAAGCGCCGGTGCGCAGGTCGGAAACGAACGGCCACGGCCCGATGATCACCGGGAAGCCCGGCTCGACCAGGTCGACGAGCAGTAATCCGGCCAGGGCTTCGGCGAGAGCCTGGACCACTGCGCCCGCCAGCGCGGCGGGCGCGGTCGCGCCGGCCTGCGGGGCCATGACCACCCAGACCGGAGCGCCGAAACGAATGGATTCGACGCAGACCTCCGCGTTGTCGCAGCCGTACCGCAGGGGCGAGATCACGCAACACCCCCCGCCGTGTGCGAAAGGGCGTTCACGCCATTTTTTCTCGCCGCCTGCGATCATGTGCAGCATCTCCAGGGCCGGCTGGACATGGCGCGCATCGTTGAAGGTCAGCGCGGTGTGCTTGCGCGTTCCGGCCACGCTCGCGTAGGCGGTGTTGATGTCGCAGGTCAGTTGATCAGCGATCTCCGTCGCGACCACCAGGCGGGAAAACGCGTGGATGTTGCCCATGCAGTCGACCAGGCGGGCTGCATCGTAGACATCCGGCAGCGTCGAGGGGCGATAACGTGAAGCGAAAGGGTCCAGCATGTTCACGGCTTCCCCTCCGCCGTAGGTGTGCACGCGCAGGCCTCCGATCTCCAGGTCCCAGTCCGGATCGCGGGCGGCGAAATGGAGGTCCTTCGGCGTGCCGGCGATGACGTCCTCGACCAGGGCCCGCGGAAAGCAGAGACGGCCGCGCTCGCTCAGTGTGCACCCCCGCTCCAGGGCGCGCTCCTTCAGAATCGGGATCGGCTCCCCCATGCCGATGTTCTCGAGCACGTCCAGGACGGTCCGGTGTATGGCCCGCTCGTCCAGTTCCGTCAGCGGGCGAAAGCGGCCGCCCGGCAGGCCGGGCCGCACGGCCGAGGCGGCGGGCGGAGCCGCGCGCCGGGCTTCCCTCCCGCGTCGGCGCTCACGCATGGGCGTGCTCCGCGGCCTCACGGTGCCGACGCACCGTCTCGAGCCGCCAGCGTTCCGTGGGTTCGACATTGTTAAAACTGAACAGGTGGAACCCGGGTATGTCCAGCACCGAGTCGTCCAGATACCCCTTGATGCCGTCCACCAGGCCGTCCGCCTGGTATGGCCGGCCTCTCACCATCTGCCTGACCAGCCCTTTCTGCCGCTTCAGTACGCGCACGGACTGGCCCACGCCGATCCGCAGCGACAGCGACAGGAGCTTGCCGACCTCCGCCACCCCTGGTAGCCCGATCCATGCCGGCAGCGTCACTCCCTCGCGGCGGATGCGACGCAGCCAGTCGATCAGGACTGCGGGGTCGAAACACATCTGGGTGACGAGGTAGGTTGCGTAAGCCTGCTTTTCCCGCAGCAGACGGATCAACTCTTCATCGCCGACGAGTGGATGACCCTCCGGGTGCGCAGCCACCCCGACGTCCTCGATGCCGTGACCGATCTCGGCCATGTCCCGCAGCAGGTCGAGCGAGCAGTCGTAGTCGCCCGCCGGTCGGTCGGCGTCGCCGCCGGGCACGAAGATGCTTTCCACCTTCTGCTCCTGCAGTCGCGTGAGAATTTCCCGCAGGTGGCCTTTGTCGCGTACCAGGCGCGCCGCTATATGAGGGATCAGCTTGAGCCGCCGCTCCTCCGGCAGGGCGCGAAGTTCCTCGACCATCTTCAGCGTCGGCTCGATCCCGTGGACGGGCGAGCAGGTGATGGCGACGTACGAGTGCCTGGGCAGATGGACCAGACGTTCGACAATCGTCCTGGTCGGTATGACTTCGAGATACGCCTTTTCCATCAGCACTGACAGTATGCGGTCATGATCACTCATCGAGGCTTCCCCTCTGAACCACCGGCCGGGTCATGCGACCGCCCTGAGCGGTGAGCGCATGGTGTCCAGGTACCAGGAAAGAAACTTCCAGGTGTAGTCCTCCATCGACGACAGCGGACCCGGCACGTAGTAACGCGAGTTCACTCCTGCCTGGTTGCGCTCGATGATCGCCTTGTCCGCCTGGGTGGTCACGTCCCATAACCAGGTCAGCTTCGCGCGGTCGTAGTCGCGCCCTTCCTCGGCATCGCCACGAACCAGCCAGGTGATGTCGCAGTGAGAGGTCTGCAGCGATACGGGCGTGAACCGGTAAAGCACGACGTGATCGCAGTACATCAGGCCGAACAGCACGGGACCGACCTGCAGGTCGGTCGCACCGCCGTCGTAGTCGCGAATGCTTCCCAGCAGCGGCGCCACGGGACGACCGTCCTGACTGCCCGTGACATGGTCACGGATGAGGGGGTAACGGTCGTAACCGAAGTCCGCCCCGAAACCTTTCGCATCCCCGTACATGTAATTGATCATCCGGTCGCTGAGCCCGCAGGCGCCCGCACGGGCCATCACGGCGTCGTACAGTTCGCCGGACCGCATGCCCTGGTGGGCCAGGCTATGGCCGCGGGAATACTCGGGATGGGCCGGTGCGCAGTGATAGCACTCGCAGTAGTTTTCCACCGCAAGCTTCCAGTTGGCTGCGATCGGGTAGCCCTGTCTATGTGCGACCTTCGCATTCTGCAGTTCGTAAGGCAGCAGGGCATCGGCGAGCCCCTCGCGCACCGGGGCGAAGGAAGCAGGGTTATCGGCGAAATTGATGAAGATCATCCCATCGAGCAACTCGACGGCGAGCCGCTTGAGCCCGATGCCGGAGGTGTCGAAATCATCGCCCATCCGCGAAGCGCCGACGAGCTTGCCGTCGAGGTCGTAGGTCCAGCCGTGGTAGCGGCAGATCAGGCGTTTGGAACATCCCTGGTTCTCGATGCAGACACGGGAGCCGCGGTGCCGGCAGACGTTGAGCAAGGCGGTGACCTCGCCATCCAGCGTGCGCGCGATGATCACCGACTCTCCCGCGAAATCGAACAGGAACCAGTCCCCGGGATTGGGGATTTCACTTTGGTGCCCGGCGTATTGCCACGTTCGCAGGAAGATGCGCTCCACGTCCCGCTCATAGATGTCGGGGTCGGTGTAGAACTCGCGCGTCAGGGCATGCCGTTCGCGCTGCTTCTCTATCAGCTGGATGATTTCCATTTCCTGCACTGCCGTGTACCTCTCACGTGGTTTGTCAGTCGTTCCCACCGCTACCGGCATCCGCCGGCCAGATGGTCTTTCCGTCCAGCAGGGTCATGACGACCCGCGCTTCGTTGATCTCGGTCTCCGGAATGGCGAACAGGTCGCGGTCGAGCACGACGATGTCCGCGCGCTTGCCGGGCTCGATCGAACCGACCCGGTCCTCCTGGTGCATCAGCCAGGCCGCATTGATGGTGTAGGCGTCGATCATGGTTTCCAGGCTGACGCGTTCTTTTTCGTTCAGCACCGGACCGTCGGCGGCCATCGGGTCCTGCCGCCGCACGGCGGTCTCGATGGCGTCCAGGGGATTGGCGGAGGAAACGTTCCAGTCGCTGCCGCCCACGATACGCCCGCCCGAACGGTGCACGCTGCCGATCGGGTACATGCCCTGCACGCGCTCTTCGCCCAGCACGGGCAGGTTCAGTTTGAGGATCCAGTCGTCCGGGTAAGCCCACAGCGCCTGGAAGTTGGCGGAGGCGTCGAGCTTGGCGAAGCGGTCGATATCGTCGATATGGATGAGCTGCAGGTGCGCGATGTGATGCCGGTTATCGAGATCGCCATTCGCGTTCCGTGCGGCCTCTATCGCATCCAGCCCCTCGCGCACGGCGCGGTCGCCGATCGCATGCATGTGGACCTGCAGGCCCATCGCGTCGAAGCGGGTCACCGCTTCGTTCAGTGCGTCCGGCGCCACGATCAGGTCTCCGCGGTAATCGCCCTCGCCGAGATACGGTTCGACCAGAGCCGCGGTCTCGCCTTCCAGCACACCATCCAGAAAAATCTTGATACTGCTGTTCCGCAACCGTTCTGATTCGTACTGGTGGCGGTCGGCGAGCACACGTTCGAAATCCTCGCCGCTGTGTTTCGCGTAGGCGGGGCCCCAGGTCAGCGACGTCACCACCCGAGCGGTCAATTGCCCCGCCTCGTCGATGCTGTGGTAGGCCACGTAATCATCTTCGCCCACCGCCGCGTCGATAAAGGACGTGATGCCGAACGAGTTGAGATGACGGATACCCGCCAGCAACGCGTCGACGTTGTCCTCGGGCGTCGGCGGCGGCATCCGGTCGGTGACCAGCGCCATCGCGGATTCCCTGAGGGTGCCGCTGGGGCTGCCGTCGGGGTCGTGTTCGATCACCCCATTTTTCGGCGCCGGTGTGTCCGCGGTAACGCCCGCCAGTTCCAGGGCCTTCGAGTTGACCCAGGCGTTATGCCCGTCGGATGACTCCAGGAACGCGGGCCGGTCGCCCGTGACCGCATCGAGTACCCTGCGATTCGGCCCGTCCTGGCCGAACAGCGCGAGATCGAATGCGTAGCCGTGGATCCAGCCTTCCCCGCCTTTCGCACACTCGGCAATTTTGGCCACGATCGCCTCGACGCTGGCGATGCCGTCCAGATCACAACCCAGCAGGGCCATGCCTCCCATGCCGGGATGCACGTGCGCATCGTGGAACCCGGGCAACAGCATCTTTCCGCTGAGATCGACGACGCGCGTATCGGGTCCGGTCAGCGCTTTCACGTCATCATTGACCCCAACGGCAACGATCGCGCCGCCACGCACCGCCGCGGCTTCCGCCCAGGCGTGCGACTCGTCCGCCGTGTAAATGCCGCCGTTGACGAACACCAGGTCCGCGAATTCGGGTGTCACCGGCGGCGGCACCGGGGCTGGCGCCGGCGCTTCCGCCTGCGGCCCGCAGGCGGTGACCAGGACCATTGCGGCCATAATCCCAAGCAGCCGGAACATTCCGGGTTTCCCGGCGACAGCCGTTTTCAGCGTTCTCTGCGTGCTCTGCGGAAATTCCATGTCTTACTCCTGTGATTGAGGTTTCGTCCGGGTCAGCATGGCCGCCGTAATGACCCCGATGGATACCAGCACGATGATCACGGTTGCCAGTGCGTTGATGTCCGGTGTCACGCCGAGCCGGACCTTGGAGAAGATCAGCATCGGCAAGGTGGTCGCACCCGGTCCGGAAACGAAGCTGGCGATCACCACGTCGTCCAGCGACAACGTGAACGACAGGAGCCAGCCCGAGATCATCGCGGGCGCGATGGTCGGAATGGTGATGTCGAAGAACACGCGTAGCGGCCGGCCGCCGAGGTCCATTGCCGCCTCCTCCAGTGACTCGTCCATGCCGCTCAGCCGGGAGCGCACCACCACCGTGACGTAGGCCAGCGAAAACGTGACATGGGCGATGGTAATGGTCGTGGCGCCGCGCGTTGCGGGCCAGCCGAGCCAGTCCGCCATCGAGATAAAAAGGAACAGCAGGGAAATACCGGTGATGATTTCGGGCATCACCAGCGGGGACGTCACCATGCCGGTCAGCAGGGTCCGTCCCTTGAACCGCCCGAGCCTGCTGAGCGCGACGCCAGTGACGGTGCCCAGCAGCGTCGCCAGAGTGGCGCTGACCACGGCGATCTGCAGGCTGAGCAAGGCCGAAGCCAGGATGTCCTCGCTATGCAGCAGGGAGCGGTACCAGCGCAGGGACGCGCCGCCCCAGAGCGTGACGAGGCGCGAATCGTTGAAGGAATAAACGATGACCGAGATGATCGGCAGGTACAGGAAGGCATACCCGAACGCGGCGACGGTCAGCAGGCCGGTGGACCGGTGCTTCATGCGGCGCCCTCCCCTTCTTCACGGGCCTGCACCTTCTGGAACCACATGATCGGCACCACCAGGATGAGCAGCAGGATGACCGATACCGCCGAGGCCACCGGCCAGTCGCGGTTGATGAAAAACTCGTCCCACAGGGCCCGGCCGATCATCAGCGTGTCCGAACCGCCCAGCAGCGCCGGGATGATGAACTCACCGATCGCCGGGATGAACACGAGCAGGCAACCCGCGATAATGCCGGGCACCGACAGCGGCAGCGTCACGTCGACGAAAACCCGCCAGCGCCGGGCGCCCAGGTCGGCGGCCGCATCCTGCAGGTCCAGGTCCATTTTTTCCAGGTTGGCGTACAGCGGCAGGATCATGAACGGCAGGTAGGAGTACACGATGCCGAGATAGACCGCGAAGTCGTTGTAGATCAGCTCCAACGGCTGGTCGATCACGCCCAGCCAGAGCAAGAAAGTATTGATCAGGCCCTTGCTGTTCAGCAGCCCGATCCAGGCGTAAACGCGCAACAGGAAAGAAATCCAGAACGGCAATATGATGCCGAGCAGCAACATGTTGCGGCGCCGCGGCGGCTGCCTGACGATGTAATAGGCCATCGGGTAGCCCAGCGCAAGGCACAACAGCGTGCTGATCGCCGCCAGTTTGATCGAGCTGAGGTAGATGATCGCGTAGTAGTGGTCCCGGAACAGGAACAGGTAGTTGTCCAGCGTGACGTGGATGCGGTCCCAGCCCTGTGCCGCCCAGTCCAGAAACGGAGTGAATGGCGGCAGGGCCACCAGCGGGTCGGCCACACTGATCTTGAGGATGATCACGAACGGGGCCAGGAAAAACAGCAGCAGCCACAGGTACGGAACGGTCAGCGCGGCCCGCAGCCATCGCGTTTGTTCTTCACCCTGTTTACGCCGCCACTTCATGGTTTCCTCATTCCTTCAGCAGAATCGCGCTGTTGGTTTCCCACGACACGAATACCTCGTCGTCCCATTCCACGGTCTTGCGCGCGGTGCGGACCCGGTTCTGCCCGCTGACCTGCAACATGCGACCGCCCGGCAACTGCACCTGGTAGATCGACAGGTTGCCGAAGTAACCGAGATCGTGAACCGTTCCCCGCAATACCGTCCGGTCCGTGGCGCCCGGATGTTCTTTGCTGATCAGGATCTTCTCCGGGCGCACCGCCACCCACTGTCGTTCGCCGGGCCGGGGCTCGTGGTCCCATGCTTGCCGCGCCACGAGCGTGGCGCCGGTATCCGCGCAGTCCAGGTTCACCATCTCGCCGTCGAGCTCGCTCACCGTTGCTTCGAACAGGTTGACGTTGCCCACGAAGTCAGCCACGAACCGGTTGACCGGGTATTCATAAACCTCGCCCGGCGTGCCGACCTGCTCCAGGCTGCCGCTGTTCATCACGGCGATGCGCGTCGACAGCGTCATGGCCTCTTCCTGGTCGTGCGTGACGACGATGAACGTCACGCCCAGTTCGTCCTGCAGGTTCATCAGTTCGAACTGCGTGTGCTGGCGAAGCTTCTTGTCGAGCGCGGCAAGCGGCTCGTCGAGCAGCAGCAACTTGGGCCGTTTGATCAGGGCCCTGGCCAGTGCGACGCGCTGCGACTCGCCTCCGGACAGGGCGTTGGGCTTGCGTTTCGCCAGACGCCCCATGCGCACTTTCTCCAGGATGGCCGCGACGCGTTCCCGGATCTCGGCGGCCGGCACCCGCTCCTTCTTGAGGCCGTAAGCGACGTTCTGCTCCACCGTCATGTGCGGGAACAGGGCATAGGACTGGAACATCATGTTCACCGGTCGCTTGTAGGGCGGAACGCGGGTCATGTCCACGCCGTCGATCAGGATGGAGCCGGACGTCGGCGCCTCGAAGCCCGCCAGCATTCGCAGGAGCGTGGTCTTGCCCGAACCG
>JASFKQ010000123.1:0-11454 GCA_050118555.1 Lysobacterales bacterium
ATTCAATTGGCCCTCGGCGCGCTCTACGCCTGGTCCGTGTTCACAAAGCAGTTGACCGATCCGCAGGGCGCTTACGGTTTTTCAGCCACCCAGACGGCCTGGATCTTCTCGGCCGGCCTGGTGACCTTCGCGCTGGTGATGGTCCTGGCAGGGCGTTGGCAGGCCCGCACCGGGCCGCGCCTGATGTCGGTTCTGGGCGGCTTGCTGCTGGGGCTCGGCTTTGTCCTGGGCGGCCTGTTCGGAAGTACCTTCTGGACCCAGCTGTTTTTTATCGGCATCGTCGCCGGCGCCGGTATCGGCCTGGCCTACGTGGTTCCAATCGCGGTCGGCGTGAAGTGGTTTCCCGAGCGTAAGGGCATGATCACCGGCCTGGCCGTGGCCGGTTTTGGCTTCGGCGCCACCATCTGGGTCAAGCTGGCGGGTTCCTGGTTCGGGGGCATGCTCTACACTACGCACCTGCTCGGGCTGCCCGGCGTTCAAAGCGTGTTCCTGGTCTACGGCATCGTTTTCGCGGCCCTGGTCCTGCTCGGCAGCACCGTGATGGTCGATCCGCCCGCGGACTATGCGCCGCCGGGATGGACGCCTGAGCAATCCGCCGCCTCGACCGCGTCGGCGAGACCGGCATACGAGCCAGGCGAAATGCTTCGGACACCCCAGTTCTATGCCATTTGGATCGTGTTTGCGGCCTCCGCGATCGCCGGCCTGATGGTGATCTACTGCATCCAGCTGTTCGGCATCGACGCCCTGGAGTTCCGAGGCGTAGAGAACGCCATCGTCATCACCGGCACGGCCATGGCCTGGTATGCCATCTTCAACGGACTGGGCCGCATTGTCTGGGGCCTGATCTCAGACCGTATCGGGCGCAAGCGCTCGATCATCGCGATGTCGGTTCTGCAAGGGCTGGTGATGCTGGTCATGTATCATGGCTTCGTGAACTTTGGCCTGGCCTTCGGCCTGATCGTCGGCGCCTCCTTTATCGGTTTCAACTACGGCGGTATCTTCGCTCTCTTCCCCGCCATTACCGCGGACTACTTCGGTGACCGACAGGTGGGGCGCAATTACGGTTGGGTGTTCACCGCATACGGCGTGGCTGGTATTCTCGGGCCGCTACTGGCCGGTGTGTTCAAAGACTCGGCGGTTCAGGGCGCTTCGCCCGCCGTCTGGATGACCCCCTTCCAGATCGCCGGCGTGGCTTGCCTGCTGGGCGCCGTGGTCATGTTACTTACGCGGGCTCCAGGAGCGGGTGGTGGTGTACTGCGGGTGCCTCACGCCCGAGGCGGGCATTCCGCCACGACCTGATACGCGAGGCGAGCGGACTGCGTTCGATGCTCAATACACCCGCATGCCTGAACGCGGCGATGTTCGCCATCTGCCTCGCGCTTTCCGCGAAGGCGACTGCGCTGCATGCCGCTGTGGTGCTGCAATACCACCACGTAAGCGATTCCACGCCTGCGGCCACCAGCGTTTCGCCTGAGCGCTTTGCGATGCACCTCGACCTGATTGCACGCGAGGGTTTCGAAGTCGTGCCGCTGCAGCAGTTCGTTGACGATCTGCAGGCCGGACGGCCGTTGCCGGACCACACTGTCGCAATTACCTTCGACGACGGCTATTCCTCGGTTTACAGCCAGGCCTTTCCGCTGCTCAGGCAACGCGGCTGGCCATTCACGGTGTTCGTCAACACCGAACCGCACGATCGTGGCCGGCGGGGGTTCCTGAGCTGGGATCAGTTGCGGGAAATGAGCCAGGCCGGCGCCACGATCGCCAATCATACCGTTCGTCACCTGTACCTGGTCCGGCGCGGGCCAGGCCAGGACGAACAGGCCTGGCAATCGCAGGTGGCGGCGGAGATCGTCGGCGCCCAAAGGCGGATCCTCCGGGAGATCGGGACCGCGCCGAAGCTGCTGGCCTGGCCCTATGGCGAATACGATCGGTCGGTACTGGATGTTGCCGAGTCCCTCGGATTCACGGGATTTGGCCAGCAATCCGGGCCGTTGGCTGAGTACAGTGACTTGCGCGCGCTGCCGCGCTTCCCGTTCGGTGGTCCCTACGGAGACCGGCAGGACTTCCAGGAGAAACTCAGGAGCCTTCCGATGCCCCTGTCTCGCGGGGAGCCGGGCGTGCGCTGGGAGACAGCCGAGGGCGAGCCGCTGGATGACATCGTGCTGCCCGGTCCCTCGGCGCGCCCGAAACTCGTCCTCAGGTTCAAGCCCGGGTTTCCAGTCGACCGGGTAAAGTGTTTCGCCTCCGGCCAGGGGCAGTTGCCGGTTTCCGTGCAGGGAAGCACCCTCACCACCCAGGCACGGCGTCCCCTTGAGGCGGGCCGCTCACGCTACAACTGCACCGCGCCCTCCGCCGAACCCGGCCGTTTCTACTGGCTGTCCCAACCCTGGATCGTTTTCAGGGCCAACCCGGCGCCCCAGGCTTCTGGAACAATTGGTCCCGGGCGCGCCCGATGATGTCGAGGACGGCGGGCTGCTTGAGGTGCCGTTCGGGCGAGATGGCTACGTAGGCTTCCTTGACCTCCTCTGCCAGGCCGATCGCGCGCGCACCGTACATCTGTTCGATTTCGCTCGAGAGGGCGTGGGGTGCGGGAAAAACCCCCACATCGGCCGCGCCGAACATCTTCATTAATGCGCTGTCCTCGAATTCTGCCACTGCCCGCGGCTCCACGCCGACCCGGTCGAACCAGTCATCGAGTTCGCGCCTCATCGCGGAAGCGGCAATCGGCAACAGCATCGGCGCCCCATTCAGCGAATTGGGGAAGTCCGCCCGGTAGCGCTCGATGTCTGTGGGCTTGCAAAAGAACGCGATCGGGCTGCTGCCGAGTGCGTGGTTGTAGGCCTTGACGTTGACGCCTACCGGTATGGGCCGGTCGGAGAGCACGAGATCGAGCCGATGCACGGCCAGTTCGGACAGGAGGTTCTCCAGGCTGCTTTCCGTACAAACCAGGTGCACGGGATCCGCTGCGGCGATGGCCGGCCGCAGCACGCGGTAGGCGATCAGCTTGGCGATCGAATTCACGATGCCGACATGCAGCACCCGGCTGCGCCCCTGACGGCCGCGCACGACCTGGCTGAGTTCAGCGCCCAGAGTAAAAATCTCGTCCGCATACTGTTTCACCACGCGTCCCGCGTCGGTCATCACCAGGCCGCGTCCCGCGCGCTGGAACAGCGGTTCGCCCACCGCCTGATCGAGAACCTTGAGCTGGCCAGAAATCGTTTGGGGGGTGATGTGCAGCACCTCGGACGCCCGTGCAATGCTGCCCTCGTTGGCGACCGTCCAGAAATAATGCAAATGGTTGTAGTTCAGGTGGCGCACGATTCGCCTCCTCCTCTCAGACTCGGATCAATATTCGGAAAAGTCGAACTAACAGTCAATAAAGATCGACTGGAACTGATCAAAATAGCCCCTATTCTTGATGAGGTCACAAAACGACCTATTGAGGTGTTGAACATGCGCAACGAAAGACCCCGAGCCATCGCCATCGCAGCCCGGCCCGCGGCCGGAACGGTGGGCACGACGGTCGACCCCGCGGCTCGCCGCGTACTGCGCAATACGTACCGACTACTGGCCATGACCCTTGCGTTCAGCGCCCTGGTCGCCTCGGCTACCGCGCAACTGGGACTGCCGTACCCTGGCCTTCTCGTGACGCTCGGCGGCTATTTCGGCTTGCTGTTCCTGACATCCTCGCTGCGCAACAGCGCCTGGGGCCTGTTGGCCGTTTTCGCCCTTACCGGCTTCATGGGCTATACGCTTGGCCCGCTGATCGGCGTGTACCTGTCCATTCCCGGCGGGGCCGAGATGGTGACGAGCGCCCTGGCTACGACGGCGGTCGTGTTTGTCGGACTCAGCTGGTTCGCAGCCCGTGAATCCGCCCCCGACCTGAGCGGGTTGGGCACGTTCCTGATGGTGGGGATACTCACCGCATTCGGGCTTGCCCTGGCGGCATACTTCTTCTCGATGCCCGCACTATCCCTGGCCGTGTCCGGTATGTTCGTGCTGCTGATGTCCGGCCTGATCATGTACCAGACCCAGGCTATCGTCAGGGGTGGGGAGACCAACTACATCATGGCGACGGTCACGTTGTTCGTCGCCTTTTACAACCTGTTTGCCTCCCTGCTGCAGTTGCTGGGTTTCTTCGGCGGCGACGAGTAGCGCAACAGAAGAAAAGGTCGGAAAAAGGGGTCAGGTTGAGTTTTCACATTTGCGAAAACTGAACCAGACCCCTTTTTTCCTCAATTTCCCAACAGACCATTCACCCCGCTGGAGCCGCATTCTGAGGCACAATACCCCTCCAGAAACCGGAGCCATGGCCGGCCCCGCTGGTCGGGAAATTGAATGCGTCGACATCTTCTGCGCCTGTGGAGGGCCTCGCAACCCTATCTAAGACTACCCCGCCAATGGGTGGCTTTCGCGCTGCGCCGGATACTGTGGCGTACGACCTTCATTGCGATCACGGGCAGCAATGGTAAGACAACGGCCAGCCGCTGCCTTGCCGCGATCCTGTCCGGCCAGGCGCCGACGCAGTCGACCCGGATCAACCGCAACACCATGCCCGGGATCACTGAAACGATCGCTTTCTGCAATCCGCTGAAAACCCGCTATGCCGTACTAGAGGTCGCCGCCGGCCAGCCCGACGCGATCCGCAAAGCGGCACGCCTGATCCGGCCGAAGGTCGTGGTCGTGCTCTGCGTGTTCCTCGAGCATCGGGGCCTGTTCAGGACCCTTGAAGCGGTCGCGGAGGAAAAGGCCAGGTTGCTGACGGGATTGGTTCCGGGCGGCCTGGCGGTCGTCAATGGCGACGACCCGCTGGTCGATGCGATGGCCGTCCCGCCGGCTTGCCGCCGCGTTCGCTACGGCGCTTCGCCAGGCTGCGACATCCGTTACGAAGACCTGCGCTCCGCCTGGCCCGATCTGCTCAGCTTCACGGCAGTGGTGCATGGCCGGCGGCAGGAAATCCGCAGTCGGCTCCTGGGAAGTCACTGGGTCGGTTCGTTGTTGGCGGCCATCGCCGTCGCCGCCGAACTCGGTGTGCCACTGCACCGGATCGCAAGCGCCATCGAGGAGGTGCCGCCCTACCCCGGCCGGATGCAGGTCGTGCGCCTGCCTGTGGGCGCCGTTGTCATACGGGACGAGTACAAGGGCTCGCGGCACACGATCGACGTCGCATTCGATGAAATGGGCAAGGCCCGGGCGGACCGCAAGTTCCTGGTTTTCGGGGACATCGCCGAGTCGTCACTTGGCCCGCGTAAGCGTCTGAACCGTATCGGCCGGGAGGCGGTCGGGAAGTTCGACCATATCGTATTCGTTGGCGAAAATTCGCAATACGGCGTCGATGGCGCGCGCAAGGCGGGTTTGCCGGAGTCGCAGGTCCGGGCATTTGCCGGTTTTGCCGAGGCAGCGGACCACCTGCGGTCCCTGCTCGGCCCGGGTGACCTGGTGTTGTTCAAAGCGGATCGCGGCAACCAAGTCACACGGACCTTTTTCAACCTGCTCGGGGAGGTTCGTTGCACCATCCCGTCGTGCGATCGCCACATGGTCTGCGATGACTGCCCGGAGTTCCGGAATCCGGAGCTGGTCCGGCAGGTCAACGAGCAGTTGACGGTCAGGCTACGGTAGTCACGCGACGATGTGCGGAATCGCCGGCATATACGGGTTCGAAGGTGACGAGGGCGCCCTGCGCCGCCGCCTGGAGGTCATGGGCGCCACCATGGTTCATCGAGGGCCGGACGGTCACGGCGTCCATGTCGATTCGAATCCGCGGGCCGGCCTGGTTGTGCGGCGACTCGCTATCGTGGACCCCGAGCACGGCGAGCAACCGATGTACAGCGAAGACGGCACGGTAGCGGTCGTTTGCAACGGAGAAATCTACAATCACCTGGCTCTGCGCCAGGAACTCGAAGGCAAGGGTTATCGCCTGCGCAGTCGTTCCGATTGCGAAGTCCTGGCCCACCTCTACCGGGAGGAGGGGGTCGATTTCCTCAACCGCCTCGAAGGCATGTTCGCGCTGGCCCTGCTGGACAAGAGGGATGGCAGCCTGCTGCTGGCGCGCGATCCGGCGGGCATGAAGAACCTCTACTGGGGCGAGACGCCAGCCGGCTTCGTCTTTTCCTCGGAAGCACGCCCGCTGTTTGCCGCCGGACTGGTGACGCCGCGACCCGATTGGACTTCCCTGGGCAGTTACATGGCGACTGGCTGGGTGCCATCGCCCGGCACGGCGTTCGCCGGCCTGCAGCGCCTGCAGCCCGGCAGTTGCCTGCAGCTCCGCCAGGGTGGAGTCCGCCAGTGGCGCTACTGGATACCGCGGTTCGCGGAGCCGGCTCCGGAGCGCGATGAGCAGGAATACGCAGATGAGCTGCGCGGGTTGCTGGACCATGCCGTGGGCACGCACCTCGCGGCCGACGTGCCCGTGGGATTGTTCCTGAGCGGTGGCTGGGACTCATCGCTCGTTTCCCTGTATGCCGCCCGCCGTGCCAGTCGTCCCCTGAAATCCTGGTCGCTGGTTTTCCCGGATGACCCGCAGTCTGACGAATCGGAGTACGCTCGCGCCGTCAGCCGGCAGATCGGCGCCCACAGTGTCGAAATCGAGGTGCGGGAGCGGGACGTGCTGGGGCTGCTCACGGAGACGTCCCTGGCCCTCGAGGAGCCGGTCACCACCTGCCCGACCCAGCTCGGTTATCTCCTCTCTCGGCATGCCGGGCACGACCTGAAGGTCGTATTGGGTGGCGAGGGGTCGGACGAACTGTTCGCCGGTTACCACCGCTTCTGGCCCAGTCCCTTGCATCGTATTCGGCAGGCCCTGCCGCACACATTGTTTCCGCACGCGCTGCCAATCCCGATGGGTAACCGCTGGCGCCGTGCACTCCGCTTTCTCGCCGCCGAGGACGACGAGCAGGCCCACCTGGAATTGTTGTCATTGTCGATGCCGCGGGAACTCGAACAGTTTCTGGCGCCCGGGGTGCCCCTGGAGGTGCGGCCCGGGCCCGCTGCCATCGGGTACACTGACGAGACGCGGGCGACCTTCCGGGATCGCCTCGACATGCAGCTCAGCCTTGAATTCACCGGCCGGCTGGCCGACGGTATCCTTTTCGCCCATGACAAAACCTCGATGGCGCATTCGCTCGAAGTTCGCATGCCATTCCTGGACCGTGGAGTGGTGGACTTCGCCCATCGCCTGCCTTCGCGGTTCAAGGTGCGCGGGCGCCAGATGAAGGCCGTACTCGGCCCCCTGGCGCGGGAACTTCCCCCTGCCGTGGCCCGACGGTCCAAGCAGGGTCTGGGTGTTCCCTGGCGTATTTATCGAAGTTCGGCGCTGCGTGAGTTCTTCGAGGAAACCATCCTCGGGACTTCCCGCCGCAGCGGGCTGTTCGACCATCGGCGCCTGGAGCCCTGGGTTCGCCGGACCGCCGCCACGGACGGGCCGCGGGCCGCCGGGCTCTGGCCCATTTGCCATTTTTGCCTGTGGTGGAACCTCTACATGGAAGGTGACGCGAACGGCGCGCGCCCGGTCCGGGATAGTCTGCGGACATGAATCCGGCGGCTGGCGGCGACTGGGGTATGAGGTGGTTGCTTGGGGTGCCTTTGCGCACTGGCATGTCGCCGGCGAAGATGGCTGTTTTGCAGGATCGGCGCCTGGCCTGGCTGGTGCGGCACGCGGCGCGCACGATGCCTTTTTACCGGGACCTGCTCCGGAGTCACGGGACCGACGCGGAGGACATCAGGGGAAGCGGCGACCTGTCGCGTCTGCCCGTGGTCACCCGCGACACGATGCGCGAAGCGGGCGAAAGGGCGTGGGACAGCGGACTGGCGCCCGAGCGGCGATTGCTCATCTCCACTTCCGGCAGCTCCGACATGCCCCTGACGCTGGCCTTCCGCCGCAGTGACCGCCTGCGCAAGCACGTGGTCGGACTGCACTGCATGTGGATGTACGGTTGGCGCCCCTGGCACCGCGGCATGGCATTGGGCAGCCAGGCCCTGCCGCGTAATCATGGCCTGGAGCGATTCGGGATCAGCCGCTGGCTTTGGGTGGACCCGTCGACCCCGGTGCGCGATTGGCTGGAGGCCTACCACCAGTTGAGGCCGCAGGCGTTCCACAGCTACCCGAGTGCGCTGCGCGAGTTCTGCCTCGAAGTCCTGGGCCACCGGCCACTGGAATGGCTTCCGCGCGTGTTTTCCGTGGGTGGTGAATTGCCTCCCCCGGACCTGGATGCGCTGGCCACCGAGGTGTTCGGGCGACCGCCGCGCAACATGTACGGGGCCGTGGAGGGCGGTCGCCTGGCATTCAGTTGTGGCGTCGGCCGGGGCCTGCACGTACGCCCGGACGCAGCGATGCTGGAAATCCTGGGAGACAAAGGCCCCGCGGAGCCGGGCGAGAGGGGTCGCGTTGTCCTGACCTCCCTGGTCAATACCGCGTCACCGATCATCCGCTACGAACTGGGTGACCTCGCGGCGTGGGAACCGGGATCCTGTTCCTGTGGCCTGTGGTGGCCGCGGATCATCATGTACGAAGGGCGCAGTGGGGACTCCATCGGATTGACGGGCGGGCGCAATGTGCCGGTTACGTCCCTGGCGTCAATCGTCGGTAAATCACGAGCCGTGCGCCAGTTCCAGTTCGTCCGCGCTGCCGATGACCTGTTGCTGCTACGATACGAACCCAATGCAACAGTGGACACCTCATTGGAAGACATACGCGAATCGCTGGGGCGGATGCTGCCGGGCATAGAGGTCCGGCTCCAACCCTGGGGCCCCTTGCCGCGAACCCGCACTGGCAAGGTGAAGCGCTACGTCGATGAGCGCAAGGGGCCCGCGTGCGATGGGGGTCGAACAGCGTGAGCCGCGTGCAACGCGAATACTGGGATTCGGTGGTTGAGCAATGGCTCGAAAGCAGGCAACAGGATCTGTGGCGCCACCATTCGGACCATGTCAACTCGGCGCTGATGCGGCGCTGGATGCCGAAGGAGCGACAAGGTCGGGTGCTGAAAACGGACCTGTTTGACGAGGCGGTTACGCCCGGCCTGTATCCGGTCCTTTCCGCTGCCGCCGTGCAACTCGTCGGCATGGACGTCTCTGCCGGCATCGCCGAGGAGGCGGCGCGGCGCCACCCGGCCCTCGAAGTTCACACGGCCGACGTGAGGAGCCTCCCGTTCGAAGACGAAAGCTTCGATGTCGTCGTGTCCATTTCGACCCTGGACCATTTCGATGACAAGGCGGACATACCCAGAGCCCTGGCGGAGATCGCGCGAGTGCTGCGGCCGGGCGGACGCCTGCTGCTGACGCTCGATAACCTGGCACAGCCGGTGGTCTGGCTGCGCAGCATTCTGCCCGACGGTCCGCTGCTCAAACTCGGCCTGATCCCGTATCGGGTGGGCAAGACCTGTACGCCTGGCAAACTCCAGAAATTCGTCAGAGAGGCCGGCCTTGAGGTACAGGAAGCCACGGCCATTCTGCACTGTCCACGCGTGCTGGCCGTAGCCTGCGCGGGGCTGCTGGAGCGCCATGCTTCGCCAAAAATCCAGGCGCGTTATCTCTCTCTGCTTTCCGCATTCGAACGCCTGGAACACTGGCCGTCCCGCTACCTGAGCGGGCACTTCGTCGCCATCAACGCGCAAAAGCCGGTGGCATGAACCAACACGACGAGTTCACACGCCTGGGCATCGTGCCCAACGTGCGCATGAATGGCGCGTTCGAACTCCAGATGCGCTGTTGGTTCCAGATGTTTCGCCTGCTGCGGGCCGAACTGACCACGCGTACCGGCCTGCCCATCGGCAAACGCATGAAGGCCTGGCGATCCGGCTTCAGTTCACGCTCCTGGCTGATGTACGACCTCGATCACAGGGATCCGGAACAGTACCTGCCCGACCTGCTCTGGGCGATGCGCTTTTTCAAGGTCAACGGCTTCTTCAATCCAATCATCGGCAACAAGCTGGTGCTGTCGCGCATGCTTTCAGCTCACGGCGTTCCCCACCCGGCCGTGGTGTCCGTGGTGGTGCATGGGCGGTTACTGGTGGAGGATGAATCCCCCGAAGGAGATAACAGCCACGCTTTGATGCGCTCGCTGGAGCGCTACCCGCGCCAGGTATTCCGGCCGACGTGGTCAGGCTCGGGTCAGGGCGTGTTCTTTCTCGAGGCGGCCGAAAACGGGCTGCGACTGAATGGCCACGCCGTCACGCTTGCGGAGACCTGCGACCTCATCGGCCGGCTGGACCGCTATCTCGCCACGGAGCGCGTGGAACAGGCCGGGTACGCACGCAGCATCTATTCCGGTTCGACCAATACCATTCGCCTGATGAGTCTGTGGGACAAGGATAGCGGGAGCGCTTTTGCCGCCGCGATTTCACACCGCTTCGGATCCGACCGCTCGGCGCCGCTCGACAACTGGCACCAGGGCCGCGGTGGGGTCTGCGCCGGCGTCGATGTCAAGACCGGTGTCCTGGGGCCGGCGCTGCGACTCTCGGCCGACCATCGCCTGATATGGGAACCGAGCCACCCGGACACCGGGGAGCCGATCGAGGGCGTGAAGGTTCCTGGATTCGCCGGCCTTCTGGACGGTGTGCTGAGCGCAGCGGGCCAATTTCCGTTCTGCCCGTGCGTGGGTTGGGACGTGGTCGTGACGGAGGACGGCTTCCGCATCATCGAAGCCAACCCCATCCCAGGCCTAACCGTGTCGCAGGCCCTTATCCCGTTGCTCAAGGACCCCCGCGCCCGCCGAATATTCCAGGACTGGGGGGTCGCGCCAAAGCGCTGAAACATTTCGGATTGATAATTGCGGAAATGAACTCCTCGATCGGTAGATAAGCTGCTCAGAGTGCGCCCTTTTTGGTGCTGAAAACGTATCCTCAAGGCTTCCTTGTCCACGGTAGTTGCCTACCCGACTTCCGCGTGCGATGTCATGCGCTGCGGCTCCCCAACAGGCAATGCCGGACTTATCGGCTGCACTGGATCGGGCGGTTCATTCCCCCTTATTTCGACAATCGTAGTGGACCGCACAGAGTCCCCGTATTCGCACAGGATTCAAGCGAGGACAATGGCTGTGGTGGATACATTAAGCCAATAAAGTCAGTGGGTTATAAACATCTGACACTGGTAGGCCGGGGCACCATGCAAAATCTCGAGCGTGTGCTAGACTGAAACAGTCCGCTTTTCCATACCGAATTTGAGGGAATTCAAGGATGAAGCTTTCTGTACGCAAGAAAGTCGCCAACGGACTGGTGCTTTGCCTCCTCGTGCCGCGCGCAGCGCACACCACCGTTGAGCTGTTTGATACGTACGTCGACGGCATCAAGGCGATGTCCGCCGAAGACGACTTCGACCTTGGCAATGACTCCCGGGGCTTCGCGGTGGCGCGGGTCGATCCGGGCAAGCCTCCAAGCGGCGATCCGACCGGTGGCGATCCGACCGGTGGCGATCCGACCGGCGGCGATCCGACCGGCGGCGATCCGACCGGCGGCGATCCGA
>JASFKQ010000124.1:0-10862 GCA_050118555.1 Lysobacterales bacterium
TGATCTCCTCGTAATCGCGGGAGCGAGCGTCCGTGTTCTCGATCAGCAGCCCGATCGGCGTGCCGGTCGTACGACCTTCGAAGACGCCGGAGAGGATCTGTACGTCATCTTTCTCACGGCGCTGCGAGGTGTGCCGGCTCTTGCCGGTTGCGCGCCGCTCCAGTTGTGCGCGAATTTCCGCGGCCTCGATTTCCAGCCCCGGAGGGCAGCCGTCGATCACGCAGCCGATCGCCGGGCCATGGCTTTCGCCGAAAGTCGTAACCCGGAACAGGTGTCCAAACGTATTATGCGACATGTTGTCTTTTCCTCAGAGCCGCCTCCACATCCCCCCTGGCGTCGAGCAATTGCCGGCGGTCCAGCAAAAAGACGCCTTCTCCGCCGGTTTCGAACTCCAGCCAGAGAAACGGCACACGCGGCAAAAGCTCCGAGAGACGCTGCTCGCTCTCGCCCACTTCGCAGATCAGCACACCGGCATCCGCGAGAAAGTCCGGCGCCCGCAGCAGAATCTCCAGCGCGGCGTCCAGCCCGTCCCCGCCCGATGCGAGTCCGAGGCTCGGCTCCGACCGATACTCGGTGGGCAGCGCCCCGATATCGCCGAGCGGGACGTACGGAGGATTCGATACGATCAGATCATAGCGGTTGCCCGGTATGGAATGAAACAGGTCCGACTCGATCAGCGAAACGCGGCTTTCCATGCCATGCCGCCGGACGTTGCGCGCGGCAACACGAAGCGCGGTCGGGCTGATATCGGCCGCGTCGACACGGGCCCGCGGCAGGTAACGCGCCGCGGCGATACCGATGCAGCCGCAGCCCGTACACAGATCCAGCACCCGTAATGCCTTGTCGGGGTCCAGCCAGGGGCGAAACCGGTCCTGGACCAGCTCCGCGATCGGCGACCGGGGCACCAGAACCTCCCGGGTCACCTCGAATTCAAGGCCGGCAAACCAGGCGCTGCCGGTCAGGTACGCCAGCGGCTCGCCACCGGTGCAGCGGGCTTCGATGAGCCGGTCGATCTCCGCTCGCGCATCAGGGCCGACCACTGCGCCCCACTCCGAAAAGCTGCCGTCGAGCGGCGCATTCACGGCATGCAGCACGAGCCAGGTCGCCTCGTCGCGTGCGTTGTCCGTTCCGTGGCCGAAAAACAGGCCGGCATCCTCCAGGCGCGCGGCAGCGCGCTCGATGCAATCGGCGACGGTCGCTGCTTCGCTTGCAGGGGGCTGGAGTTGTGAGTCTGGCATCGAATGCCCGCTATTGCGCCATCGGCGGCAAATGACGAAGTATAATCGAGCTTGAGCCGCGCGGCCGCATCGTTCGCCGGCGACAACAGGGCAATCTTCACGTTGAACTTCAGAGCCGACCAATTCAAGCCGATCGCACTGCTCATCCTGGTGGCCTTTCTCAGCATGGCTGCGGGAGTCGCGTTCTGGCGCTGGAGCGAGTCCGCGCCGGGCGGCGCCCTGAAGTCGCTGGTGGTGTTGCCCGAACCGCGCGTCATAGCGGACTTCCGCCTCGTCGACCAGGATGGCGCACCGTTCAGCCTGGACGATCTGCGTGGCGCCTGGTCGCTGATGTTTTTCGGCTTCACCCACTGCCCCGACGTGTGCCCCAGCGCGCTCTATGACCTGGAGCAGATCCACAAGCGGCTCCAGGCGGCCGGGCCCGCGCTCGCCGCCCACCAGGTCGTGTTCGTTTCGGTCGACCCGGAACGCGATTCACCAGCACGCATGAAGAATTACGTGTCCTACTTCGACCCGGACTTCATCGGTGTGAGCGGGGAAAGGGTCCAGTTGTTGCCCCTGACCCGTCAACTCGGCGTGGCCTGGCGAATCGAGGGGCACGAACCCGGCAGCCAGGATTACACCGTGGACCATTCCGCCAGCGTGTTTCTGGTGAACCCCCAAGGCCGCCTATACGGCGTGTTCCCCGCACCGCTGGATCCCGAAAAGATGTCGGCGGACCTGCTGGAAGTCCTGGGCTGAGGCGAGGTTCGTGGCGCTGATCGACAAACTCCTCGCGGCGGTCCAGCACTTGCTGCCGCATCACTTCCTGTCCGCGCTGGTCTACCGCCTGATGCGAATCCGCCTGACGCCCGTTAAGAACCTCGAGATCGCCGTGCTCGGCACGCTATTCAGGATCGACTGGAGCGAAGCGCGCCACCAGGAATACTCGGATTACGCCACGTTCAATGACTTTTTCACGCGCGAACTCGCCGACGGGGCGCGGCCGGTGGACCCGGACCCGCTGTCTTTCGTCAGTCCGGCCGACGGACGCATCAGCCAGTGCGGCCGCATCACGAACGACCGGATTCTGCAGGCCAAGGGACACCACTACACGATCCGGTCGCTGCTCGCGAACGATCCGGCCTCCGCCGAATTCATGAACGGGTTCTTTCACACGGTGTACCTGTCGCCGCGCGACTACCACCGCGTGCACATGCCGTTCGCCGGGCACCTGCAGCGGACGATTCACGTCCCGGGCCGGGTCTACAGCGTCTCACCGGGCACGGTTCGCTCCGTCCCGGACCTGTTCGCACGCAACGAACGAGTGGTTTCCCTATTCGAAACCTCGCACGGCCCGATGGCCCTGGTGCTGGTGGGCGCGATGCTGGTCTCGAGCATGGAAACGGCCTGGTCCGGGGTGGTCACGCCGCCCCGAGCCCGCAAGGTCGTGCACCTCGACTGGTCGCGGCGCGACATCCGTCTCGATAAAGGACAGGAAATGGGTCGCTTCAACATGGGCTCGACCGTGATCGTCCTGTGGCCGCCGGCCGCTGTTTCGTCCCTCGAAGCCTTCGAGACCGCCGACCCGGTCATCATGGGACAGAAGCTGGGGCGGTTGAGGTAGCCGCCCTGTTGGAGCCCGCTGTGGCAGCACCCTTGGGTGCGATTGCTTCTTGAGTCAACAAACCAGTCGCAGGCAAGCCTGCTCCCACAACGTCTCCCTCACCACCCACACTGCCGGCCGGCATTCTGCTCGTCCAGCCAGGCCTTGAGGGGTGCGAAATAATCCAGGATCGCGGTGGCGTCCATCTGCGGCGAACCCGTCAGCGCCTCGAGCGCTTCCGGCCACGGACGGCTCCTGCCCATCTCGAGCATCGCGTTGAGCCGTTCCCCGGCCTTCTCGCTGCCGTAGATCGAACAGCGGTGCACCGGGCCATCGTCACCCGCGATTTCACACAGGGCGCGATGGAACTGGAACTGAAGGATCGCCGCCAGGAAGTACCGTGTATAGGGCGTGTTGCCCGGGACATGGTACTTCGCACCCGGATCGAATGCGTCCGCAGGCCGCTCGTTCGGCGCGGCCACCCCCTGGTATTGTTCCCGCAACTGCCACCAGAGCGCGTTGTACCCGTCGGGGCCGACGTCGCCGGCGAAGACCTTCCAGCGCCACTGGTCCACCAGGAGCCCGAACGGCAGGAAGGCGATCTTTTCCAGCGCCTGCCGCATCAGCAGGCCCAGGTCACCCGCGTTGCCGGGATCGCTGTCCAGCAAGCCAATCTGCACCAGGTATTTGGGGGTGATCGAAAGCGCCAGCGTATCGCCAACTGCTTCGTGAAAACCGTCGTTCGCACTGTTCCGATAAAGGAAACTCTGGTCCTTGTACGCACGCTGGTAGTAGTTGTGCCCCAGTTCGTGGTGAATGGTCCGGAAATCCTCGGCGTTGATGTCGATGCACATCTTGATGCGCAGGTCGTCCTTCTCGTCGATGTCCCAGGCGGAGGGATGGCAGACCACGTCACGGTCACGCGGCTTGGTGAACAGCGAACGCTCCCAGAACGTTTCAGGCAGTTCCGCGAAGCCGAGGGAGCTGAAAAACGCCTCGCCGGTTTTCACCATGCGCAGGTCATCGAACCCCCGATCCTGCAGGATCGCAGTGAGGTCGTAGCCGGGATCGGAATCGGGCGGGGCCACCAGATCGTAGATGTTGTCCCAGGTCTGGGCCCACATGTTGCCGAGCAGGTCAGCGGGAATCGGGCCGTTCGGCGGCACCAGATCCGTACCGTACACCTCTCCGAGCCGCGCGCGCACGTGGCAGTGGAGCGCCTCGTAAAGCGGGCGCACCTGGTCCCAGAGTCGATCGAGCTCGGCCGGAAAATCCGCCGGATTCATGTCGTAACCCGACCGCCACATGGTTCCCAGGTCATCGAATCCCAGTTCACGGGCGCCCTCGTTGGCGAGTTCGACCTCCCGGGCGTACAGCGGCTTCATCGGCGGCGACACCGTCCTCCAGCCGTTCCACGCATCGAGCAGTTCCGCCGGATCGCGCGAATGCGCCATGATGTCTTCCAGATCGCCCAGCGCGAGACAGGTGCCGTCGGCGCGGCAATACTGGCCTTTGCCGTACATCCCGTTGAGGCGAGCACCGATCTCGGCCTGCTCGGCCGTCTTTTCCGGGTCGCTCGGTGCGGGCACGACGATACCGCTTCGCAACATGTTCAGCTTGCGCTGCGTGTCGTAGTCCAGCCCCTTCACGTCCGCGAAACGGGCAGCCTGGGCGGCTATTTCCACCTGGGCGGCAGTGAACTGTTCAGAGGCCTTGGCCGCAAGCAGCTCCGTGTCATAGGTGATGAAATTGGACAGGACCCAGCTCGTGCGTTCGCTGTGCTGGCCCAGTCCGGCCAGCCGCTCCTCAGCCTGCGCGACGAATGCGGCGGCGTCTTCCGCTGTCGGGGCCGGCGCTTCTCCGGCGTTGACCACGGAGTTCATGAACACGGCACAGGTCAGCGCCGCGCAAAAAAATGTCAGACGGTTCATGGTGTTTGGTCCGGTTGCGTTCAGAATCCCGGGAAACGTACCAAATCCCGGCCCGCCGGGCTAGCAGGCCTATAATGTGAACTGACGAGACTCAAATGCCGGCCAGTCCCAAGGCCGGCACGAAGCCCTGATCCGGAGACGTCATGAGATTCTGCATTGCCATCCTGGCCACACTGTGTGCCCTTCCCCTTCGGGCGGCCGAAACCGAGCCTTCCGGCTGGCCCGCCGTCAGCCTCGAGTCCCTCGCGGAGCGGGCGGACCTGGTGGCTCTGGTACAGGTCCGTGACACCGATTACCTGAAGCGCCGGGAGATTCCGGTCAGCGGCAGCGCCTACCTGAAAGTGCTGATTCCCTACAAAGCCGATCAGCCCGCTGACCTCGTCGAAGTCTACGAAAAGGGGCTGCACCCCGGTGAGTGCTACTTTCCGGACCGGACCGTGTTTGAGGAGGGCCGCCGTTACCTGGTCTTCCTGGTGCGGGACCCGGAAGACGACCAGCGCTATCGGGGACTGCGCGAAGGTTGCGCACTGGACATCCTGGTCCGCTCGGACAATCGGTACGCCCTGCGCTACCCGCCCACCGGCATCCGGCTGTCCGACATACTCAAGCCGCTGGCCCGGGAGATGGACTTCACCGATCCCTACGCCGTGGTGGCCGACGAATCGCTCCCGTCCGCGCAGCGCGACCGAATGCGGGACGACGGCGATATCATTCCATTCGAAGCGCCCCCGGCGGAGACGGAAACCGGCAACGACCGGTGGCTGCCGCCGTCCGAGTCCGGCAACACCCTGTGGCGATTCACCCGTGGCGTCCCCCTTGGCGAGGTACGCCGCCTGCTGGGGCTGGATCAGGAGACGAGCCGGTAGCAAGGCTCGTAGGCCTCGCCGCTCGGCAGTTTCATCCGGCGGTCGCTGACGAAAGCCGAAAGCAGAGCGTCCAGGGAATTCGCAATCGCCGGTTCGCAGCGGATCTCGAACGGACCGTGCTGGCGGATGGCCGAGACACCATCGGGCTTGACGTTCCCCGCCACGATCCCCGAGAACATTCGGCGAAGATTGGCGGCCAGCTCGTGCAAGGGAAGGTCCCGGTGCAAATCCAGGGCCCGCATGGTTTCATGCGTTGGCTTGAAAGGTATCTGGAAGCCCTCGTCAATCTTCAGCAGCCAGTTGTAGTAGAACGCATCGTTGGTCCGGATCCGATACTTGCGCACTTCCTCCATGCCCTGCGCCATCACGCGCCCGACTTCTTCGGCGTCATCCACGATAATCCGGTAGCGCGAACGGGCCTGCTCACCGAGTGTCAGGCCGATGAACTGATCGATCTGTTCGAAGTAGGTGGCCGCCCCCGGTGGCCCGGTGAATACCACCGGAAACGGTATTTCTTCGTTGTCGGGATGCAGCAGGATGCCGAGCAGGTAGAGGATTTCCTCCGCCGTCCCCACGCCGCCCGGGAAAACCACGATACCGTGTCCCACGCGCACGAAGCCCTCCAACCGCTTCTCGATGTCCGGCATGATGACCAGTTCGCGCACGATCGGGTTCGGCGATTCCGCCGCAATGATACCCGGCTCCGAGATGCCGATGTACCGGCCCGACTGTATGCGCTGTTTGGCGTGCGCGATCGTGGCGCCTTTCATGGGCCCTTTCATGGCGCCGGGTCCGCAGCCGGTGATGATGCTGAGCGAACGCAGCCCCATTTCGTAGCCACAGTCCTTGGTGTACTCGTATTCCTGGCGGCCGATCGAGTGTCCGCCCCAGCAGACCACCAGGTTGGGCTCGACCTTCGGCACCAGCGCACCGGCGTTGCGGAGGATTTCAAAGACCGCGTTGGTGATGCCAGAGCCGGTATTGAGATCGTGATAGGGGTGGCCGCTGATCTCGCTGTCGAAATAGACCAGGTCGCGGATGACCGAGGACAGCAGCTCGCGCACGCCCTCGATGATGTGGCCGTCGACGAATGCCGTGCCAGGCGCGTCCGTGAGTTCCAGGCGCAGCCCGCGGTTGACCGGTTGCACGGCGATCCGGAAGTTCGAGTTCTGTTCGATCAGGGCCTCGGCGTCATCGCTCTCGTTGCCGCTGTTCAGCACCGCGAGCGCGCAACGGCGCAGCAGTTCCGCCAGGTCGCCGCGAGTCACGTCGTGGAGCCGCTCGACCTCCTGGCGGCTGAGCGTATTGAGCATGCCGGTGGGATAGATGCGGGACGTAACGGGGTCTGCGGACACGTATTGCCTCCTTGATCGGTGAGCAAGACAGATTAATTCATTTGTGTCCTGAGGACCATGAATCGACAGAGCGCAGGCCGGCGCCCACAAAAAAACGGGGCGGAAAGTCCGCCCCGCAACAAGTGTATGATGCTGTCCGCTCAGAACTCGAACTTGACGCCCACCCGGATCTCGTAACGCGAAGCGTCGCCAATGCGGGGCTCTTCCGACCCCCTGACCACCGTGCGCGGGAAATTGTACTGATTCAGCACACCCCATTCATCGTTGATGAGGTTGGTCAGGTTATCAATGAGCAGGAACGCCGAGAGCCGGTTGTTTCCGTTAAATACCGGCATGCCCACATCGATGCGCAGATCGAGTTTCCGCCACCACGAACCGGTGTGCGAATTGCGTTCCTCTCCGGGCTCCAGCACGATCGGGAGGAAGTCCAGATACGGGGTGAAATTGTAGGGATCGATCGTGCCGTCGTAGGTATAGCTGAAGGGCCGACCCGAATTGGCCGATCCGTACAGCGTGGTGACAGACGACAGCTTGCCGAACCAATCCGCCCGCCAGGTCGCCGTGAAGGTGAACCGGTGCTTGATGTTGTAATTCGAGGTCGAACGGACATCCTCCTGCGGGTCGAAGAATGCACGGTTGGTGTAGTTCGAAAACGCCACCGAACTGGTCATCGGCTGAACGTCCTCGGCATCGCTGTAGGCATACCCGACCGTGAAGGAGAAGCCGTTCAGGTAGTCCTTCGCCAAGCTCAACGAAAACAGCTTCGAGCGCGTACCCTTGGAACTGTTGGTCAGCACGAAGCTCGGTTCGCGAACGCTCTCATAGATGGGATAACCGTCCGGATTGGTTCCGACCTGCTCCAGGTCACCGTGCAGGACCATGGCTGAATCCTCACCCTCGGTGAGCAGCATGTCCGCCGTAAAGATGTAATCCTGCGGGAACACGTGGGTAACGCCCAGCGCCAGTTTCCACTCGCTGGGCAGCTTGAAGTCCGGGTCCAGGTAGTTGATTTCGAAGTTGTCGCCGACGCCCTGCGCGACCGCGTCGTACAGTTCTCCGGGTATGCACCAGCCCGGACCGGTCGGCACGCCCTCTTCACACGCCTTCCAGACGATGTCGCTGTCAAAAAGTGAACGCGATCCGTCGGTATACCCGAACGACCGCCCGCGCTGACCGAATTGCAGCACATTGTTGGCGGAGTAGTTGTTGGAAATCCAGACGTTGGGGTTGCCGCCGCTGTACAAGCCAATTCCGCCGTGCAGCGACGTGTCGCCGCTCAGGTCGAATGTAAAGCCGATTCGCGGCTGCAACAGACTGAGCCCATCCACGGTGCCCGAGTTCGAGAAGCCGTAATCGGCGACGAAGTCCGGGTTCTCGGCAGGTTTGTCACTTGTCGTGTACCAATCGTAACGAAGCCCGGCAACAACGGTCAGCCGGTCGCCGATGACAAACTCGTCCTGGCCATAGACCGTGTTGAGTTGATAACCCCAATCGGCCGCTGCGTCATCCGGATTGTTGGACGGCGCGTTGTTGTAGTAAATGGCGTAGGGGTATCCTTCACGGAAATTCTCAATCCCGTCGAAACGGACCTCGGTTTGCGTGTGCTGCACGAAGAGATTGAAAATATCCAGTGCCTCCCGCTCCAGCCCAAAGGTCAGGATATGCCCGTTCAGGTCATAGATGCCTTTGAGTGCGAAAGACGTGACATCGTACTTGAGCTTGTTCGACTGCCTGCTGTCGTCTGCGCCGAGATACACGTCCACATCGGGGGTTTCAACCCGGATCTCGCCAAAATCCGTTCCGTTCACCGAAATCTGGCGGTTGTCCAGTTTCAGGTACGAAACGCGAACCTCGGTGGAAAAATTATCCGTCCAGTCGGAGAACAGGTTGGCGACATACGAGTCTAACTTGGCCCCACGCTCGTAAAGGTGGTAAGCAAACTCGAATTCATTGTTGTCGCTGTCCGACTCGGTAAAGTTGTTACCGTCGTTGTAGTTGTAGGTAAAGGCCAGACGATGGTTCTCGTTGATGTTCCAGTCCACCTTGAGCAGGAACTTCTCGTCGAAATTGCCCAGGCTTTGCGGAATGGGGCCAGGGTCATACTGGTAGATGGTGCGGGAGATGTTCGCGATTTCAGCCAGATCGGCCTGGGAGATGGGAATTTCATTCACCGCGCCCGAACCCAGGGGACCCCGATCAAACAGATTCGCTCCTTCGAGCTTCTCGTAGGCTCCAAAGAAAAACAGGGTGTCCTTGACAATCGGACCACCGAACGTCACGCCGTAACGCTTCTCGGAATACGGGCCCGTAACGATCTTGTCGCCCTGAAGATGGCCGCCGCGCATATCGTCGTTGGTGTAATCATAAAAACCCGAACCGAAGAATTCGTTTCCGCCGGACTTGGTCACCGCGTTGATGTTACAGGCCGAAAACCCGCCGTACTGAACGTCAAACGGTGCGAATTCCACGGCAACCTGGGTGATCGCATCGTAGGAAAACGGCATGCGCTCGGTGGGGTACCCATTCGAATTCAGGCCGAAGGAGTCGTTCATTCGAACGCCGTCGAGTGTCAGGCTGTTGAACCGATCGTTCTTGCCGCCACACTGGATGGAATTGATGTCTCCGCGGGACTCATCGATGTAGATTCGGGGATCGGCACGGATCACATCCGTGAGGTTCCTGTTGATGGCGGGCGCCGTCTCCAGGGCTTCGATGCCAAAATTCGCGTTGGGGCCCATGGCGAGTTGCTCGCCGCCAATAGCCTGCGACGTAACCACCACTTCCTCCATCGTCGACGCACCCAGTTGCAGGACGACGGTGTACGTGTCGCCGAGTCGCAGATTGATGTCCGTGACCGTCTGATCCGCGTACTGCGACGAACTGGCTTTGACCGTATACGGCCCTCCAACGGGTAGTCCGCGCTGTGCGACGACACCCGTGTCGGAGGTCATTCCCGTTCGGATGGCGCCCGTCCGGGTGTCCAGGGTCGTCACAGTGATATTCGGCAGTGGATTGCCTTGTCCATCGACAACCGTCACACGGATTGAAGAAGTCGTCTCCTGCGCGTAGAGCGTCGCAGGAACCATTAGCACGAGCAGAACCGCCAGCGCCGAAAAACTTAGTCGCAATCGGTTTTTCATTTGGATTTTCGCCTGTAAGTCGCCTTGTAGAAGAAGTTAAACAGGCCTGAGAAAAGGAGCGTGCAGGTACTTCGGGAAAGTCTGTGCCGATCATCCAGAAGTCCGGCTTTTTGGCGCCTTTTCTTCCTGCCTCCCACCACCGTTCAGAATGGTGTGCGTATGATAGCAGAAAATTTGTTACGAAAATTTAACAACTCAATTTTTCCACGGTGCCGCTTGCTGCTTCCAAATTGCGATACCGTTATATAGAATATGCGCCCTTCGTCGGGACCCATTTTTCGGGGTGTAGCTCAGCCTGGTAGAGCACTGTCTTCGGGAGGCAGGGGCCGGAGGTTCAAATCCTCTCACCCCGACCAGTCAATAAAAAAGCCGCTCTCACTCATCCGTGAGCGGCTTTTTTATTGACTGGTCGGGAGGTGGAACCTCGCGAGGTTCACAAATTTGCCAGGAGCAAATTTGAACGCGCGAGCGCAGCGAGTGCGGCCCCGAAGGGGTGAAGCACAGGGACGTGCGAAGTAAATCCTCTCACCCCGGCCGCCCCCAGCAAACCCGAACACCCCCGTAGGACCGAGCCTTGCTCGGGATGGCGTGCGGTGGCCCGGTGGCTTAATCGCGACCAAGGGTCGCTCCTACGGGTGCCCGATCGAAACCCGCCGTTGGGGCGGAACGAAACCCCCCGTAGGACCGAGCCTTGCTCGGGATCAGGTCTAAAGCCCCCACCGCATGACCCAATCGCCCACAGAGCGG
>JASFKQ010000125.1:0-10789 GCA_050118555.1 Lysobacterales bacterium
CTGGCCGTGCTGATCTACCAACACCTGGCCGACCAGCGTTCCCATCAGGCTGACGTCGGCCCGAAGTGGCCTGTCCTTCTCCGGAATATCGATGTGTCTGATGTCGTTCACGGTGGGCCGACTATAACAAAAAAAGAACCCCGCAAAGGCGGGGTTCGTGGGTTGAAACTTTGGGACTGTCGCTGCGGCTCAGATCTTCACTTCGTTGCTGTAAGCCGTGTATTCGCTACCGTTGCGACGCGCCTTGACCCGGTACTTGTAGGTGCCCGAGCCGGCCGATTCACTGAAGCTCGTAACGTCCTGACCGACCTCGGCGTGATAGCTGAAACTACAGGTCTTGGACTTGCCCTTGCCCGTCTCCTCGCAACGCTCGACCACGAAGCTGTCCTCGTTGTCGGCGCCATTCGAGTTGTCGGTCCAGTGCAGGGCCACGTTCGTGGTGGCGTTGCGGCCTTTGCCGCTGGTCGACGTACTGGCTGACAGGCCACTTGGCGCATCGAAGCCGCCACTTGTGGTTGTACCGCCGTCACCGCTCGTGCCGCCCGACGTGCAACCGTTGAGGCAAAATGTCATGGCGGCCGCGGAATCGCTGATGTTGCTGATGGTATGGCCCGTCACGACAATTTTACCGCCCTGGTAGCCATCCGTATTGGGGTCGCCACCCGGTCCGGGCGCCATTGCATCGACACCGCCGCCGTGGTGGACGTCACCGGAATCTCCCCGGTTATAGCCTTTTTCCAGTTGGAAATTGCCGTCCGCCTGCGCCAGCGCCACGCGATAATGGTCACCGTTCTCGGGCCAACGCCGGCTCGGGTAGCCTTCAGTGTTGAATCCGGCCTGGTCGTCGATGTGCCAGATCGCGAGCCCGCCCTGCGGCATGCTGCAGTCGAACCCAGCCCTCTGGCGGTTTTCAATGAGCAGGTACTCCCCGCTCGCGTAACCATCCGTGATGATGTAGTAGTCGTTATTGGTTTCCGACTGCGATACGGAGAACTGGCCAGGCCCCGTGATATTGACGGGATTGATCCAGCCAAGCTGCATCTTGCTCCACGGAGAAAGGTGCGGCGGGCACAGCTGCGTCCCCGAGAAGCCCCACGAATTCGCCATCAGGCCGTAGGAACCAATGCCGGAGCCTCCGCCGTCGGTATCGTAAAGATCAGGCAGGCCGAAAAAGTGTCCGGTTTCGTGTGCGATCACCCCAATGTGGCCAATCGCATCACCCGAAGTGCCCCAGAGCGCCGGGCTGATGTGATAGTTGGAGACTTTGATGCCTTCCTCGGAGGTCCAGACAGGATTCTGAATGGCCCAGCGATGCGACCAGATGCGGTCCGTGTAGTAGGTGCCGTCCACATCGGAACCGCCCCATTCCGCGCCGTAGCCCGAATGCAGGAAGGCAATGGCGTCGATATAGCCGTCACCGTTGCTGTCGTACTGGCTGAAGTCGACCGTCCGGTCGAGCTTGTCCAGAGCCTCCCGCAGGGCTTCCCAAAGGGTGCTGTCACCCGAAGCGCCGTTCGCATAGTACTGTTCGGTACCCGATACGGTAATCCAGGAAGACACGTCGGAAGTCAGGTCCATTTTTCCGTAGGAATTCTCCAGGTACACATCGCGCACGCTTCCGGTAGGTGCCAGAACAGGGTCTCCCCCGGGTGCGTTGAAGAGCACGTCCACATCAGACGGCGTAGGCAGAGCCCGGCCGGCGTGATTGCTGAACTGGATCAGCACAACGAGGTTACGGATTGAACCGTTCGGAGCGATGCTCTGTTCCGAAGTCGAGGTGCTGGTCGAACCGGAGTTTTTCTTCCCACCGGCAGCCCGTTGGGCCGGCGAGGGCAGCAGGCCTTTCGCCAGACCGTGTGCCGCAGGGTCAGACTGGCCGACCCGCAAGCCGCTCGGAACCAGTTTCCCCTGTGGATTGAGCCGGGCATATTCGTACCAGCCGCGGCTTCTGAGGACCGTGTAACCATTACGGTCCTCCGTCCAGTTGAAGTTTTCGTCGCCACGCAGGTTCAAGGACACCGTCGTACCATCGGGCTGATGGTCCAGAAAACCGTTCGGATTGGCTGAAACCGCAAAAGCGGCGGGACTGGACAGAGCGAGAAGTATGCAGGTAGCAGCGATCGACAGCAGCGCGTTACCGGGACGCACAAACCCTTTGGAATTCAGTGACATATCGAGTCCTCCCTAACTCAATTTCGGATACGCAATCCTGCGAATCCGGCGTCGGCGACCTCGTCGAGGCAGCGCGCCATGGATAACTATACCCGACCCGCCGCACCCGATCCAGAAAAATCTACTTTACATATTGGCGGTAAGGTCTTTGTTTTTCCGACTAATTCATATCCACAAACAGCAGTTGACCCGGAGAGGATCAGACCACGCGCACCTGCATGACGCCCTCGGCGGCAGAGATCGCTGCAACGATCGCTGGCGTCGGTTCCGACTCCACGTCGATGATGTTGTACGCCATGTCATTGCGGCTCTTGTTGACCATATCGATCACGTTCACGTCGCTTTCGGCCAGGACCGATAACACGGTGCCCAGCACCCTGGGTACGTTGTCGTTGGCGAACGTGATTCGGTAACCGCCGTTCCGTGCCATCCGGGTCCGCGGGTAGTTCACCGAATTCGCGATGTTGCCGTTCTCCAGGAAGTCGATGAGTTGTTCCGCGGCCATTACCGAGCAATTCTCCTCCGCTTCCCGCGTGCTGGCCCCCAGGTGCGGAAACAGCAGAGTATCGGGCCGCCCGAGCAACTCCGGTACCGGGAAATCGGAGATATAGCCGCCCAGCCTGCCCTCGTTCAGCGCCGGAATGACAGCCCCGAGGTCCACGATTTCCTCCCGCGCGAAATTCAGCAGCCTGGCGCCCTGCTTGAACCGCTGCAAAGCCTCGGCGTCGATGAGGTGATGCGTCTGCTTGATGGCGGGAACGTGCAAAGTGACGAAATCCGAGATCCTCAGCAGGGCATCCAGACTGTCCACCTTCTCCACGCGGCTGGAAAGTCTCCACGCCGCCTCGACGGACAGCGCCGGGTCATAGCCTGCAACTCGCATGCCGAGTTCCAGTCCCACGTTGGCCACCATCGAGCCAATCGCACCGAGCCCCACGACGCCCAGGGTCTTGCCGGCCAGTTCATTGCCGCCGAATGTCTTCTTTTCAGTCTCCAGCTGTTTCGCCATCGTGGCCGCGTCGCTGATGTCGGTCAGCTCCTGCACACGGTTCATCCCGTCCCAAATGCGGCGCGAGGCCAGCAACAGCCCGGCGATGACGAGTTCCTTCACGGCGTTGGCATTGGCGCCCGGGGTGTTGAAAACCACGATTCCGCGGTGGCTGTATTCCTCCACCGGGATGTTGTTGACACCGGCCCCGGCACGGGCCACCGCGATGACGCGGTCCGGGATCGGCTCGCCGTGCAGTTTGTGGCTGCGCAGCACAATGGCATGAGGGTCTGCGACTTCCGGTCCGACCTCGTAACGTTCGGAGGGAAACCGGCCGAGACCGGCCTCTGAAATCGCGTTGTATGTCTTGATGCGGTACATGCAAAACCTCTGTGTCAGTGCGGTTCAGTCGGTATTCACTTGTCCGTATGCCCACTCGAGCCACGGCATCAACTTCTGTAGATCGCTTTCCTCGACCGTCGAGCCGCACCAGATCCTGAGACCGGCCGGCGCGTCGCGGTAGGCGCCGATATCGTACGCAACGCCTTCTTCATCGAGCAATCGCACCATCGCCTTCACCCGGTCCGCGTCCAGGTCGAGTTCCAGGCACACGCTCGTGCTGGACCTCTGCGCGGGTTCCCGCGCCAAAAAACGAATCCATTCGTGCGCGGCGACGAACGCCTCGATAACCCCCAAGTTGCGCTGCGAGCGCTCCACGGCCGCCCCCAGGCCCCCGATGCGACGTACCCAAGCGAGCGCATCCAGGTAGTCCGCGACGCACAGCATCGACGGCGTGTTAATCGTGGCGCCCTGAAAGACGCCTTCGATCAGCTTGCCGCCCTTGGTCAGCCGGAAAATCTTCGGAAGGGGCCACGGCGGCGTCCAGCTCTCCAGGCGTTCGACGGCCCGGGGGCTGAGGATCAGCATGCCGTGCGCGCCTTCGCCGCCGAGTACTTTCTGCCAGCTGTAGGTGATGACGTCCAGTTTCTCCCAGGGCAATTCCATCGCGAATACAGCGGACGTCGCATCGCAGATCGTCAGGCCTTCACGCTCCTCCGCGATCCAGTCGCCGTCTGGCACCTTCACGCCCGACGTCGTGCCGTTCCAGGTAAACACCACATCGTGGGACGGGTCCGCCTGCGTCAGATCCGGCAAGCGCCCGTAATCGGCGGTGAAAGTCCGGACGTTTTCCAGCTTCAACTGCTGTGTCACATCCGTCAGCCAGCCCTTACCGAAGGATTCCCAGGCAAAGACATCGACGGGCCGTGCCCCCAGCAGTGACCAGAGAGCCATCTCCACTGCCCCTGTGTCGGACGCGGGCACGAGGCCCACGCGGTAATCCGCGGGCAAACCCAGTACCTCGGCCGTGTCGCTGCAGACTTGCCCCAGAATCCGTTTGCCCAACGGGGAGCGGTGGGAGCGTCCGAGCGACTCGAGCGACAGCGCGGCAACGTCGTAGCCGGGCCGCTTGCTGCAGGGACCGGATGAGAAATTCGGATTCGCGGGTCTTTCAGCGGGTTTCATGTTGTTGTTCCTCTGGACGGTGCGCTCGGAGTGCCCGTGGACGGTTCGACTGATCGCCTTCACCACTTCAGGTGGGGCTGGCCCCGCACAGACGCAAGCCATGACCCCGGAATTTGCGACGAATTCCGGACCCCGCCAGCAACGCCGCATGAATGATGCGATTGAACTTGGACCGCTGCTGTGGTTCAAATATCCGTGATGACACCCTGGCGCACCGCACGAGCCCCGGGCCGCTGGCTGGGCGCGCTCGTAGCCAGCCTGGGCCTGGCCGCCTGCGCGGCGCAGCCACCGGGCACGGGTAGCATTCCGCCGTTGCGGAATCAACCGGTCTTCGATGCCCCACAGATCGACCTCCTGGGCATGAGCTCGGAAATGCAGGCCTTCGTGGACGCATATGTCCTCTCGCCCGGTCACAAAGCCAACCGGGCCTGGTCGCTGCTCTACGCCGCCCTCGACCCCTACCTGCTGGCGTTTCATTACGATCCATCGGTGACCCGGACGGCAAGAAGGGCCTTCGAAACCCGGCGCGGCAATTGCCTGACGTTTTCAAACATGTTTATCGCCATGGCGAGGAGCGCAGGCCTCGAAGCCTGGTACGAGGAAGTGCAGACACCCCCGCAGTGGAACGCAGTGAGCGACACCATGCTTGTCAGCATGCATGTGAACGCCGTCGTGCGTGACCATAACAGGGAGTACATCATCGATGTCAGCCGCCGCCGGCAAAGCGACACCGACCGCCGCCGCAGGATCAGTGATGGCGAGGCAGCGGCCCAGTTTTACAACAACCTCGGCGCGGAAGCGTTGGTCGACGGCAGGCTGGCCGAGGCCGACGCCTGGTTCAGGCGCGCGCTGGAAACCGACGCCGGTCTGCCTTACGTGTGGTCGAACCTGGGGGTGGTGTTCAAGCGAAATGGCCAGACGAAAGACGCCCAGCAGGCCTACGAAACGGCTTTGCGCATCGACCCGCGGCATTCCGTATCGCTGAACAACCTGTACGTCATTTACACCGAGGCGGGTGAACTCGAAGCCGCACAGGCGCTCCGCGAGCGGGTCGAGAAAATCCGGCGCAACAATCCCTTTTACCTGGACTTCCTGGCTCAGACTGCGACCGGCGAGCAGCGTTACGACGACGCCATCGACCTGGCGAAGCGGGCAATCCGGCTCGCGCCCAGGGAATACCGGTTTCACTACACGCTGGCACGCGCGCAACAGCAGGCTGGCCTGGCCTCCGTCGCACTGGCCAGCCTGGAACGCGCCCAGCGGTTGGCCCCCGAGTCTGCCGGCACCCTCACGCTGGATTCACCGTCCGACGGATTCTGATTCCACCACGCCGAACTTCACGCGGCCAGCGTCTCCAGGATCTCCTCCATTCGCTCGAAAACATCGGCCAGCTCGCGTTCGTCAGGCAGGGTCGTCAGTCGGAAGTGATGCCGGTACGGCACGTTGAAGCTACTGCCCGGAGCAATCAGCACATGTTTCTTCTCGAGCAGCTCGAGTGCGAACCGCCGGTCGTGAAACCCCGGAAGCTGCTCGAGGTCCACGCCGGGATACGCATACATGGCGCCCGCCGGTGCTTCCAGGGTCAGGTACCTGCTCCGCGCTACACCATCGATCACTGCCTGCCGGGACTGGTACAACCGGCCTCCGGGGGCCGTGAGGTCGCGAATGCTCTGATAACCCCCCAGGGCCGTCTGCACCGCCCATTGTCCCGGCACGTTGGAACACAGCCTCAGCGATGCGAGCAATTCCACCGCGTGCAGGTACTCCCTGGCATTTTCGCGATTGCCGCTGAAGGCCACCCAACCGACCCGGTAGCCACAGGCCCGGTAGATTTTCGAGAGGCCGTTGAACGTCGCGCACAGCGTCTCGTGTACCAGAGTCGCCATCGGTACGTGCTCGACGTCCTCGTACAGCATCTGGTCATAGATCTCGTCGCTGAACACCACCAGCTGGGACTCTTCGGCGATACGCGCGATTTCCTCGAGCCGTTCGCGCGAATACACAACCCCGGTTGGGTTGTTCGGATTGATCAGCACGATGGCTCGGGTGCGTTTACCGACAAGACTGCGGATCTGATCCGGGTCCGGCTGGAAACCGCTCTCCGGTCGGCAGTCGTAGTAGACCGGAGTGCCGTGGTTTAGCGATACCGAGGCGCTCCACAGCGGATAGTCCGGGCTCGGTATCAGGACCTCGTCGCCGCTGTTCAGCAGGGCCCGCAGCACGAAATCGATACACTCGCTGACCCCGTTTCCCATGAACACGTCCTCCGCGGTCAGTTCCATGACCCCGCGCGCCTGCTGCTGCATGACGACGGCTTCCCGAGCCGGGAAGATGCCTTTCTGATGGCTGTATGCCTCGCTCTGTCCGAGGTTCTCGATTATGGCCAGTCGCATGGTTTCCGGGGTTCGGTAACCGAATAGGCCGGGGTTGCCGATGTTCAGCGAAATGATCTCGTAACCCTGGCGCTCCAGCTCCATTGCGCGGTGGGCGAGTTCGCCGCGGATTTCGTAGCGGACGCCTTCCAGGATGTCGTTGGTTCGGATGGGTTCTCTGTGCATGGCGGCTTCCTGCTCCCTTCAGCCAAGCATAGCCCTTGGCCCGCCCGCTGTCGTGCCCCGCCGAACGGCATCGTCGCGGCCGGATGACGTACGTCAAGGCCTGCCACGCTCCTCGATTCGTTGACAGTCACTGGAAATCCGGGCTAGTCTCGATCCATGAACCGATCCCACCGCCGCATGTCTGCCTGCCGCTGTTGCGCCTGTATGCGCAGCAGCCAGCCGTGCGGTGCCTGATTTTCGACCCGAATTTCCCTGAAAGAAAAGCAACCACCGCCACGGCCAACCGGGGCGCGGTCGATTGTGTGCGCTCCGACGCCGACGAACATGGAGAGCAACACAATGACCACGCAATGCACCTTGACTACCGAGACCGCCCCACCGGCGGGCTTGACGGTACCACCCGACCCCGCCCCCAACCGGCGCGTGTACTCCAGTGTCGCCGAACTGATAGCTGACCCGGACAACCCCACGCCGATGGTGAGGCTGAGCCCTCGCTTCAACCATTCGTCGAGCCTGGATATCTACGTCAAACTGGAGCGTAACAACCCTTTTGGGTCCATCAAGGACCGCACCGCCCTCTACTTGCTCAAGGGTCTGGATCTGCGCGAAGGCCAGGTACTGGCGGAACCGACCGCCGGCAACACGGGGATTGCGCTGGCCGCGCTCGCCAATGCCCGTGGCACGCCCATCGAACTGGCGCTGCCCGACGGGACGCCGGAAGAGAAGAAGGCCCTGTTGCGGTTCCTCGGCGCGGAACTGCTCGAAGTCGAGGACGACCTTTGTCCACTGTTCCCGACTGAAGGCGCCCGCGGCGTGGTCAAGAGCCTGGTCGAAAGTAAGGCGTTCAATGGCCGCTACGTCAGCCCGAACCAATACGAAAACGCCATGAACGTCGAGGCGCACTACCGCACCACCGGACCGGAGATCTGGGACCAGACGGAAGGCCACATCGATTACTTTTTTGCGGCCTTCGGAACCTGCGGCACCATCACCGGGGTCGGGAAATACCTGAAGGAACGCAATCCCGACATCAAGGTCATCGGCATCGAGCCCGCCTCGCGCAACCACCGGCTATCGGGCATCAAGAAAATTTCCGGACTGCCGGAAGAGCACCGGCCCCGGATACTGGACTACTCGCTCATCGACGACATCATTGCCGTCGAAGACCGCGACGCCTTCGAGGCCGGCGTCCGCCTGGCCCGCACAGAAGGCATCATGGTGGGGCCCACCACGGGCGCCCTCCTCCACGCGGCCCAACTGACGGGGGCTTCGGCAAGTGGAACGGCGGTAGTCATATCGCCCGACGACGCCACCAAGTACATCAGCGCCTACGCGGACTATCTCGCCGGCAAATGGACGTGAGTGGCTGAGCGCCCGGCCCGGTTAGAAACCCATCAGGCCGAGCGTGTGCAGCAGAAACTCGTGACTGCTCTGCCGAGGCAGGTTCCCGGTACGGCAGGCCGACTCACCGAAATGCACGCCGGCGGTCCTGGCGCCGGGCGCAACTCCCGGCGGACACAGGAATGCGGGCACCGGGTCGCCCGTATGGGCGCCGGTATTGCTGTCCGTCGTATGGTCCGCCGCCAGTGCGACCATGGCGCCGCACCCTGCCAATGGCGCCATCGCTCGATCCAGTCGCTCCAGGAAGTCACGTTTCTGCAGCGGGTGGCGGTCGTGGGCGCAGAGGTCGGGCGCCTTGACGTGGACGTACACCATCTCGTGATCGTCCAGGGCGCGCAAGGCACTGGCGATCTTGCCGTCCAGATCCGTGTCGAGATCCGCTGTGAACCGCGGCTCGTGAACCGTGTCCAGGCCAAAGATACGGCTCAGGCCGAGAATGGTATTGCAGCCTGCCACCACCGCAGCGCGAATTCCGCGCGCCGTGACCACGTTGTCCAGCGTGAAGGCGGCCCCGGCACCCCGGGTGATGACTCCGTTGGCCGGCAACTTCCCGTCCCGTCGCCGTTGAAGATTGACCGGGTGTTCCAGCAGCCGACGGTGTGCCTCTGCAATGAACGCATCGACTTTTGCAGCCGTGAAGTCCGCTGCCGGTTTCAGCGACTCGCAACGGAGTAGCGGCAACCCGGGCTCACGATCTCCCGGATCGGTATCACCGATATGCGCATCGAGTCCGGGACCGCTCAGCACGATGACCCCCCGATGCTGGTCGGTGCACACGAATTCCGCCGTAATTCCGTCCCCCAGGTCCATATGGTCCAGGGCAGCGGCCAGCTCGGCGGTTCCGCTGGTAATCCTACCAGCCCGCCGATCGTGCACGAGCAGCCCGATTTCACTGCTTTCCAGGGTCGCGAAATTGGCGCGGATCGCGATCTCCCCTGGATCCAGAAGCCGGCCCGCGCCCGAGGCTTCCACGGGGCCGCGGCGCAGGCGGCCGGCCTGCTCAGGGGCGAGGCCGAGCAGCATGCCGGCGCCAGTGTCCGTATTCGGAATTTCACCAGGCCGCAGCGGATCCACCAGGCCGCAGGTACCCAATCCTGCAAAGTGGTCCATCACGGGCGTAGCAGCAGCCTCGAGGGGGGTTTTCCCCCCGAGGGCCGGTACCGGACAGTCGCCGAGCCCGTCGACGATGAACAGCACGCAGTGCACCGGAGTCATGGACAATCCGGCCCGTGCACAAGTGCGTACCGGATTCTTGCGCCGCCCCGGATCACTGTTTCAGCATGGGAACCCGTTTGCGCCAGGCGGCGTCCTCGGGCATGTCGCGGAAGCGCCCTACGACCTCTCCGAACACGACCTCAGGCGTGCCTTCGAAGTGCTGGGACAACTCGTAGTTGATGTACTGGATGATCTGCAATACGGCTTTATCCTTCTCCAGGTTGGTGATGATCGGCACGTCGCAGCGATCCGCTTCGGAAAGCAGGAAGGACTGCAGCCCCCAGATGTCTTCGAACCGTTTCAGGTACCGCTTGGCGCGGCGTTGCGGAGCCTCCACGCCCCGCCCGCGCAGGCGCGCCTTGAGATCCTTGGACTTCAGTACGGCCAGCATCACGTGCACGGCAATCGCGTCGGAATTCTTTGGCAGCCGCTGCATCAGGTCTGGATGCGCATGCACGCCTTCCAGGATCAGCGGCACGCCCTCGGCCACCGCCCGGGCCATGACTGCCTCGCAAGGCACCGAAAGCAGTTCGGCCTGGATGCGATAGCCTTCCGCCAGCAGCTGTTCCCGGTTGCTTGCATCACGCTCGGGCAACGGCAGTGCTTTCCACGCGTCGAACGATGACGAATGCAGAATCGGCAGCAAGCGCCGCGGAATCATCATGCGCATCACTTCGCGGAGCATGTCTGTGGACTGGATGCGCACGATGTCCAACAGGTGCGCAACCTCCGTGGCGAGGGTGCTTTTGCCGGTCCCGACCGCCCCGCAGACCATCAGCATCAGGGGCCGGTTGCTGTGCTGGAATTCCGACCAGACGAGGTAGCGCGCTGCCGCTTTCTTCGACACTTCCTGCGCCAGGCAGAGATAGGTAATGTAGCCCAGAGCCCCGGTGTCGATGCGGGTGACACCCGTGGTGAGCAACTGATCGAA
>JASFKQ010000126.1:0-10743 GCA_050118555.1 Lysobacterales bacterium
CTTAGCCGAAGATCAGCCTGGCCTTGTCGCCGGTGCACACCTGCCGCGCGAGCGACAGGCAGTCGGTCCTTCGTTCTTCGATCCGTTCGCAAAGGCGACGGTGCACCTCGGATTGCGGCAAGGTGTTGAGCAATTCCAGCTGAACCACAGTGTCGTGCCAGTGGCCAAGCGCCGACTGCAGCTCCTTGCAGGCATCCACCGTCCTTTCGAGTTGATCGTCTTCCACCTTCGACGACAGGGCGGCTTCGGTGCGGTAACGCAGCTCCTTTATCGCGATGCGCAGTTTGTGCCAGGTCCGATCCGTGTCTTCGGACAGTGCGACTGCCCGCGCCCTGGCGGCGCGGTCGCGAGCGGTATGCAGATCGGGTCGGCCACCAACGGCCTTATTTCCGGTGCCCCTGCCCCGTTCCAGGTATTCCTTCCACTCGGCCAACAGCCGCCGCCATTGTGCGGAGCGCACCAGATGAACCGCATTTTGGCGGGCGGATCGCACCGCTCCGCGGTTCAGACGCTCGAACTCGCGCAGTTCGGCCGGCGTTAGCAGGTCGGCCGCCGCAAGAAGGAAAACGTCCCAGTCACGCGCCGGGTTGGTCTGTGCGGCAAAACCTCCCCAGATCCGTCGGAAACGTCGTGCGCGGCGGCCCGAACGGCCCTTGAGGAGACTTCGCATGCGGCGGATGCAAACCCGTAGATTGTAGAGCTGTGCCGGATCGTAGCCGCCGGCCAGGTCCCGCACCGCCTCTTCCAGCGCCGCGGTAATTTTGATCAATGCGCCGCGCATTCCCACCGATTCGCGCCTGATTGCCGGGACATGGAACCATCTTGCTTGACACAAAACATGGCGAAAAGGCGGTTTGTCAATAACAATGCAGATATGGCAGTCTCAAGGGAAAACGCAAACCGGAGGCCGGCGTGCACGTACTGAGCGACAAGAAGGTTGCCGTGTACCTGATTCTGCTCCTGCTGCTCTTGCTCTGGGGGCGGATGGTCTGGGCACAGGAAGAGGACGCCGGTGCGCCCGCGGAGACTGGCGGCCTGGCGCTGATGCTGGATGTCAACGGCCCGATCGGGCCGGCGACCCGGGATTTTGTCACGAGGTCCCTGGACATGGCCTCGGAAAGGGGCGCCAAGCTCGTGATTATCCGCATGGATACCCCTGGGGGGCTGGACGCCTCCACCCGCGACATCATCAAGGCCATCCTGAATTGCGATGTGCCTGTGGCGACCTGGGTTGCACCGGGGGGCGCCCGGGCGGCGAGCGCCGGCACTTACATCCTGCTGGCCAGCCACATTGCGGCCATGAGCCCGGCGACAAACGTGGGCGCCGCGACGCCGGTGTCCATCATGGGCGGCACACCCGCCCCGGAAAAAAAGTCCTCCGGACACCAGGGGAAAGGCGAGGGGGAAGAGGGTGCCGATACGGAACACGAGGGGGAGGACGAGACCGCGAGCGCGCCGAGCGGCGACGCCATGACGCACAAGGTGGTGAATGATGCGATCGCCTATATCAGGGGGCTCGCGGAAAAACGTGGACGCAACGCCGACTGGGCAGAACAGGCGGTGCGAGACGCGGACAGCATCACGGCCGAGCGGGCGCTGGAACTGGGTGTCATCGATTTCATCGCCGCCAACACGGCCGAGCTTTTGGAACAGGCCGACGGCCGCGTAGTCGATGTCAACGGAATCGACGAGACGCTGCATACCAGCGGTCTCGTCATCGAGCGTGTGGAGCCGGATTGGCGCAGCGAACTGCTGGGTGTGATCACCAGCCCGACCATCGCTTACATGCTGTTGCTGATCGGTGTCTATGGCCTGGTCCTCGAAGGCTACAACCCCGGCGCGGTGCTGCCCGGGGTGGTCGGGGCGATCTGCCTGCTGATGGCCCTCTACGCGTTCCAGATGTTGCCGGTCAACTATGCCGGACTGGGGCTCATCGTGCTCGGCATCATCCTGATGATTGCGGAGATCATGGCGCCGAGTTTCGGCGCGCTGGGCTTCGGCGGAATCATCTCGATGGTTATCGGCTCCATCATATTGATGGACACCGACGTGCCGGGGTTCCAGGTGTCGAAGGCGCTCATCGGCGCCATCGCGACGGCCGGGTCGCTGGGATTGATGGCGATCGTCTGGATCGCCGTGCGCGCCCGGCAGCGCCCCGTGGTGTCGGGGCGCGAACAACTGATCGGCGCACACGGCGCCGCGTTGGAGGACTTCGACACCGAAGGGGAGGTGTTCGTGCACAGCGAGCGCTGGACGGCCCGCTCGGACCGGCCCGTTCACCGCAGCGAGGCCGTTGAAGTCACCGGTATCGAGGGACTCGTGCTGCGGGTGCGCCCGCTGACAACCACAGACGGAGAGAACAATGATGTTTGATTACCTTTTGGGAGTCATCGCTTTTGTATTGCTGGCCATATTGATCAACGCGATCAAAATCCTCCGTGAGTACGAGCGCGGCGTGATATTCCAGCTCGGACGGTTCTGGAAAGTGAAGGGGCCGGGGCTGATCATCGTGATCCCGGTCGTCCAGCAGATGGTGCGGGTGGATCTGCGCGTGATCGTGATGGACGTGCCGACGCAGGACGTGATATCGCGCGATAACGTCTCGGTAAAGGTCAACGCGGTGGTGTATTTCCGCGTCATAGAACCGGAAAATGCGATCATCCAGGTCGAGAAGTACCTGGAGGCCGTCAGCCAGTTGGCACAGACCACGTTGCGTTCCGTCCTGGGCCAGCATGACCTGGATGACATGCTCGCCGAACGCGACAAGCTCAACAAGGACATTCAGGCCATCCTCGACCGGCAGACCGACGCCTGGGGGATCAAGGTGGCCAATGTCGAAATCAAGCATGTGGATCTCGACGAAAGCATGATCCGTGCGATTGCCAAGCAGGCCGAAGCCGAGCGGACGCGGCGCGCCAAGGTGATCCATGCCACCGGCGAAAAGCAGGCGGCCAAGGAACTGGTGGAAGCGGCAAAGCAGCTGGCCGAGGCGCCCGCCGCCATTCAGCTGAGGTACCTGCAGACGCTGACCGAGATCGCCGCGGACAAGACCAACACGATCGTTTTTCCGCTGGACCTCATCGAGAAAGCGAAAAAAGCCCTTTCCTGATACCCTTCCAGCGGTCGAAGGAGACCGGGAACAGCAAATGGCGTTGTTCGAACCGCTTGAATTCAAATGCGGAGCGGTCATGAAGAATCGCTTCATGCTGGCGCCGCTGACGAATTTGCAGAGCAACGAAGACGGAACCCTTTCGGACGAGGAGTTTCGCTGGTTGATAATGCGTGCGAACGGCGGTTTTGGCCTGGTGATGACCTGCGCCGCGCACGTCCAGGCGGTGGGCAAGGGCTTCCCGGGACAGCTGGGCATATTCTCGGATCAGCACCTTGCGGGGCTGAGCCGCCTGGCCTACGAGATCCGGCAACTGGGCAGCCTCGCCATGATCCAGTTGCATCATGCCGGCTTGCGTGCCCGTCCCGACCTGATCGAAGGCACGCCGGTGGCCCCCTCGGATGATTCCGGGTCGGGCGCGCGCGGCTTGAGCGAGCGCGGAGTCGAACGGCTGGCCACGGACTTCATCGGCGCCGCCGAGCGCGCCGATCGAGCCGGCTTCGACGGCGTGGAATTGCACGCGGCCCACAACTACGTGCTTTGCCAATTCCTCAGCGCCGGGACCAACCGCCGTAAGGACCGCTACGGCGGCAGCCTGGAGAACCGCTGTCGCTTGCTGTTCGACATTCTCGAAGGTATTCGCGCCCGCTGCCGCAAGGGATTCCTGGTGAGTGTCCGGATGTCACCGGAGCGTTTTGGAATGACCCTGGCGGAAACACCGGAAATCGCGACCCGGCTGATTTCCTCGGGCCTGATCGATCTGCTGCACGTGTCGCTGTGGGACACCTTCAAGGAACCGGAGGAAGAAGCCTTCCGCAACCGCAGCCTGCTGTCGTATTTCACGGAGTTGGACCGGGGTCCCGTCCGTCTCGCGGCCGCCGGCAAGCTTCGTTCGGCCGTGACGGCTCGCCAGGCATTGGAGGCCGGCGTCGATATCGCGGCCATCGGGCGAGCGGCGATCCTGCACCATGATTTTCCGGAACGTTGTCGGGAAAACCCGGAATTTGAGCCGGAACCGCTGCCGGTCACTCCCGAATACCTGCGCTCCGAGGGTGTGTCGAACCCCTTCGTAGAGTACCTGCGCAACTGGGAAGGATTCGTTACGGCCGCGTCTGGCCGTAAATCATGATCGGCTCTTCGGTGAGGCCCGGAATGCCGCGGCGGGTATCGATGAGGATGGAGCCAATCTTTGTCGCCACGCCCACGCTGGCTTCGTTGCCCTCCATGATCACGTGGATCACCTCGGTCCAGCCCAGGGTGTTGAAGGCGTAATCGAGTGATGCGCGCGCGGCCTCGGTGGCGTATCCGCAGCGCAGGTGATCCGGTGAGATCGTCCAGCCAACTTCGTTGCCCGGCCAGCCCTCCGGCCGCCAGGGCCCGACACGTCCGACCCATTCGCCCGTGGTCTTGAGTTCGACCGAGAACATGCCGAAGCCGCGGATCGACCAGTGCCCGATCACCATGGCCATGCTGCGCCACGCCTCGGCGCGGTTCATCGGCTTCACGCCGAGATAGCGCACCGTGTGCTCGTCCGCCATGGCCCTGGCCCAGGGCTCGAAGTCGCGCACCGGATCCACCGGCCGCAGAATCAGCCGTTCCGTCTCGATCCTCATCCGCCGATGATACCCCGTAGTGAGCAGCGCTGGGGGCGCGACTGAAAATAGGATTTTCCGCCGAGAACGCTGACGACGCGGAATTGAAAAGAGCAGCAAGTATTCGAGGTGCCACGTTTGAGGCGTCCCGGGTTCGGGGCTGTACGGTACAAAAACTCCACACCGAACGAAATGCACCCAAGCGAATACCGTACAAAATATTCAGCGTATTCAGCGTCCTCCGCGGAACATATATTTCTCAGGACCGGAGTCGTTCTGCGTCAGGCGACTTTTACGGGGATCTTGCCGATGCGGGCCTGCCATTCGGCGGGACCGGTCTGGTGCACGGAGTTACCCTCGGCGTCTACCGCCACCGTGACCGGCATGTCTTCCACCTCGAATTCACGGATCGCTTCCATGCCCAGTTCCTCGAAGGCGACCATGCGCGCGCCCTTGATGGCCTTGGAGACCAGATAGGCTGCGCCGCCGACCGCCATCAGGTAGGCCGCTTTGTGGCGCCGGATCGAGTCGATCGCGACGGGCCCGCGCTCGGCCTTGCCCACCATACCGATCAAGCCCGTACGCTCGAGCATCATGTCGGTGAACTTGTCCATGCGGGTCGACGTGGTGGGGCCGGCGGGACCAACCACCTCGTCGCGCACCGGGTCGACCGGCCCGACGTAGTAGATCACGCGGTTGGTGAAGTCCACGCCTTCGGGCAGGGGCTCGCCGCGCTCGAACAGTTCGGCGATGCGTTTGTGGGCCGCGTCACGGCCGGTCAGCATTTTGCCGGAGAGCAGCAGTCGCTCGCCGGGCTTCCATTGCGCGACTTCCTCCCGGGTCAGCGTGTCCAGATTCACGCGTCGGGTATCGTCCGATACGGTCCAGGTCACGTTCGGCCAGTCCTCCAGGCTCGGCGGGTCCAGCCGCGCCGGGCCGCTGCCGTCCAGCACGAAATGCACGTGGCGGGTCGCGGCGCAGTTCGGGATCATCGCCACCGGCAACGAGGCCGCATGGGTTGGGTAGTCGCGGATTTTCACGTCCAGCACGGTGGTCAGCCCGCCCAGGCCCTGCGCGCCGATGCCCAGCGCGTTGACCTTCTCGAACAACTCCAGGCGCAGTTCCTCGATGCGGTTGGAGGCGCCGCGTCGTTTCAATTCCTGGATGTCGATATGGTCCATCAGCGATTCCTTGGCCAGCAGCATGGCTTTCTCGGCGGTGCCGCCGATGCCGATGCCGAGGATGCCCGGCGGGCACCAGCCCGCGCCCATTTTCGGCACCGTTTCCAGCACCCAGTCGACGATGGAATCGCTGGGGTTCAGCATTGCGAACTTGGATTTGTTCTCCGAACCGCCGCCCTTGGCCGCCAGTCGCACATCGATCGTATCGCCGGCAACCAGTTCGACGTGGACCACCGCAGGCGTGTTGTCCCGAGTGTTGCCGCGCTTGCCGGCCGGGTCGGCCAGCACCGAGGCGCGCAGGGTATTTTCCGGGTCCGTATAGGCGCGGTGAACGCCCTCGTCCACCAGTTCCTGCAGGCTCCGTTCGCTGTCGATCCGCGTGTTTTGGCCGATCTTCAGGAAAACGACACCAATCCCGGTGTCCTGGCAGATCGGCCGGCGGCCCTCCGCGGCCATGCGTGAGTTGACCAGGATCTGCGCCATGGCGTCGCGCGCCGCGGGGGATTCCTCGCGCTCGTAGGCCTCGGCCAGCGCGTTGATGTAATCCGGCGGGTGGTAGCAGGAGATGTACTGAAAGCCGTCGGCAATGCTCTGGATGAAGTCTTGTTCGCGGATGGTGTTCATGGCGGCACCCTGTCCGTACAGTTTTGCAGGCCACCATTGTATCGCTCTGCGCCGACCGGTGGTGTGATCTACGTCGCCATAAAAAAAGGCCGCCGGAACATCCGGCGGCCTTTTGCGCAGTGAGATTACGTGATCGGCAACCTTAGAACGGCAGCAACACCGCGTTGATCACGTGGATCATGCCGTCGGCCAGACGGAGGTCGGTCTGCACGAAGCCAGCGCTTGAACCGATCGCGTCGACAGACCCGTCCTGAACGGTGATCGTATTGCCGTCCAGCATCTCGACCTGGCTAGCGCGCGTGACGCTGCGAGAGTTCCGCACGCCTTCGGTCAGGTGGTAATCAAGCACTTCACGAATGCCGGGGACTGTCAGTTCGGCAACCAACACGCCTACGGCTTCGTCTTCAATCGAGCCGTTCATGTTGTCGTCAGACAGCGGGCCACCCAATGCTTCGGCCACGTCGATGAATGCCTGATCGATCGGGGCAAAGACCGTGTAGTCATCGGTGCCCAGCGGATTGCCAATGTATCCCGTAGCCACGACGGCCTTTACCAGGATGTCGAAATCATTGGGGTTGTCGTCGTAGTCTGTCAAGCCGCCGGACAGGCCGACAGCGGTTCCGACGATGGTGGCATCCAACTTGTTAGCCCAATCCGGCCGGTCAGCGGCAGCCGGGCCGGCAGCGGTCAGAAGGCCGATGGCGGCCAGGGTGGGAAGCGTGCTTGAAAAAATCTTGTTCATGATGGTCTCCAGTAGGTTTTGGCTCAAAAATGTTGGTCTCGATTTGCGGCGGTCAGCCAAGGTAACAACCAACGTTGCGCTATTTGTACAGACATTGTACAGGTATGTCAACCTCTTTTTTGAAACTTTAAGCTATTAAAGGAAGATATTGTACAATTTATGTTCAATTAGCGGCAGAGTCGGCTTTGCCTGCTGCATCGTCCAACAACATCCGTGTTAGCCGCTCAGCTCCCAATGTCGCCGCATTCGTCGCAACGAGCGCCCCGCCGGCCCACCGCGGACTTCCCAGAGTGACGAAGCGACTTCACTCCGGAGGCCTCCCCGTGTCCCCGCCTGAGGACCCTGAAAGGGTTCTTTATGGGATACTGGGAATCTGCGAATCGCCGCGTACCGGGCCGTTGTTATGGAAAAAAAGCCTCGCCCTTTGGACGGAATACGGGTCCTCGAGCTCGGCCAGTTACTCGCCGGGCCATTCGCTGCCAGCATGCTGGCCTATTACGGCGCCGAGGTCATCAAGGTGGAGCCTCCGGGAACCGGCGATCCCATCCGCAGGTGGCGGGTGCTGGACGACGAGGGCATGTCCTACTGGTGGCGCAGCCTGGGGCGCAACAAGAAGTGCATCACCGCCGACCTGCGCAACCAGGAGGGCCGCGAGCTCGTGCGGGGTCTGGCCGGCAAGTGCCAGGTGCTGGTTGAGAACTTCCGCCCGGGCGTCATGGAGAAATGGGGCCTGGGCCCGACTGACCTGTGGGCGGACAACCCCGGGCTGGTCTACGCGCGGATTTCCGGATACGGACAGGACGGGCCCTGGGCCTCGAAGCCGGGCTTCGCCTCGGTTTGCGAGGGTGTGGGCGGTTTGCGTTACGTCAACGGCAAGCCGGGGGAGCCGCCGATGCGGCCCAACCTGAGCATCGGGGACACGCTCGCCGGCCTGCACACGGCGCTCGGGGTGGTGATGGCCTGCCTGTACCAGGCCCGACATCCCGGCAGCCGCGGGCAGGTGATCGACACCGCACTCTACGAGTCCGTCTTCAATCTGCTCGAGGGCGTGGTGCCGGAATACGATGGCGGCGGGGTGGTGCGCGAACCCTCCGGCTCGACAATCACCGGGATCGTACCGACCAACACCTATCGGTGCGCGGACGGCAAGTTCATCATCATCGGGGCCAACGGCGATTCGATATTCAGGCGGCTCTGCGAAACAATGGGCCGGCACGACCTGGCCACGGACGCGCGGATTGCCGACAACGCGGGCCGGGTGGAGCACGAGCCTGAAATCGATGCGGCCATTGCGGCCTGGACCGGCTCCATGGATTCGGAAACCGCCCTCGAACTGCTGGACGAGGCACGGGTTCCCTCCGGTCCGATCTACAGCGTCGCGGATATGATGGTGAACGAACACTTCATCGCACGTGGTCTGTTCGAGGAAGTGGATGTGCACGGCCATGCACTGAAGATTCCGGCGATGATCCCGAAACTCAGCGACACGCCCGGGCGCACCGAATGGGCGGGGCCCGAGGTCGGTTCTTATAACGAGGCCGTGTACGGGGAATTACTGGGGCTGGCGGAGGCCGATCTCGACCGGCTGCGGCGGCGTGGCGTGATATAGCAGCGGCGGAGTCGCAAGGTGACTCGGAAAGTTGGCGTGGAAGAGCAGGGGGAGATTGGAGACATGGAAGAATCGGTACGCGTCGGCATTCTTTCCGACACGCACGGCCACGTCTGCGAGAATGTGCTGGAGGTGATCGCAGGTTGCGACATCGCCGTGCACGCCGGCGACATCGGCAGTGCGAGAGTACTGCAGCACCTGCGGGAAGTGACCGGCAGGGTGCACGCAGTACTCGGGAACAATGATGTTCCTGGCCTCTGGGCCGGCGAGGAACTCGACGTTCTGGGCACGCTGTCCGCGCTCGTCGAGCTTGAATTACCCGGTGGCAAGCTGGCCGTTGAGCACGGCCATGTCCACGGCCACATGTCTCCGGACCACGACAAACTGCGCGCAGCGCATCACGGGGCACGGGCCGTTGTCTACGGGCATACCCACAAACTGGAGATCGACTGCGCCGGCAGCCCATGGGTCATCAACCCGGGCGCCGCGGGAAGAATCCGCAACCGGGGCGGTCCTTCCTGCCTGGTACTGAATGTAAGCCCCCATGACTGGACTATCGAGACCTTCAAATTTGCCAGGCGTTCCAACAAAGGGGCCGGATACAATTTTGGCTAAATTGTATCCGGCCCCTTTGTTGGGAAAGCTTATGGCTTTTTCGGGGTCGTGTATTCGACCTCTTTCTGAAACGGCTCCCAGGTGGTTTCATACCCGACAAAACCCTTCTCATTGGGTTCTTTCTGGCGGGTTGTGACGAAACGCGCTTTGCCTTCGGGAACTTTGGGTCTGGTTTTGGGTTGTTCGCTCATAAGACTCACCTCTTGCCAAGAATATCACGCGTGGCGTGACAATTAATTCAAAACCTCGTGAATGCTGGGGCCCATTTTTATGTCCGGGCCTTCTTCGACTTTCCCGCCTGCCGCAATCTCTTCTTCGCTTGCATCCCGGACAAGCAGGATTTCCAGCTTGAAAATGACCTCTCTGCCGCACAGCGGGTTGTTTCCATCGAAGGTGATGGTTTTTCTGTCCTTCCGGGTGACCAGGAAAGTCTTGGTCTCACCCTTGTTGTTTTCCATCAGGATGGCGGTACCGACTTCACGATATTCCTCGGGAACGTTCCTGATCTGCTCGGTGATGACGAGCGACTCATCCCTGGCGCCGAATATCTTGTTGCAGTCCAGGGGAACTTCGATCGTTTCGCCCGCGGATCGGCCCTCCAACTCGGCGCTGACCTGGGGCGACAGGACCTGGTTGACCCCGTGGACATACCCCAGCGGAAACTCGACCGAGGTCAGCACCTGGCCGGACTTCTGGTCGATAACCTGGTAGGTCAGTTCAACGTACTTGTTGTCTGCGATCACGTCGCTCATGGCCCAGGCCCAGTCTTTCGAAAATTCAGAAAATAGAAGCGGAAAAGATCCGGACTTCACCCTGCTCATAACCCAGGACCAGGCGCCCGAGCCACTCACCTTCCATCTCGGTGCTTCTTACGCGGTAAAGGACGGTCACGTGTTCACCGCGGCGAATGATGCCAAGATAATCCCACTCCGGGGACAGCTTGCGTGCCAGCATACTTCTCTTGAACTGTTTTCCTAGCTCCATTTCGTTCAGGCCAAGCAACAGGTCATAGGAAAATTTCCTGATGAATTTCCCGTACTGCCCCTTATTGGAGTACTTGATCAGGTCGTCCCACATCGGGTGGGCAATCGCCAGGATCTCTTCGTCGGTGTGTTCAATAATGTTCATCGATGCCATGAGGCCTGGGGTCAGAGTAAAGGGACAGAGTCGCGACTCTGTCCCTTTACTCTGACCCCATTTTCCTTACGCTGCTTGCTCGGTTTCACTCACCAGGTGATAAAGGGGAGCCTTCTCCATGGTGTATTCACCGG
>JASFKQ010000127.1:0-10546 GCA_050118555.1 Lysobacterales bacterium
TGCTGATGCTGGGCATCGGTTTGATGGCCTTTCGGCGCATCGTATAAATCAGAGCGATAACAAAAAAGGAGAGCCTGCATGAAGCTTCTGGTAGTAATGGCCATATTTCTCATCACTCTGTTGCCAATGTCGCCCGTCCTGGCGGATCAGCAGGCGAGTGACCAGAGAGCGGTACTCATTACCGGCGCCACCAGCGGCATAGGCCGAGCCGCCGCTGAGTATCTGGCCAAGGAGGGATACTTCGTTTATGCCGGCGCGCGGAAGGATGCCGACATAGAGGAACTCAACAGGATCGACAACGTCATGGCCGTGCGCATCGATGTCACCAAACAAGACCAGATTGACGCGGCAGTCAAGCTGATCGAGAAGCAGGGGCGCGGGCTCTGGGGGCTCGTGAACAATGCGGGCGTGAACGTCGTGGCGCCGCTGATCGAGGCCAAGGAATCCGATCTCGAGTTTCTCTACGACGTCAATGTCTTCGGCGTTTTTCGCGTAACGAAAGCGTTCGCCCCGATGATCATCGAATCGAAAGGACGGATCGTGAACATCAGTTCCATTTCTGGGGTTCTCGCCGGCAGCGGCTACGGAATGTACGCGGGCAGCAAGCACGCGGTCGAGGCGATGACCGATTCGCTTGCCAACGAACTCAGCGACCTCGGCGTTCATGTTTCCGCCGTCAATCCAGGTAACTTTGCATCCGAGATCGGCCTGACGCGATGCAAGAGGTTGCTCAAGGAAGAGAACAGCGAGAATTGGGGTTTGTTCGAAGATCGTCGCCAGCGGATGCTCGACAACTGCCGCGAGAGACTGGAAGCGGGCGTCGAAAATGAAGGCACCCCACCGGACGCCGTGGCCCACACCATCAAGCGAGCGCTGTTCGAGGACAATCCCAGGGGCCGCTACCTGGTGGTGCCGCGACAGGAAGAGGCAGGATGGACCATCTCGAAAGCGGCCCAGGTGATGCTGGACTTGAACCTGGGCCACGAGTATAGCTATTCGCGGGAGGAAATCGCCCGGTTGATCGATGCGCTGTGGCCATACGCGAGCGGTGAAAAATCGGTGGATGACCCCGACGACGGTGCCGAACTGAAGGCGTTCATGGACGCCTGGATGTCAAAGAAGACACCCGAAGAGACCTAGTCACCCGAAAAGACGACGGAGCCCGAAAAATAATTGCGGGTCACGGGGCTTATTCGGTTCCGGCCGGCGGCGAGGCACGGCCGGGTTACATCACTCTCGGACTCGCACAGATTGAGGTTACGGTGCGCACCTCCCGGCCGCCACGTCTACGATTTGCCGGGACCGATGCTGAGCCTCCGGAACTGCTCTCGGGTATAGTCGATCTGAATGGACTTCGACTTCTACGCAGGCCTGCTGGGCGTCACGTCAATCGCAATGCGTTGGGGCCTGGTCGCGGTGCTCTGAAGTTCCCATTCCTGACCGTGCTCGAGAATGTCCGGGGCCAAGATTCCGGCGATTCCGACTTGCTCTCCTCCGGACACCTGAACTTGTCGGGATGTCTGAAATGCGGGTATATATTCCTAATGCATGACACCCTTCCGAAGCCCCCATGTGGGTCGTAGTCTGCGCCATTGGCCTAATCATCGCATTGGCGGGCGAGCGCCATTCGCGCAAGATTTTGTGCGCCACCGGCAAACTGATCGCGGCCTCGGCTTACATCGCCGCAGCCTGGTCGGCGGGGGCCGCAGATACGCATTACGGACAGATTCTGCTGCTGGGCATGGCATTTTGCTGGATGGGCGACCTGTTCCTGGTTTCCACCCGCAGCCGAGCGCTGTTTCTGCTGGGACTGGCCAGTTTCCTGCTCGGCCACCTCGCCTATATCGGCGCCTTCGCGGCACGGGGCGTTTCCTGGCCGGTGGCGTTGGGCTCCGGGCTGGCCATGGTCGTGTTTGCCTGGAGCGTGTTGCGCTGGCTGCGGCCGCACCTCGACAGCCGGATGCGCCGGCCCGTCTGGCTGTACGTGGCCGCCATATCCACCATGATGGCCATGGCGGCAGGCGCCGGCGCCATCGACGGCAACTGGCTGATTCCGCTGGGCGCCCTCCTGTTCCTGCTTTCAGACCTGTCCGTCGCGCGCGACCGCTTCATCGCACCCGGGTTCATAAATCGCGCCTGGGGTTTACCGATGTATTTTTGCGGCCAGATCGTGTTGGCCACCTCGGTGGCTTACGTGTAGCTGAGATTAGAGAAATTCCGGAAAGGAGCCGGATACAAATTACTCGAACAGAGTAAATTGCATCCCGCCCCATACTTAGACCTCATTTGCCAATCCCAAGTTGAGTATGCCCCTTTTTTGGTCCGGCTGCGGTTCCACGGTAGTTCATGGTGCGTTCAGCAGGGGACCGCTAGAGTGAGACAGTGCCGAATTCGGTGCAATTCAGACATCAGAACACCAGGGTCAAGAAGAATGAAGGCGCCGTCCGCGATTCAAATCCTGCATACGCTGACTCTCCTGCTCACGGCGGCAATGAGGGCCGTCCCGACGTTAGTGGCCCTGACTCTCCTCCTCGCAGCCGCGCAGAAATAACTGGGGTCAGGAAGTCGTGGGGTCAGAGGAAGTCGTGGGGTCAGAGTAAAGGGACAGAGTAAAACTCCATCGCATCACTTACACGCAGATCTACTTTACTCTGTCCCTTTACTCTGACCCCAATGTTTCAGGGGATCGGGTCAGGGGCGTTGGCCAGGCGATTGACCAGCGCGTAAAGGAAGTCGCGGGCGTCATAGAGTGAGTCCACGCGAATCCGCTCATTGAGGCCATGGATGTGCCCGAGATCGGGTTCCAGGAAATAGGCGCCGATGCCATACGTGGGAATTCCGATCGTGGCCAGAAACGGCGCATCCGTCCCGCCGGCCTGAAAAATCGGCACTACCGGCAATCCCGGGAATACCTCTGCGGCGGTGGCTTCGATGGGATCCCAGATCGCCGGCGTCAGTGGTGGTGGGACTGCGACCTGGCTGCGTGCTGGCATCGCGGTCACTTTGACGGCCGGGTCGGCGACTACCTGCTCCAGCGCCCGGCGGACGTCCTCGATGGAGTCGGTGGGATAAATCCGGCAATTTACGTTCGCGGTCGCCCGTTGCGGCAGTGCATTCGTGGCGTGGCCGGCCTCGAGCGTCGTCGCCACGCAGGTCGTATGCAGGATGGCATTGTAGCTCGGGTCGGTCATGACGATGGCCAGCGCGTCGGCATCCTCGGGATTGGCAGCGAGCGCCTGCATCGCCGCGCCCATTTCGCCACCCCGAAGCGCGCCCATCCGCTCGAAGAACGTGCGCGTGGTGTCATTCAGGTGGGTCGGGAACTCATAACTGCTGACGCGCAGCAGGGCGGCGCTGAGCTGGTAGATCGCGTTGTTTTTGACTGGTCTCGAGCTGTGCCCGCCCGGGTTGGTGACCTCGAGTTCATAGTTTTCCGGCAGTTTTTCCCCGGCCTGCATGGTCAGCATGACCCGGTTGCCCTCCTCATCTAGTACGCCCCAGGCACCCTCGTTCAGTGCGAATCCGGCCGCGATCAGATCGGCATGCTCCGCCGCCAGGTTCTCGGCTCCGTTGAAGGCACCTGCGGTCTCTTCACCGCAGGTAAGGGCCAGTTTTATCGTGCGCGGTGGCCGGTAGCCATCCTTGAGGAAACGCACCAGCGTGTCGACCCAGATGGCCGCCATGGACTTGTCGTCGACCGCGCCGCGCGCATAAAAATAGCCGCCTTCTTCGATCAGCTTGAAGGGATCACGCGTCCAGTCTTCGCGCCTGGCTTCGACCACATCGATATGCGCGAGCAACAACATCGGCTTCAGCGCCGGGTCTCCACCGTGCAACACCGCGACGAGGCTGCCCTCCTTAGGGTGGCCCTCCGCCGTCACTATGTGGATGTCGTCCGCGGACATGCCGGCTGCGCTCAAATGCGCACCCATTCTTTCCGCCGCCTCGGTGCAACTTCCGCTGGAAAGCGTGGTGTTGGTCTCGACCAGTTCGCGGTACAACTCGCGAAATTCCTGTTGGCCCGGGTCCAGGTCGGCTGCAACGGGAAACGAACAACAAAGCGTCAGGCTAAAGCAGGCAAGAGAAAGGCGTGGATTCATTTCGGCATCGCTCAGGCAGATAACGAGAACCGAAGCATACAGACAAAAGGTCAAGCCCGCATGCTGGCCTGAGACATGGGGCCGGGAACTTTGGAAGTGGTGGGGTCAGAGTAAAGGGACAGAGTAATTCTCCATCGCATCTCTTACGCGGAGATCTGCTTTACTCTGTCCCTTTACTCTGACCCCAAAATTCCACGAAGTACGCGAACAATCTAACCACCGACACGCGGATTTTCAAGGGAAGAGGCAAGTTTTAGACTTTAGTTAAATCAGTCACTTGCGGTGTTTGTCCGGCTCGAATGTGCTAGATAACAGCAGTTAACATTGGTTAGGCACGGATAAACCGGCGCAAAACTGACACAGTTGGGACCAATGACTATGGGCCGAAATTTCCGCTTTCGGCCAGAAGCCGTCGCAACCATGATTTCCCGAGTTCAATCTACGTTTCTGAAGCGTTCTCATTTCTCTTGTATACGTCGAGGGTTTCGATGGGGTCCCGCATTCGTAGGCCATCGACATACTTTGCGAATCCACTATGAAGGAAGCCCCTTCTCTGGTTCCAATAGCGATCCATACCGGGAAGATCCTTGACCGCTATGATCGCAAACGTCAGCGCCTCGCGAATTTCGGGATCTAGCGTGCCTTCTTGACTGAGAAGGTAGCTATTCTGAAACCCCAAGAAGACCGCATGCATTGACATAAGGAACTGAAATTCGTCATAAGTTGAGAGCGGTTCCGGGCTTCTCATTGCGTTTAGCCACAGTTGACTGGCCTGACGGTTGCTCCCCATTTCGAGATACCACCTTTGCATAGAAACAGATGCATCATTTGCGGCCGCTGATCTGGTTGCTTTTGCACTGTCTTTGACCTGAACTCCAACGTAAATCAACGAGACTATAATGGCGACGCCGCCAATCAGTTCGCCTAATGCACCCCATTCCATCAATGTCATGCCGCAGCTCCTTTTCTTAAAGAAATAGGAAGCAGCATACACTCCTAATTGGGGACTGCGGCACGGCCGAGAGGAGTCGAATGCGGCTATTAGCCTGGGCAAAGCATGAAGTTCCGCTGTTGTTTGGATAGCGGAAGTCAAGGAATTCATGGGGAAACTTGAGCTTATCGCCAGATAGGTAACACATTATTCCGATGACATAGGTAACACTTTCTCCTATTTGGGAGAAAGCAACGTGCCTTGGAAGGAGTGGAATACTGTGGAAGAACGTCTCCGATTCGTTGCCCGGCTTCTCGACGGCGAGAAAATGGCTCCTCTTTGCCGCGAGTTTGGCATATCCCGCAAAACCGGCTACAAGATCTTCAAGCGCTACAAAGGGCTTGGCCTGGAAGGGCTGACCGACCGTAGCCGGCGCCCTTATCGTCAGGCCAGCCGCATTCCGATGCAAATCGAGAAACGCATCGTGCAGATCAAAAAGGAGTTCCCCAAGTGGGGGGCACCCAAGATCCGCGCCCGCCTGCAACGACTGCATCCGGACATCCCGATACCGGCCATCAGCACCGTCCATGCCGTGCTCGACCGTCACGGTCTGGTCAAGCGTCGCAAACGCCGACGCTACAAGGCGCGCGGGACACCGTTGAACCATGTCCGCGCACCCAATGAGCTGTGGTGTGCCGACTACAAGGGCGAGTTCATGCTCTCGGACCGGCGTTACTGTTACCCATTGACCATCATGGACTACGCCAGTCGTTATCTGATCACAGTCGATGCCCTGTCCACTACCCGCGAAGCCTATGCGTTCAACAGCTTCGAGCGAGCCTTCAAGGACTACGGGCTGCCTGACACCATACGCACGGACAATGGCGTGCCATTCTCCAGTGCACATGCCCTGTTCGGGCTCAGCAAGCTCTCCGTGTGGTGGTTGCGCCTGGGTATCCAGATCGAACGCATCAAGCCCGGTCACCCCGAACAGAATGGACGGCATGAGCGTATGCACCTGACGCTTAAGATGGAGGCCACCAAGCCGGCTGCCGACAACTTTCTGCAGCAACAGGCCCGGTTCGATGACTTCATCGATTACTACAACGCAGAACGGCCGCACCAGGCACTTGGCATGCAGGTCCCGGCTGAACGCTACGCGCCTTCACGCAAGGAATATCACGGTCTGGAGGATCTGGACTACCCGTTCCACGACCGGACCATCACCGTGACCAAGTGCGGGCGCATCTGCTTCAACCAGCACAAGATCAACTTCAGTGTCGTGTTCGCCGGTCAGAACGTGGGTGTGAAACAAGTGGACGAAGGAATCTGGATGGTCAGCTTCATGCACTACGACCTGGGCTTCTTCGATCTGGAAAGCTGCAAAATCAACCCGGCCAGCAACCCCTTTGGTGCTAAGGTGTTACCTATGTGTCCGGTATGAACTGTTACCTATGTGGTCGGAATAGACCCAGATAGGATGGTGCCCAGGGGCGGAATCGAACCACCGACACGCGGATTTTCAATCCGCTGCTCTACCAACTGAGCTACCTGGGCACTGGGCCTGATTTTACCTGCTGGCGGGGAACCCGTCGAACCCGAAAGGCTTTCGACGCGGGCGCAGGCGCCCGGGCAGGCGCGGTATTAAACCTTTTGGGGCCGTCCAAGTCAACCGAGGGGATCAACCCGAGGCGTCGAAGGCCGCTTTCAGCCAATCGATGACTTCCTTGTCCACTTCGCCGGGCGTTTCCAGGCGCACTCGGTGCGTGACCATGGAGTTGAAGCTTCCGGAGTCCTCGAGCCTGGCCGTCGGTGGCTTGCCCTTCAGCTTGATGCCCAGGTCGACGCGCGTTTTCGTGGAGGGCTGAACCAATGCGAACTGGGTTTTGTGACGCAGGCTGACATAGGTTTTCTTCGGGGCGACTTCCAGGCCGGGGCCGAATTCTTTCACCGCCGCCAGGATTCTGTCGTAGATCGGTTTGAGTCCGGCTTTGGGCCCGGCGTACTGGGCCTCGACAAGATCAGCATCGGGCTGGTCGGCCGCGCTGGATTCCAACGCCCGGAACGTGACGAGTTGGGCGTAGCCGTGCGTGAAGCCGTGTTCGGATTTCAGGAACTTGACGATCTGGCCGTGTTTCTCGAGCCTCGTTTTGCGCACAATGGCGACCCACTGGGGCACCGTTTTGCCGGTCTTCTCGGCGATGTTGGCTTCCATGGTGAGAACGGCGGGGTCTTTTTCGGGCATAGGGGGTTTCCGGCGGCAGTAGGGATGAAGCAGGCGATCGTCCGCAGAGCGGGCTTCTACGGGATGGCCCGGCTGCTCCTATTCATCGGTGGGAACGTAGCCTTCCGGGGCGGCGGAACCTTCGCCGAAGAAGAACTTCTCCATCTCGGCCTCCAGGTACTTGCGGTGTTCCGGGTTGATGGGCGACAGGCGGTTTTCGTTGATCAGCATGGTCTGGTGCGTCAGCCAGCGCTGCCAGCCTTCCTGCGAGATGTGTTCGTAGATGCGTTTGCCGAGTTCACCGGGGTAGGGCTGGTAGGTCAGCGCGTCCCCTTCCTTGTCCAGCAGTTGGCAATGCACTTTTCGGGTCATTTGTTCGCTCCGTGGTTGAGTGTTTCGAGCAAGCCGGCGATCGGCCGCGGCATTCCCAGCGACGCCAGCGCCTTTGGCCCGAACCAGTCTCTTTGATCGTCCGATTGTACCCGCCCCGGGCCGTCCGTCACGAGCAGGGAAGGGCGAATCGTCAGCTTCAGATGGCTCAGACGATGTTCGAAGGCCGGCAGGGCCCGGATGTGGTCGCCGCCGAAACCGAGCGCGGCGGCCACGGATTCGGGACTGTCGCCCTCCGGCAGGCTCCACAGGCCGCCCCAGACGCCGTTTGGCGGGCGCCTTTCAAGCAGGACCCGATCTTCGGTGTCCCGCACGACGAGCATGTGGATGGTCCGTTCGCCGACCCGTATCCGCGGCTTCGGCGAGGGCAGTTCCGCCACCCGGCCGTGTTCCAGGGCGGTGCAGTCGGCGCGGATCGGACAGTGTCCACATCCGGGCTTGCTTCGGGTGCAGACGGTGGCGCCGAGATCCATGATGGCCTGGGTATAGTCGGCGCCCCGATCGTCCGGCAGGAGGCTTTCCGCCACCGCCCACAATTTCTTTTTCACGGCCGAGCGGCCGGTCCAGCCCTCGATGGCGGCGTGGCGACTCAGCACCCGGCGCACGTTGCCGTCCAGCACGGCCGCCGGCCGGTCACTGGCCTGCGAGACAATGGCGTTGGCGGAGCTCAGGCCGATGCCGGGCAGGGTGCACAGTTCCTCGGCGGTTGCCGGCAGGTCGCCGCCGAAATGGCTGACACAGAGCCGTGCGGCCTTGTGCAGGTTGCGGGCCCGGGCGTAATACCCGAGCCCGGCCCAGTGCGACAGCGCATCGTCGAGCGGTGCGGCGGCCAGGGTCCGCACGTCCGGGAAGGATTCCATCCAACGCTCGAAGTAGGGGATGACCGTCGACACCTGTGTCTGTTGCAGCATGATCTCGGATATCCACACCCGGTAGGGCGTGCGCGGGTGCTGCCAGGGCAGGTCCTTGCGGCCGTGCTCATCCCACCAGGCGAGCACGCGCACAGCGAACGGTTGCTGGGTCTTAGTCAATGGGCAGGATCGCGTTGATGAAGGTGCCCGCGTCGAAGGGGCGCAGATCCTTGGCGGCTTCTCCGACGCCGATGAAACGGATCGGGACCCCCAATTCGTGGGCGATGCCGAACAGCACGCCGCCGCGCGCAGTGCCGTCCAGTTTGGTGATGGTGATGCCGGTCAGGCCGACTGCCTGGTTGAACTCCCGCGCCTGGTTCAGTGCGTTCTGTCCGGTTCCGGCGTCCACCACCAGCATGATTTCATGCGGCGCACTCTCGTCGATGCGGCCCATTACGCGGTGGATTTTCTTCAGCTCTTCCATCAGGTTGTGCTGTGTGTGCAGGCGCCCTGCGGTATCGGCGATTAACACGTCGGTCTTGCGGGCGGCCGCCGACTGCATGGCGTCAAAGATGACGGCGGCCGAATCTGCCCCGGTGCCCTGGGCGACTACCGGCACGTCATTGCGTGCGCCCCAGGATTTCAGCTGCTCGACGGCGGCGGCCCGGAACGTGTCGCCGGCTGCCAGCATGACGCTCAGGCCGTCCTCCTTGAAGCGTTGCGCCAGTTTGCCGATGGTCGTGGTCTTACCCGCGCCGTTGACGCCGACCATCAGGATCACGAAAGGCTTTTTGCTCTCGTCCACAGCGAGAAATTGCTCGCAGGGCTCGATCAGCTCATACAGCTCCGCCTGTACGGCAGGCAGCACCTGGGTGGGCTCGGTGATCACGCGGTTGCGAATGCCCGCCCGCAGGTTCTCGACGATCTCCAGGGCTGCGTTGATGCCGATGTCGGCGGTGATCAGCGTGGTTTCGATCTCGTCCAGCAGGTCTTCGTCAACGGTGCTCCTGCCACTCAGCAAATCGCCAAGCCGCTTGCCGAGTTGCCGGCGGGTGTCCTCGAGGCGTTGCTCCAGGGGGTCGACGCCCGATTGCTCCGCCGGGCGCAGTTGCACGTCCTGAACGGCGCCGGGCTTCTGGCGGTTTTTGCGGAAGATTCGCAGCATCGGGTTGCTTTCCTCGGAGAGTGGGGGCTGAATATGCTAGTGTCCTGTCCCAGTAGTTTTGGGGTTTTCAAGAGACCGTTCAAGTTGCCACGCAAGCGCAGGAAGAGACCTCCGGGCCAGGGCGCCGGGTCCGTCAGGATCATCGGCGGGCGCTGGCGCGGCAGGCGCCTGCCGGTGGTGGATGTTCCGGGCCTGCGCCCTTCGGGCGATCGTTGCCGCGAAACCCTGTTCAACTGGCTGCAGCCCCATATCGCAGGTTCCCGTTGCGCCGATCTCTTTGCCGGCACGGGGGTGCTGGGCTTCGAGGCCGTGTCGCGGGGCGCTGCCGAGGTGACGCTGGTGGAATACACGCCGCTGGCGGCCCAGGCGTTGCGCTCGACCCTGGTATACCTGGGATCGGATCAGGTCCGCGCCGACATCCGCCTGGTCGAGGCCGACGCACTGAAATGGTTGTTGACCTGTGAACCGGATTCGCTGGACATCGTGTTCATCGACCCGCCGTTCGGCAGCCGGATGGAGAGCAGGGTGCTGGACCTGTTGGCGTCCCGGAACGTTCTCCGCAAGGACGGTCTCGTGTATCTGGAGACCTCGACGAAGGGGCCCTTCCAGCATCCGGGACCGGCCTGGATGGTCCTGAAGGACCGGACCATGGGCGAGGTGCACATGTTTCTATTGAAAAAATCCGGGAGTTTGTGAAAGCAATTGATGCATGGTACGGTCATCTATACGCAGGCGGGAGTCATTCCGCCTGGGTAAGACTCCTCAGTCCCAATTAGAGGGCGGCCTTGGCCGCCCTTTTTTTTGAACCTGTCCGTGGGGTGATTTTGCGGGTGCTGGCTTGGTTCTTTCCGCCCATGCTTGGTCTTCACTCACCCCATAGCGCTG
>JASFKQ010000128.1:0-10535 GCA_050118555.1 Lysobacterales bacterium
CGAGCCGGCGCGTTCGCTGGCGCCGACCACCGCGATCGATTCGGGTTGCAGCAGGGGTTTCAGGCGGTGTTCTTTCGACATTATCTACGCCTGTCGAATGTCCGGAAGAATAAATGGGTCGGAAGCCTGTCAGGCGGAGGGCCGGGATCCCCTTCGCAGACATTCGAGCTGTCGGGAACAGTCGAATAGCGCACAGGGATGTCTTGAGCGTGTCTGCGAAGGGGATCCCGGCCCTCCGCCGCCCAAGTCCAAACCTCGGCACCGGACATGCCGGTACAGGGACTCAAGCCCGCCTCCGGTTCAGAAATCCGCAGGGGGCGTCTGCCGGCGGCGCGGCGGATCCCAGAACACGTCCTTGACCACACGCGCCGGCGCCATCACCCGGTTCCACTTCAGCTCGCGCTGATAGTAGATCTCCACCGACAGCTCCTCGCCGGTTTCGCCGTGCGGCATTTCGAGCGATGCGAGCGCGATGCTCGCCTTGGCCGAGGGTGACCACATCGCCGAGGTTACCGTGCCCGCGTACTTGTTGTTCTTCGTGAACACAAAGGAATCGCGCGCCGGCTTGTTGCCATCGATATCCAGCTTGACCAGGCGATAACGCGAGCCGTTCTTTTTTTCCTCGAGCAGGGCGGCGCGCCCATTGAAGATGCCCTTGTCGAAGCTGACCAGCCAACCCAGGCCCAGTTCGTAGGGGGAGCGGGTATGGCCCGTCCGCACGGCCTGCATGGCGGGCAGGAAGTCCTGGCCGGCCAGGATGAAACCCGCCTCGATGCGGAGCATGTCGAGGGCCTCGCTGCCCATGGCTCGGATACCGCGCAGCTTGCCGGCCTCGAACAACCGGTCCCACAGCGTTTCCGCGTGCTCCGGATCGATCCACAGCTCGTAGCCGAGGTCGCCGGTGTAGCCCGTGCGCGAGACCATCAACCGCGTGCCCTCGAAGTCGAACCAGGTCATGCCGAACGGCGTCAGTTGTTCAATGCCCTGCAGCCCCATGTCCCTGAGCACCGCGCAACTGGTCGGGCCCTGCACGGCGAGCCCGGCGATATCGTGCGTCTCTTCCTCGACCTTGACGTCGAAGCCGAGCGCGTTGGTCAGGAACCAGTCGATCTGGTGTTCCTGCGAGCAGATACGGTACACGCCTTCTTCCAGGTGGAAGATCGTGCCGTCGTCGATCACCTGTCCGAGCTCGTCGCACCAGACCGTATAACCGACCCGTCCGGGTTTGATCTTGCGCACGTCCCGGGTGACCAGCCGCTGCATGTATGGCAGGGCGTCGGGCCCGCTGATCCGGTGCTTGATCATCGGCGTGATGTCGAATACGCCACAGGCGTTGCGGCCGGCAAAATACTCGTGGTCCGCGTCCCAGTAGGCCGGTACGGAGAGGTAGTCGCTCCAGCGGCTCCACTCGCGCATGCGGTTGTGTTCCTTCTGCCGCGAGTGGAAGGGCCCGGGGTAGACCGTGTCCTTGTAATGGTCACGTCGCTTCGTATCTGGTCTGATCATCTTCGTTTTCCGCTGCTGGTTATTGCGCCAGGACCGCCGCCGCGGCGTTGCGGCCGGCACAACCCATGACGCCGCCGCCCGGGTGCGCGCCCGCGCCGCAGAAGTAAAGGCCCTCGACCGGTGTCCGGTATCGCGCCGATTTCGGTGCGGGACGCATCATCAGGAACTGGTCCAGCGAGAGTTCGCCGTGGTGCCAGTGACCGCCGCTGATCCGGTATTCCCGCTCGATGTCCTCGGGCGTCAGCAACTCCGAGCCGACGATTTTCCCGCGGATGTCCGGTGCGTAGGTCTCCAGCGTGCGCAGCACCGTCTCCATGAACGCCGCCTTACCTTCGCTCCAGCCTGAGCCGAGCTCGCGCGGCGCATACTGCACGACCGCGGACAGCACGTGGCAGCCCTCCGGCGCCAGCCCCGGGTCGCGGACTGTCGGCAGCACGATTTCGGCCACCGGGTGGCTGGAAAACTTCTTGTATTTGCTGTGGTTGAACGCCCGTTCGACGTATTCCATATCCGGCGCGATGACCAGACGTTCGCCCAGTTGCTTGGGCGCCAGGCCGGGAAATTCGGGCAGGCCGTCGAGCGCCAGGTGCAATTTCGCGGCATTGCCGCGGGAACGGAAGTGCACGATCCGTTGGGCGAAAGCGGCTTCCACGTTCCGCGCGCCCAGCAGTTTCATGATGGTGGTCTTCGGGTCGGCGTTCGACAGGACGGTATCGGCCGCGACTTCCTCGCCGCCGGCGAGCCGAACGCCCGATACGCGCCCGCCGTCCAGCAGGATCTGCTCGACCGCGCAGCCGGTGCGAATCTCGGCGCCTGCCTGTCGGGCCGCGGCGGCCAATGCATCGGCGACCGCAGCCATGCCCCCCCTGGGCAGCGACAGCGTGCCGGACGGGCCGTCGGTGTTCCCGCTCATCCGGTGCAGTGCGGTGAATACGGTGTTGTTCGAACGGGGCCCGGAGTGCGCTCCGAGCACCGCGTCCAGGCTCAGCGCGCCTTTCAGAAGCGGGTTCTCGAGGTTTTCCTGCAGTATGTCGTAGATGTTGATGCCGGCGATGCGCAGGAACTCGCGCATGTCGTCCCGGCCCATCATGCGGATTTTCAGGGCCAGTTTGCCCAGCGCGACAAGGTCACCGCGCTCCTGCCGGATGCGCGGCGGCGTCTGTCCGTGCAGCCAGCCGATCAGGCCGGCGAATTTCGACATGAAGCGGCGGTACTCGCGGTATCCCGTATGGTCCGTTGCGGAGAGTCCGTCCCCTGCCACGGCTTCCGCGCCGATGGTCAGGTGTTTGCCGTCCTCGCCCAGCGCCACGGTGTTCAGGCCGGTGGCGGCCATGGACAGGCCATGCGAGGAAAGCGACAGTTCGGCGGCGATGTCCTTGTCCAGCAGGTACAGCAGGTGCGCCAGGGAAGCCTTGAAGCCGGGCGCGAACTCGCGCATGGCAGTGGCCCCGCCAAGCTGGTCCGCGGCTTCCAGCACCGTGACCTTGCGGCCCGCTTTCGCAAGGTAGGCCGCACTCACCAGGCCGTTGTGGCCGCCGCCGATTACGATCGTAGCCCCGGATTGCATCTCAGCCATGTCTGTACGCCTCGCTGCCTGCGGATTTTTCGAACCAATGGTGCAAGTTCGACGAAAGTGTATTGGGAATACTCCGAGGAGAATTTGTGCCGTTGGGCGGAAAATCAGCGACAGCCCGAGGGGTGAAACCAGGTGTGCTGACGTGGTTGAGATGCAATCTCCTAGTCATCGAGCCAGCCCTCCGGAACGGTATTCGGTTTCTTGAGGTCCGCCAAAATTTCCCGGGCGGCATTGGCGCCCGGGGCCGCCATCACACCGCCTCCTGGGTGCGTGGACGAGCCGCACATCCAGAGGCCTTTGACGGGCCCGCGATACTGGTGGTAGCCGGGGATCGGGCGGTTGAACAGCAGCTGGTCCATGGTCAGCTCGCCCTGGAAGATGTTGCCCTCGGTCAGGCCCACCTCGTCTTCCAGTTCTCGGGGCGTGCGGACTTCCATGTGCAGGATCAGGTCCTTGAAGCCGGGTGCGTACTCGTCGATCTGGTTCACCACGGTCTGGGCGAACTGGTCGCGCTGTTCGTCGGTCCAGTCCTTGCCGTTTACCTTGGGCGGCACGTACTGCACGAACACCGACATGAAATGCTTGCCGGGTGGGGTCATGGTGGGGTCGGTCAACGACGGGATCAGCATGTCGATGTACGGATCCTGCGACCAGATGCCGTTCTTCCAGTCGTCGTAGGCCCGCTCCAGCCGCTCCATCGAGTCGATCAGGTGCATGTCGGTGTGCATCAGTTCGGGGTTGCCGCGCAGTGCCGGAAAGTCGGGCTTGCCATCCAGCGCGATGTTCAGCTTGCCCGAAGAACCGCGGATCTTGAAGTTCCGGACCCTCTTGAGGAATCCCGGATCCAGGTCTTTTTCGTCCATGCATTCGAGGAAGGTGCGCGGGAACGTCATGTTGGAGACCACCACGTCGGCGTAGTATTCGTTGCCGTTCTCGAGCGCGACACCGGCCGCCCGGCCGTTCTTCACAATGATCTGGTCCACGCCCGAGCCGGCCGCCGTCTCGCCACCGTGATCGGTGAAACAGTCGTGCATGGCACGGGTGATCGCGCCCATGCCGCCGCGCGCGAAACCCCAGGCCCCGGCATTGCCGTCCACCTCGCCCATGGCGTGGTGCAGCAGGACATAGGCGGTGCCCGGAGACATCACGCCGAGCGCCGAACCGATGATGCCGCTGCCGGCGTGCGCCGCTTTCAGGAGCGGACTCTCGAAATACTCGTCGAGGAAGTCCGAGATGCTCATGGTATAAAAGCGCAGGGTGTCGTACAGCACGTCTTCCCCGAGCTTCATGGCCTCCTTGTACATGTACAGCATCTCGAACAGGTCGCGAGGCTTGAACGAGGTCGGGTCCGGCGCGGTGCGCAGCAGGAACTTACGGATGAAGCGGCACTGCCGCATGATGTCCCGGTTGAACCGTACATCGGCGTCCGCGTCCCGCGGGCTGTGGCGCGCCACTTCCCGCCGGCTCAGGTCGTGGTCGACGTAGGTGGCGACGATGTCACCGGTCTGGCTGATCGTCACGCTGCCGCCGTAGGGTATGACCTGCAGCCCGTACCTGGCGAGGTCGAGGCTCCGGTACACTTCCGGTCGCAGCAGGCTGCACACGTACGAACAGTTCGAGTATTTCCAGTCCTTGTATATGGGCAGGCTGACCGCGGCGCCGCCGATGTATTCGTTCTTTTCGACCAACAGCACGTTCAGGCCCGCCTTTGCGAGATAGGCGGCGTTGGTGATGCCGTTGTGTCCGGCCCCAATGACGATCGCGTCGTAGTTCTTGCTCACGGTTCAGGCTCCGTTGCGGTGCGGTGCGGTATCAGCCGGCGGCGAGGTGCTGCCCCTGTCCGCGGTATTCCAGTTTTTCCATCGTGGTATCGATCGCCTTCTCGAAGGCGTCGAGGGTCTTCGTGAGACTGTCGTCCTTCGCATGCGCCTCGCAGATGAACCAGGGTTCACGCGAATCCGGTTCGCACAGCACGCCGAGTTCGTGCAGTTCGGGCGCCATTGTGTCGTAGAAGGTGTAGTCGCTGTCGAGCCAGTCGCGGTAGTTCTGCGGCGCCGTTTCGTTGAAGAACAGCCCGCCCATCGCCGGGTGGCCGACGAACGAGTGCGGGATATCCCGAGCGTCGAGAATCCGGCTCATGCCATTCTGGAGGTCGGCGCCGTATTTCTCGACGGTCTCCAGAGCATCGGTTTCATCGAGGATCTCCAGCGTCTTGTCCGCCGCCGCCAGAGCCACGGAGTGGCAGGTGTAGGTACCGCCGTGGATAACGCCGTCGCCGATCTGGCGCATGATGTCCTCGCGACCGGCCACGACGGAAATGGGATAACCGTTGCCCACCGCCTTGGCGAAGGTGCAGAGGTCCGCCTTGATTCCCATCAGTTCCTGCACGCCTCCGCGCGCCACGCGGAACCCTGTCTTGACCTCGTCGACGATCATGATGACATCGTATTTCTCGCACAACTCGCGTGCGGCATGCACGTATTCGCGCGAGGCCGTGATCGAGCAGCAATTGCCCATCATGGGTTCGATCAGGAACGCGCCGATGTTCTTGTGGTGTTTTTTCAGCAGGTCCTCGAGGTAGTTGGCGTCATTCAGCGGCGCGAAATAGGCGAGCTTCTTCATCATCACCGGCACGCCCTCGCTGTCGGCCTCCACCGGCGGATCGCCCATCGAAGGATCCCAGTCCTCGATTTCGACGTACCAGAGCACCGCGTCGAACACGCCGTGGTAACCGCCTTCGACGATGATATGCGAGTCCTTGCCCGTGTAGGCCTTGGCCAGTCGCAGCGCGGCCATCACCGCCTCGGTGCCCGAGTTGGAAAACCGGACCAGTTCGGCCGCCGGGACCATCTTCGAGATTCGCCTGGCCACGTCGTACTCGCGCTCCGTGGAAAGCGCAAATACGCCGCCCACGTCCATGCCGTTGCGGGCGGCCTCGTCGACACGCGGGTCGGCGTAGCCGAGGATGCTCGGACCGTAGCCCAGCCGGTAGTCGACGTACTCGTTGTCGTCAATGTCCCAGATGCGGCCGCCACGGCCGCGCTTGGCATAGATGGTTTTCTCGGCGCCCCAGTATCGGAAATTCGACGAGACGCCCAGCGGAAGCTTTGTAAGGGCCTTGAGGTGATGTTGATTGGAACGTGTCAGGGAGCGGCGCATAGAGCCTCAGTCGTTGTTGTTTGCCTGCATAGATTGGCACAACCATGCCGTCCTTGTCCACACCAAATGAATGATTGTTCATTCATTGCAAAGCCCTGATCAGTCGCTTATATTGAGAGAAGCGCCCGGTGGAGGGCTCGGCTCCACCGGGTTTTCGCCAACAGGAATCCGGGTGCCGGAGAAGTGATGAACAAGGCTGCCGCGAAGGACACGCCCAGGAAACGGACCGCTTCCAAAAGGGAACGCCAGGAGCAACTGATACTGGCCACCATCCGGTCTGTCGCCAGCAACGGGTTGTCCGACACGACCATGGCCACCGTGGCCAGGGAGGCGGGGCTCAGCCAGGGCATCATCAATCTGCATTTCCAGAGTAAGGACCGGCTGCTGGTCGAGACCCTGCAATATGTCGCCGAAGAGTACCGGACCGCCTGGGAAAAGGCGCTGAAAAGCGCGGGCGATTCCACGGCTGAGAAGCTGGCGGCCCTGGTGGCCGTGGACTTCAGGCAGCCGGTATGCGACCGCAACAAGCTGGCGGTCTGGTTCGCCTTCTGGAGCGAAAGCAAGGCCCGGCCGACCTACCGCAAGATTTGCGCGATGCGCGACCTGGCCTACCGGAAAGAAATGGTCCTTCTGCTCGAGGCGCTCATCGCGGAGGGCCGCTACAAGGAACTGGATGCGGCCACCCTCGCGACCGGACTGTCGTCGATGACGGAGGGCCTCTGGCTGGATCTGTTGATCAGCCCGCGCTCGTTCAGCCGGGAACAGGCGCTCGACGTGTGCATGAATTACCTGTCATTGGCTTTTTACGATCATTTCGAGGCCTGAGGAGCACGCATGGCATGAAAGCGGGGAGAAGCGGAACATGAATCTGAACCTGGATCCGGCTGCGCTCGAGTGGCAGGCGAAGGCTCGCCGCTTCGCGGAGGATGAGCTGATCCCCTGGGAAGTCGAGGCGGAAATGAACGGAGGGCGGCTGCCCGAGGAAGTCGCCCTGCGGCACAAGAAAATGGCCATGGGGCTGGGCTTCAGCTCGATGGACGTGCCCAAGCACCATGGTGGCCTGGCGCTGCGCAACGTGGACCAGGTTGCCGTGTGGGAGCAGTTGGGTCGCGTCACCAATGCCCTGTGCTGGTGCTTCTCCGAACCCCACCAGTGGATGTTCGAGGCCTGCAACGAGGAGCAGCTCGAGCGGTACGTGCTGCCGCTGATGCGGGGCGAGCGCAAGGAGTGCTACGCGATCACGGAGAGCGAGTCGGGCTCCGACGTCGTCATCGAGACGACCGCGCGGCGCGACGGCGACGGCTACCGGATCAACGGCGAAAAGTGGTTCGTCACCAGCGCCAACCTGGCCGACTTCCTGTTCCTCCAGGCTCAACTGGCCGATGGCCCGCACGCCGGCAGCGACGCCATGTTCTTTATCGACAAGGACACCCCCGGCATCGAGGAGCTGCGGGTTCCCCTGTTCAGTCACACCTTCGACCACCACCATCCGGAACTGCGCTTCACGGACGTTTTCGTGCCGGCGGAAAACCTCATAGGCGAGGAAGGCGGCGGCATGGCCTACACGCACAGCTGGTTCCGCAGAGAACGCCTGATGATCGCCGCCCGGGACTGCGGGGCCGCGGCGCGCCTGATCGAAGAGGCGACGGCCTGGGCGAAGCAGCGCAAGGTCAGCGGCGAGGTGCTGATCGACAAGCAACTGGTCCAGGCGATGCTGGCCGACTGCGTCACGGACTGGTGGGCGGCGCGACTCATCACCTACGAGGCGGCCGAAGCGCATGATCGCGGGGAAAACGTCAAGGCGCTGCACGCACGGTGCTCCGTGGCCAAGCTTTTCGCTTCCGAGGCCGCTTCGCGCATTGCCGACCGCGCTGTGCAGATTTTCGGCGGCCGCGGCTACATGCGCGAGAACTGCGCCGAACGGTTCAGCCGGGAGATCCGCGTGGACCGCATCTGGGAAGGCGCCAGCGAGGTGCAGCGATTAATCATCGCGCGGGCGCTGGCCAAGCGCGGCCTGGAAGGCATGTAATTGGCGGTCCGCCTGTTCACACTGATTGGCTGTCTCGTCCTCTGCGGCTGCGTCGTGGCCGACGAGGAAGACGTGCTCAACGTCTACAACTGGGCCGATTACATCGGCGAGACCACTCTGGCCGACTTCGAAAGGGAATTCGGCATCAAGGTGAACTACGACCTGTACGACACCACCGCGGTGGTCGAGGCGCGCTTGCTGACCGGGAACACAGGCTACGACGTGGTGTTGCAGGCCATGCGTTACGCCACCCGCCTCATAGAGGTCGGCGCCTTCCTGCCGCTGGACAAGAGCCGGTTGCCGCTATGGAAGAATCTCGATCCGTGGGTCCTGGGGAAGATGGCGGATTACGATCCGGGCAACCGCTACGCCGCGCCGTACATGTGGGGAACGACGGGCTTCGCGTACAACGTGGACATGGTGCTGGAGCGGATGCCCGACGCCCCGCTCGACAGCGCGGCGCTGGTTCTGGACCCCGCCAACGCCGCGCGATTCGCGGATTGCGGCATTTCATTGCTGGACGAATCAACCACGGTGATCCCGATCGTGATGATGTACCTGGGTTATCCCGCCCAGAGCATCGACCCGGATCAACTGGCCGAGGCGGAGGCCGTGCTGAAGTCGGTCCGGCCCTACATCCGCTATTTCAGTTCGGCCAAGCTGATCAACGATCTTCCAAACGGTGAGATCTGCATCGCGATGTCCTGGTCCGGGGATTACGCGCAGGCCCAGGCCAGGGCCGACGAGGTGGGCATCGACGTCAATCTGGCCTACATGGTGCCCCGCGAGGGCACGACACTGTTCCTCGACAACTGGCTGATTCCGGCCGACGCCCCGCATCCGGACAATGCGCACCTGTTCCTCAACTACCTGATGCGCCCGGACGTAATCGCGTCGTGCAGCAACCTGTTGCGCTATGCCAACGCAAACCTCGCTTCGCTGCCTTACCTCGACCCGTCCCTCAGGAACGACCCGGCGGCCTACCCCAGCATGGAGGCCCGCTCGAACTGGGAGGCGGGCAAGGTCTACGCACCCAAGCTGGAACGCCGGCGCACGCGGGTCTGGTCCCGCGTGAAGACCGGGTTATGATGCGGCCATGAGAGTCCCGGTCACAGCAATACTCCTGTTGGCGCTGAGCGCCGCCCCCGCGTTTGCGGATGAAGAAGCGGTGCTGAATATCTACAACTGGGCCGATTACATCGGCGACGACACCATCCGGAATTTCGAGCGCGAATACGGTATCCACGTGAATTACGACCTGTACGATTCTACGGAGGTCGTCGAAGCCAAGCTACTGTCCGGCCACACCGGCTATGACATCGTGTTTCATAGCTACCGATACTCGTCGCGCCTGATACCCGTCGGCGTGTACCAGGCCCTGGACAGGAGCCGGCTGACGCTCTGGGACAACCTCGATCCCTGGGTGCTCGAAATGGCCGCGCGCTACGATCCGGACAATGCGTATGGCATCCCCTACATGTGGGGAACCACCGGCTTCGCGTACAACGTCGACATGATCCGGGAACGGATGCCCGACGCACCGGTGGACAGCGCCGCCATGCTGTTCGACCCGGAGATAGCCTCCCGATTCGCGGACTGCGGCATCTCGCTGCTGGAGGAGCCTACCGATGTGATTCCGATGGCCCTGCTGTATCTCGGCCTCGATCCCAACAGCCTTGCCCCGCAGGACCTGGCCGCGGTTGAATCGCTGCTGAAAAAGGTCCGTCCATACATTCGGTATTTCAGCTCGACGAAGATGCTCAACGACCTCCCGAACAAGGAAGTCTGCATCGCGATGAGCTGGTCGGGCGACTATGCACAGGCCATGCACCGGGCCCGGGAAGTCGGCTCAAACATAAACCTCGCCTACTCCATGCCCAAAGAGGGCGTCATGCTCTGGTTCGACGGCATGTTCATCCCCGCCAGCGCCGAACACGTCGACAATGCCTACCTGTTCCTCAACTACCTGCTGCGGCCGGACGTGATCGCCGATTGTACAAATGCGCTGTACTACGCCAACGCGAACCGGGCCTCGCTGCCGCTGGTGGCGCCCGATGTCCGCAATGACCCGGCCGTGTATCCGCCGGAGGCGGAGCGCAGCCGCTTCAGGGTCGGGCTGGTCTTCGACCCCAAGCAGGAACGCCTGCGTACGCGTACCTGGTCACGGATCAAAACGGGACTCTAGAACATGAGTGAAACACCGGACACCGAATCCAGCACCCCGGGCGCTTCCGCGACGCCCTGGCTCGATACCGGCGCGAAGCC
>JASFKQ010000129.1:0-10430 GCA_050118555.1 Lysobacterales bacterium
ATATTGTGCCAGTATTCCGGATGATGGCGAAGGACAGGTGCGTCTGGGCGCGGGGCTGGACTGAGACCCGTAGCCGTAGCTACGGGTTGAAGGAAGCTCAAGACCAGGCGTGCCTGGACCAGCCAGAGCCGGGATACTGGCGCGACATTCAGGCTATCTAAGCGCCCAGAGGCTCTTGATGACGGAAATCAGGTTGTTGGTGGTCCAGTACAGGACCATGCCAGCCGGGAACGTATAAAACAGCACGAAGAACGCCAGCGCCAGCAGAATCATGTTCCGCACCTGGCGGTTGCGCAGTTCCGGGCTCAGCGCCAGCGGTTTGTGCAGCAACGAAGCGACGAAGGACAGGCCCGTCATCAAAAACGGCAGCAGGTTCAGTTCGTCGCCGAAGAAGGGCAGGCGAAACGGCAGGTTCAGCAGGTCGTCTGGCCGCGACAGGTCCTTGATCCACAGGAAGCCGCTGTGCAGCAGGTGGATGTTTTCCGCCAGCATGTCGAAGGCGCCGATGAACACGGGTATCACGACCGCCACGCCCACCAGGCTCTTCAGGCTGTACAGCGGATGCACGCGCTCGGTCTTGTACAGCGCAAGGATTTTCGCCGACTGTTCCTCACCCCTGAAGTTCTTCTTGATTCGCTGCAATTCGGGCGCCAGCCGGGCCTCCGTTTCGTTGACCTGCTGCTGGAAGCGGTCGGCGATACGACTCAGGGGCAGCATCAGGATGTTGACGGACAGCGACATGGTCATGATGGCCAGGCCCCAGGATGGCACCACCGACTGGATGACGGCGAGAAGGTGGAACAGCCCCAGGCAAATCCACCGCAACCAGAACCAGAGGCTGGCATACATCAGGCCCGGCAGCGCGGCGTCCGTCTGGGCGAGTACGACCGGCTCCACCGGTCCGGCGTAAAACGACCACTTTCCGTCCGGGGGCTCTTCGAAGGCCAGGGTCGCGTCGCGCCGCTCTTCGCCGGTCTGCACGCGGACATGGACTTCCGAGGACGGAGCCGTCATCAGCGCCCAGTAGCGGTTGCGGTAGCCGGCCCACTGGTCGACGGGCAGCGTGGACGCATCGGTGTCGTCGAGCGCAACCTGGGTGACGTCACCCCGATCCAGAACGGCGTAGCGCAACTGCTCCAGCCAATTGCCGAAACCCGCCGCGTCGCGCGGGCGGAAGGATTCGCCGGAATACAGCTGTATGGCCGTCACCCCGGACTGTTCCAGTTCCAGGCGGTAGCCGCGTCGCGGGATGCGCCAGGTCAGCCGGGCGCCGCCGGACTGTTCGAAGCGCAGTTCGTAGGCCGTCCCGGTTTCGTTTTCAGACCGCTTCCAGGGGGAATCGGCGACGGTGTCGAAGACGATGACGCCGCCGTCGCCGAATTGTTGCAGGCGCACGTTCTCGCCGCTGCACATCGGGTAGCAGGCAATGACCGTCTGGAGATTGCCGCGCTCGTCGAAAGTCAGGTGCAGGTTGTCGGTGTTGACGCTGATGTCCGCGCGGACGGCCAGGCTGAGCAGCAGCAGCGCGGCGCCCGCTGCCAGGCGCTTCATCGCTCCGCCCCGGATTGCGCCTCGTCCTGAGCCGCGATCCGCGCCCTGGCCCGCTCATCCGCCAGGCGGGCAATTTCCGCGGCGCCGTCGGGGACGCTGTGGCCGAGCCGGAACACCTGTGTTTCGCGCAGCTCGCGCATCCGCTCGCGAAAGCGCTCGGGATGCGCCAGCAGGCGCTCGACGGCGGCAGGCGCCTCCTCGAGTCGGTCCGGCGCAACGATCTCGCCCACCTCATTGCGTATCGAAGCCTCGATCGGCTCGATGCCCAGCTCACGCCAGTTCGGGTTGCGGATGCGCCGCGGCACATCGATGAACAGCACGGGCTTCTCCAGGCCCATGGAGTACTCCAGCGCCATGGCCGACCAATCCGACACCAGAATGTCCGAGCCCAGGATGGACGCCGTCTCGCCCATGCGGTCCACGTATTCGAAGCGCTCGTGGCCTTCGAACGCGCCGCGCACCGCGGCGATGACCTCCGGCGTGCGACGGTTGCTCTGGTAATGCGGGCGCATGATCACACGGTAACCCGCTTCCAGCAGAACAGCGATCAGTTCCCGGCCGCAGGTATTGAAAATCGACGTGTCGCCCCAGGTCGGCGCGATCAGCACGGTAACCGGGTCTTCGGGACCCTTGCTGGACTGCCAGGCGCGGCCCTCTTCAATCACCTGTTCCAGGCGCGGGTGGCCATAGTCGAAGATGTGCTTGGCGGGAAGCCCCTTGAGCTCCTCGCGCCTGCGAATCTCCCGCACCTGGTGCGGGCCCGTGCAAAACAGGCTGTCGTAGTGATCGAACGAGTTTTCGTTGTCGACCATGTGCGTGCTGCCCATGCTGTGGAACAGGTAGACGTAGTGAACGGGGTGCAGTGAGCGTTTCAGCTGCAGGTTCTGCAAGTCCATCATCGTCAGCACGAACAGGTCGGCCTGGTTGACCTGGAAGAAGATGGTCAGGAACAGGCCTTCCGGTATGCACAGCGCCCGGTAGTTCTCGTGTCGGCGCTCGAGGCCGGGGTCGGCGCGATCGGAGGTTACGTAACAGACCTTGCGGCCCAGGGGCCCGTTGAGTTGTTCGATCAGCCCGGAGAACTGGTGCCAGTCCTGTCCGGTCTCGGAGTAAACGACGATATTGCGCCACTCCCAGGGCAGCTTCCTGAATTGCCGCCAGGCGCCCCAGCCGGAAAGGAAATTCACGTTAATCCCGGGGGGTATTCGGGTCCCGCTTGTCCCCGCGGCGGAAGAATGCCTTGATCTTGTACCAGTAGGTCTTCAACGCCAGCGCGATGGAGGCGAAAATGCCCACGATGGCGGAGACGACCATGCTGCCGGTGCTGGGATCCAGATAGGCGAACGCCGCCGGCGAGGCCAGCAGCAGCACCAGGGCGATAACAGCCGCCAGAAGCGGGGAAATCCGGGTCTTTCGCGCGCGGTTTTTCATTGCGGGACGTGGATTTGGGTCAGCGCAGATTCTACCAAGATCATACGGAAAAAACCGCATGGATGGCTGCCAGAAGCCGTTCCATATCGTAGTCCGTGATGTCGCCCATTGTTGAAACCCGGAACATTTCCGCCACCAGGCTCCCCTGCCCCGCGTAGATCACGAAACCGCGTTGTTTCAGTCCGTCATGAACAGCCTCGTAGCTTGTGCCGTCTGGCAGCCGGTAGGCCCGGAGCACGACGGAAGACTCGCCGGCGTCCAGCATGGACTCGATTCCGCGCTGGGCGAGAGCCCGCGCCACCCGCCCCGCAAGCTGCCCGTAACGGGCGTGGCGAGCCCGCCAGCCGCCCTGCCGGCGAAGTTCGTCCAGCGCGGTGTCCAGGGCCAAAACGCTGTTGACCGGCGGCGTGAAGGGCGTCCCCTGCTGTTGCTGCTTTTCGAACCACAGCGGAAGGTGCAGGTACAGGCTGCGGGGCGGCTCGGCGGGAGCAGCCAGGGCCTCCCGTCGCGCCAGAACGAAGCACAGGCCCGGGATGCCGTGGAGGCACTTGTTGGCCGTCGCCGCGCAGGCGGCCAGCGCCGGTGATTCGAATGGGATGGCCTCTGCCCCGAAGCTGGATACCGCGTCCAGCATCAGCGCACAACCGCGCCGTTCGCAGATTTCAGCGAGATGGCCCGCATCGTTGAGGCGGCCCGTGGTGGTCTCGTGATGGACCGCGGCGACGTGTGTGAAACCGCCGGTGGAAAGCGCCTCGTCAACGCGCTCGAAATCCACCGGATCCAGCCAGCCATGCGCCACCGACTCACTGGCGATGCCGTGAATGGCGGCGATGCGGGCGATCCGCTCACCGTATACGCCATTTTCGACAACGAGCAATTTCGCGTCGCGCGGCAGCAGCGAGGCCATCATCGCTTCCAGCGCCGTGGTGCCCGAGCCGCCCAGCAGTACCGCGGCCCAGTCATCCGCCCCGCAGCCGTACACGGCCGGCAATGCCGCCCTCACCCTGTCCTGGAGGTGGAAGTACTCGGGTTCTCGATGGCAGAGGTCCTCGCTGACGGCCGCCCGGCGAACCGCCTGGCTGAGGCTGACCGGACCGGGATTGAGCAGGATGGGCCTCATACCGGCCCCCGTCAGGCGAATGCCCGGTACCAGAGCAGTACCGCGCCGCACATTTCGAACAGGGTATAAACCAGTTCGCCGTTTCGAATCAGCGACTGGCGCGCGTTCCACTCCACGTTTTCGTTGCTGCGCCAGCGCAGGCTGGTCGGAAACATCGCCGGCGTGCCCTTGCTCCAGGCCCGCCATTCGTCGCCGAAGATGTTCTCGAGCTTCTGGTCTTCGTAGCGGATGGCCGCGGGATAGTAGAACCCGAAGAAGAACGCGACCACCAGGGCCACGATCCAGTTGCCGGCCGCGAGGGTGAAACCGACGAGGATCAGGAAATTGCCGAAGTACAAGGGGTGCCGCAGCAGCGAATAGGCGCCGGTCGTGGCCAGCTGCCGGTTCTTGTAAATCACGCCGGCCGCGTAGATGCGCCAGAGCTGGCCGAGGGCCGCGAGGACGAACCCGGCGAAAATCCGCCCCTCGCCCGCCGGCACGGTGAACCAGGCGCAGACGAGCAGCAGGACCAGACCCAGGCCCTGGCGGGAAGCCTCGTGGTAGCGCAGGCGATCGACGACGCCCGCGAACCCGCTGCGGTTTCCCATTCTTTTCGATCTGGTGGATGACATGCTTCTTTACTCCCTCGTGGCGCTATTTTACGGGGCCGCGCCGCGCCGGGCCACTTCGAAAGCCACCTTAACCCGGATATTGCACCAGTGTCCGTAGCGAGATGGGTCAGAAGTGCGTCATGGCTGGCTTTCGGGACCGAGGAGCGCGCAGGCATAGTCGACACTATGTCGAGCCCTTCGGCCGAGTGAAAGCCAGACAGGGCGTGCTTCTGAACCGTCGCAGCAGGACACTGGTGCAATATCCGGGTTAAAGATCTCGCCAGGCCGCCTCGGCGCCGATGTGGTTCATCAACCGTTGTTTGACCTGGCGCGGAGTCACATCGGGACGCGGCAAGCCCTCCGGCACTCCGCGCTGGATACGCAGATGCAGCAAGGCGGGGCCAGGCCCTTCGGCGAGAAATGCGCGCAACTCGGCCAGACCGCTTCCCTCGTTCGCCGATCGGTAGCCGCAGGCCCGCGCGACGCCGGCGAAGCTGATGCCGGCGCTGACCGTGGACTGCCCACCGGTCGATTCGTGCACGCCGTTGTCGAGCACCAGGTGCCGGAAGTTGTCCCCGGCGTAAGCACCCACGGTCGCAAAATTGCCCATGCGCATCAGCGCGGCGCCGTCCCCGTCAGCGACCAGCACGCGCCGATCCGGCCGCGCCAGGGACAGGCCGAGCCCGAACGAGGAGGCGCAGCCCATCGAGCCCACCATATAAAGGTGGTTGGGGCGATCCGCCAGCGCGAACAATTCCCGGCCGGTATAGCCCGTGGTGCCGATGACCACCGAGCGATTCTCGGGCGTCTGCCCGATCACGACTTGCAGGGCTGCGCTCCGCTTGAGCACCGGCGCGGCCTCACCGACCTCGCCGGCGCTGAACGGCTGCGGCCGGCACGTGGGCGTCCAGGCCGTTTCCAGGGCGGCCTTGGCCACCGAGCCCTTCTTCATGACGAAGGCATACGGCAGACCCGTTGCGTCCATGTGCTCAGTCGCTTGCTCCAGCGCCTTGTCCACCTGGCCCGCTTCGTTCGGGAACCAGTCCCAGGCAATCTGCAGCGTGTCCAGGATGCGCCCGGTCACCTGCCCCATCAGTTCGTGCTGGGGCTCGTCCTTCAGGCCGGGCTCTCCCCGCAGGGTCACGATCAGCAATACCGGCAACCGGAACACCCAGTTCAGGGAGCTCAGCGGGCTGACCGCGTTTCCCAGCCCGGAGTTCTGCATCATGGCTACCGCCCGCCGGCCCGCCAGGGCGGCGCCGCTGGCCGCGGCGACCGCGTCACCCTCGTTCGAGGCCGAGAGGTAGGCCATGCCCGGATCGTCGATCACGCTGTTGATGAATGGCGTGAGGAAAGAGCAAGGCACGCCCGCCCAGGTCGCGAAGCCCCGGGCCTTGGCCGGACCGATGAAATCGCTGGCTTCGATCATTACGACGCCTGCCCCATCGCGAAGTCGCTGGCCCGGGCCAGGTCCTCGACGTTGTTGATGTCCATCCAGTGGCCGGAGATGTACTGCACCTGTGGCGCGTGCCCGTTGGCCACCAGGCGATTGAGCAGGTCCGGCACACCCTTCTGTTCGAAGCCGGGTTCAGCCCTGAGTTGGTCGAGGGCCTCGAGCAGGTGTCCGCGACCATCTCCGCGGGCCCGCAACATGCCGATCCAGCGGCCGTTCGGCACCTGGCCGTTCCAGTTCTGCTCGTTGCTGATCTGCTCCAGGCACACCTTTTGCTGGTACATGGCCCGGTCGTCGGGCGCGCTGCAAAAGGCCAGGTCGTTCTTGTTACCCTTGGCCTCGTCCAGAGGTGAGGAATCGACCACCACGAGCAGATCGGACTCCCAATCCATCAGGTTGTTCAGGATATAGGTCCGGAACAGCAGGTCACCGTACAACAACACCGTGTCACTTGAGACTGCGTCGAGCGCGCACTGCAACGAGGTCAGTTCGTTGCCTGTCTCCCAGTCCGGGTTGACCACCACCCGCGCGCCCTGGCCCTCGATGGACTCGCTTCTGTAGCCGGCCACGACGGTGATGTCGTTGATGCCCTGGGCCTTGAACTTGTCCACCAATCGGCGCAGGACCGTCTTGCCGGCGACCGGGATCATCACCTTGGGCCGGTCCCGGGTCAGTTCGTCCATGCCGTGGCCACGGCTGGCGGCCAGGACCAGCGCGGAGACGTCGTGCCGCGAGCTGCGCGCGTAAATCTTTTCCGCCTCCAGCAGTTCATCTGCGCCCTGCAGGCGGAAAATCTCGGCCACGGCGGCCACCTGGCCCTCGACGTCCACCAGCGACTCCGTTTCGAATATCAAGCGCGCCGTCGCCTGCATCGCCGCGATGTTCGCGCGGATCAGGTGATTGGCCCAGATGACCAGGCTGATGCGATGCTCGCGGAAAACCTCGGTCGGGGTCGAGTAGTACTTGGTGGGGACGATCACGAGCGGGCAACGATTGTCCCATTCCCGGGCGAAGGCGAGCACCTCGTCCGGCCGGGATTGCTTGCTGTGGATCAGGACCGCATCGGCGCCGGCCTGGCGATAGGCTTCCCCCCGGCGCAGGGCTTCCTCGAGACCCCAACCGGCGATCAGGGCCTCGACGCGTGCAACGATGCAGAAGTCATCGTCGCACTGCGCATCCTTGCCCGCCTTGATCTTGCCGCAGAACGTGTCCACGTTCTCCAGCTCCTGGCGCTCACCCTGGATGAAACTGTTGGTCTTGGGAAACAGCTTGTCCTCGATGCAGACGCCGGCGATGTCGCGTTGCTCGAGTTTGCGAACAAGGCGCCGCATGTTGTTGAAATCGCCGTATCCCGTATCGCCATCGAGCAGGATCGGGATGGTGGTTGCATCGGACATGAACTCCAGCGTTTCGACCACCTGGGTCCAGCTGAGCTCGTTGTTGTCGCGTACCGCATGCTGCGCGGAAAGGGCCAGGCCCGAGCCCCAGATACCCCTGAAACCAGCCTCCTCTACGATCCTGGCCGAGAGCCCGTTGTGCGCTTCGAGGATAAACTCGGTCTGATCGGACCGCAGCAGACTTCTGAGTTGAGTGCTCTTCGGGATCATATTACTTTTAACCTTAAAAACCTGGTCTATCCTTCCGTATTTCTGGCAATATAGCTTCTTCTGCCCTGGCAACGTCCCCGGGAAAATCGATTTCGATCCAGGGCAATCCGCTTATGTCTTCGAAACCGAATACATCCGGCTGCAGCAGCAGGAGATCGCGCAGCGCCTCTTCGTGCGGCGCATCGGCCAGGCCCTCTGCGTCATAGCGGGCGCAGATCTCGGCGACCTGTCGGGCGCAGGCTGGGCCAAAGCGGAAAAACCCGACCGACTCGCCCAGCGCATCATATTCGAGGTCCGGTTCCAGCTGCTTGCGGAACTCCACCATACGCCCGTCCCGGACCGCGATTTTCACCGGCTCGTCACCGGGCACGAATTCGCGGTCGAGCAGGTAGCAATTCTCTATGCGGGTCCGCACCAGCCGCCCAAGGATGTCGGGATGGTAGAGCACGTCGGCATCCATCACCAACACGGGCTCGCCCGAACACAGCGTGTCCGCGGCGGCCCACAGGCTGATTACGCTGCCCTGCTCGTAGCGCGGATTGAAGTGAAAGGCGACCTCGGGCCGTGAAGCTAGGGTCGCGACGTGGTCGAGGATACGGTCCGCCTCGAAGCCGACCACCAGGTCCGCCTGGCGAACGCCAAACTCGAACAGGAGATCGAGGTGACGCGCCAGCAGGCTGCGCCCGCCGAACTCCATCAGGCATTTGGGGTGGCCTTCCGGATTGTAGTCCGCCAACCGGCTGCCGCGGCCCGCGGCGAGGATGATCGCATGCATGGCCCATTGTAACCGCTTTGACTGCTTGCTTTGCGTTCCCGCTCAGCGCTGGCGCCGGTAGGTCCCCACCCGTTCGGCACGCTCCAGCACGTGCCCTTCCATGGCCGCCTCGAGCTCCGCCTTGGTGGGGTTGCCGAGATCTTCGAGTCGCGTGTCCAATGCGTACAGCTTGAAAAAATAGCGGTGCCGGCCGATCGGCGGGCACGGCCCACCGTAACCGGTGCGTTTCCAGTCGTTCAGGCCTTCCGCGGCGCCTTTGGGCAGGGCCGCCGACTCCACGGCTTCCGCCAGCCCGCCGGCCGTGGCCGGCAGGTCGTACAGGACCCAGTGAACCCAGGTCATCCGGGGCGCGGCCGGGTCGGGGGCATCCGGGTCGTCGACGATCAGCGCGAGGCTCTGCGTGCCTTCCGGCGGATCGCTCCATTCGAGCGGCGGCGACAGGTCGTTTCCGTCGCAGGTGTAAATCTTGGGGATCTCGCCGTTGTCGGCGAACGCGGAGGATTCGATTCGAAAGCCCATGTCGGTACTCCCGTCGGCAGCAGGCGCCGCCACCCCTGCGGCGAGGCACAGCGCGGAAAGCCCGGACACGATCGGATGCTGCTTCATTGCTCCCTCAGCGCCAGGACCTGCTCGTCGTGGCAAATCTCGAAGCCCAGCGCCTGGTAGAAGCCCAGCGCCTGCTCGTTCCCATCATACACCGCCAGTTTCACGTAGCGGCCGTCCCACTCGGCTGCGCGAACGCGCACCGCCTCCACCAGGTCTCGTCCCACTCCGCGCCCACGCATTCTCGGCGACACGTACAGGTCCTGGACGTAAACGCCCGGCGTACCGCGCCAGGTGGAAAACTCGTAGAAGTACACGGCGAAACCAACCGGGTCCTCGCCTTCGAATGCCAACAGCGTTTCGAAGCGCGGGCCTTCCCCGAAACCGTAGCGGGCGATGTCCGCGGCGCTGCTCTGGATATCCGTCGATTTGCCGAGGGCGGCCGCCAGGTCCTTCAGCAGGCGATGAATGACCGGGGCGTCTTCGACCGTCGCAGAGCGGATCTGAACCGGTTCCATGGTCGTCAGTCGGAGCCACCGTCGGCCAGGCGTCCGAAGCGCTTCAGCACCTCCCTGAGCCGGTCGTGCGGCAGCGCCTCGACGAAATGGCCGCGGTCACCCTTCATGTCGTGAGCGGCCACCAGGGCATTGATCACGGCTTCCTCGGTGGCCTCGACCGTGGCCTGGAAGAGCCCGTCCATGCGATCGTTGCTGACCATGGTTACCTGCACGGGCGGTCCGGCCTGCCCGGCCGCCTCGTTCGCCGTGGAGAAGGCGATGAAAATGTCACCGGAGCCATTGCTGGCGATGCTTCCGTTGCGTGCGATACCGAGCGCGGCACGACGCGCGATCCGTTTCAACTGGTGCGGGAGCAGCGGCGCATCGGTGCCGACCACGATGATGATGGAGCCGGTCTCTCCCGGCGGCGGCCCCTGGTTCATGGCGAGGGCCGGGTCGGTGTAGACGCGTTGTTCCGGAAAATACTCGCCCACCGGCACGCCCGCGACGCGCAGCAGTTCGCGCACGCCGTAGTTTGCCTGCACCAGCACGCCAACCGTGAACGTCCCGTCCTGGCCGGTCACCACGCGCGAAGATGTCCCGATCCCGCCCTTGAACTCGTGGCAGATCATGCCCGTGCCACCGCCCACATTGCCCTCGGCGACCGGACCGGATGAGGCGGATTCCAATGCCTGCACGGCATGCTCCGGCTTCACGTGAAAACCATTGATGTCGTTCAGGTAGCCATCCCAGGTCTCCGCCACGACCGGTAGCGACCACCAGTATCCCGTATCGTCTGCTGCGCCGTGCTCAACGCGCCACTTTATGACCGCATCCCGGACCACTCCCACGCTGTGCGTATT
>JASFKQ010000130.1:0-10396 GCA_050118555.1 Lysobacterales bacterium
GGCTTGACCATCAGGCCGTTGATGGGGGTGCCGTCCTTGCTCTTGAAATCCATGTCCTCCACGGCACCCAGTTGGAGTTCGGCCAGCAGCGCATCGTTCTGCGCGCTCAACTTCCGCAGCCTGTCTCTTTCGAGCGCGAACACTTCCGGAGCGACCTGGTCACTGGCGGCGATCACGGCCGTATGTCCCCCGGCGCTCGAATAGGCGATGGGAACATACTTCCCTTGGGTGAGCTTCCTGACCTTGCCACCGGACAGCGAGACTTCGACCACGTAGGCACGTCGGTCATCCTCGAACATGAAGGTGATGGCTTTGCCGTCCGCCGTGAACTTCGGCGCGATCACATTTCGATCCAGCGACTCGGCGAGCGGCCGCGGCTCACCCCCATCGACCGGTATCACGGCCAGACGATCCTGGCGGTAAGCATAGAACTTCGGGGGTGCGCCAGTGAGATAGGCGAGCTGTTTGCCATCGGGGCTCCACGATAGCCTCGCCCCATCCGGGGTGTAGGTGGACACGAGTTTGCGCGGGCTGGCCCCCGCTGTCGCATCGATGAGCAGAATGTCGGTCATGCCGGTAGCTTCGGGATCGTCGCCATGATTCTGGGCATAGGCGATGGTCTTGCCATCCGGCGACCACGTGGGTGAAGCGAGGTCCGTGGCGTCACCGTGGGCGAGCGGCTCGATTTTTCCGCTGGGCACATCCAGCAAGTACAGGCGCGTATAGGCATTCGCGTCCAGGTAGCCGACCGTATCGGACTTGAAGTCGGGCCGATCGATCACGATCGGCGGTGCCTCTTTGAACCAGGGTGTGCTGAGGTCATCACTCGGTGCTTCGGCCGTCGCTTCAGCGCCCGGTGTCATGACCAGCACCATGCGGCGGCTGTCGGGTGACCAGCGATAGTCGGACAATTCGTCCTTCACATCGGTCAGTGCGAACGGCTCGCCACCGCGGCGATCCAGCAGCCATACCTGGGTTTTTTCGTCATCGCCCGCTGCGGAAAGAAAAGCCAGGTACTTGCCATCCGGGCTCCACCGGGGCGAAGACGCCGAGTCCTTGCCACGCGTCAGGCGTACATTCTGCGTGCCCTCCCAGTTGACCATCCAGATCGAACTGACAAAGTCATCGGCTTCTCGCGAGGCGGACGTCACCGTGTAGGCGATCCACTTTCCATCGGGTGAGGTTTGGACGTCGTTGACGTCGTGCATACGGTAAATGTCTTCGATGGCAATGGAACGCCTCGCCGGGCTCTCTGCCTGGGCAGCCAGCGGCAGAAACAACGACAAGGCCAGGGCGAAAAGGGATGAATGTCGCATCGGGGGTCAGGTCTCCGGAAGGGGGTGTCGAAAAAATGCTAACGTGTTGGAAGGATTACCCGATGAACATAGCAGACTTTTTGCGCTGGGCGTAAATAGGGCCGAGCGGGGTCGGGCCATGAAATTCGCAAAATAATCGAAGATCCGGAAAGTAATCCCCGCAGATTTGTGTCCAAGGCGAGAAGTGAGCACCGGCGTCAGTCGATGAACGACTGCCCGTCCCACTGTGCGCGGACACGGTCCGGCGCGTGCAGGCCGAGGTGGGTGACCAGCGACGGCAGGATGTCGACGATGGCCGGCCGATCATGGAAGTGCGCGTTCAGCCGGTGGCTGTTGGTGACGATCCAGGTGGTGCGCTCGCGCTCCGACTGCTGACCGTGTCCCTTGCCGGTCGCGTCGCGGCCGTGGTCGGTGGTGACAATGATCAACCAGTCCTCGTCGTGTCCCGCCTGGCGTGCCTGCACCGCCTGCCAGACCTGGCCGACCCGCTGGTCCGTCAGCCGGACGGAGGCGTCGAACTCCGGGCTGTCGCCGTGCTCGTGCGCGACGTCGTCGGTGTACTGCAGGTAGACCCAGGAGAGGTCCGGGCCCCGTTCGCGGATCACCCGTTCGGCGTCGTCGGCGACCAGGCCGTCGATTTCCCGGACGTTTTCGGTTTCTTTTTCCGGCGGATAGCGTTCGGTGTCCTTCTCCAGTCCGTCGAAGTGGTAGTCCAGCGTGATGTTGCCGGCTTGCGGCAGGCCTTCGCCGATCAGCTTGGTGCGGTTGTCCTCCCAGGTTGAGAAGACTGCCGTGACGATACCGGGATCGTCGGCCTCTGCGATCCGGAAGATGTTCCAGTAGTCGTAGTCCGGGTTGGCGACCTCGTTGTCGTAGACGTTGTGCTTGTTGCACCAGGTGCCGGTGATCAGGTCCATGTAGCCGGGCGCCGACACGGTCGGGCTCTGCGATGGCCCGCCAATCTCGCCGCCCACGTAAGCGTGGGTGTAGCCGCCGGCGGCCGCGATCGAGTCGATGTTCGGCGTCGCCACCCGCTCGATGACATCGGCCGGCACGCCATCGATGATGATGAACACGGCCTTCGGCGTAGGCGCCGCGAGCACCGGGCCGGCGCCGCACAGCAGCAGGGCGGCCAGTGAGAGCAGCGCGGCGGGGCGGATTCTGCAGCGGGTTCTCGTCGGTTGCATCGCGTTACCTCGGTTGCTTCACTGACCATTCAGGCCGTAGCCCGCGCCGGGTTCGGTCAGGATATGGCGTGGGTTGGTCGGGCTCTGGCTCGATCTTCGGGCCAGTTGCCGGATGTAGACTCGCAGATACCGGGCATCGATGCCAGCTTCGCGGCTCCAGGCCGTCTGCCGCCACGTCGTTCCGGCAGCGGGTTCTATAATCAAGGAAGAGAACCGGAGCGGGCATATGTGTGGAAACACGCGGAATCATCCAGCGATCACGGCGATATGCAGCCTGTTCATCGCGGCCCCCGGGCTGGCATCGTCGATGGCGGCAGGGCAACCGCCGCCGAGGACCACCCAGCTTACCTTCACCGCGATCGATTCGGGAGACCGGATCGTCCTGGCCCGGCCCTGCGCGCAGGGCGCTGTTACCATTACGTTCGTTGCCGTGGAAGCGGAGCCGGAAAGTGCTGCCGAAGCAGAAGGAACCGCGACCCGCACGGCGACCGATGACCGGGGACGCACAACCATCACCTTTTTGGAGGGATTGCCGCAGCGATACGAGGCGGTCATCCGGGACGCCGCGGGCGACGAGGTGAGGCTGAAGACGGGCTTCGTCGCTCCGGCCATAGTGACCGGCGGGCAAGGTCGTTTCGTGCTCGAAACACGGCCGGGAGAGCGCCCGGATCGCCTGTCCCTGAGCGAGCAAAATGCGAACGAGGCGCAATCGGACTGGGTTGCCAGCCGGCAGAAGCCCGACGGGTCGTCGGAGAGCGCTTTCGACGTGTCCGGCTTGCCTCAGGACGCCTGCTCCGACGGCGCCGTCGATTTCACCATTGCAGGTGCGCCGCCGAGGAGAATCGCCGCCCCGGCCGTATGCCTCGAATACCGGATGGTCCGCCTGATGGCAGCCGGTCAAACAGTGTCGCTGCAGGCGCGGGTCGAGGGTACGGGCGATGACACGCTGCTGCAGTTCACCTTCCTTTCGGACGAATCCACCTTGTCCGTGAGCCGGCGCACGGTGACGCTGTCGGTCGGAAGGATCAACGCGGGGGAAACCCTGACCGAAGTCACCGGAACAAGCGCCGGAGGCTATGCCCTCGACGCCACCGTGCGCATCGTCCGGGATTGAACCGCCTCAGCGATCGTCCCCCGTCACCGGCGACGTACTCTCCGTCCGTCGCACGTCGACTCCGAAACCCTGGGGTCCGAGCCGGTCGGTTGTCAGCCTGGCCACCGGCTGGCTGCGGCCATTCTCGACCCCGCTCAGAGTTACGGTTCGTGGAGATATTTCCTGTCCCGGCTGCGGGTAAAAGGTCACGCTGACCGATTCATCGGGCTCGACGCCGTTCAGCTCCAGGGTCACGTCCACCGAAGCGCCGCGTTCCGTCACTTCGGGCACAGCGACATCGTAACCCCAGGCATCCGCCTCACCGATGAAGGTCTCGCCCGCGGGCGAAGTGACCGTCAGGTCCATATCCCCGTTGGGCGGAATGGCGATCTGCTCCCCGGTGACTGCGACCTCGCCGTCACGCACGGCGACGGGTGTCAGTTCCTGACCGCCGAGTTTCACTTCGTGGCTGGCCACCGGCCGAGCAGGGTCGGTCATTCCCGCCGGGCCGCTGACCGTCTCGCCGGTCAGGCTGCCCTGCGCGACGTCGACTTCCCCGTCGGCGATGCCGATCGGCCTTGCGCTCGCGGCCACGGCGAGCGGTGAGGACCGCGGCGTGTCGGCTAGCACGGCGAACAGGGCCCCACCGACCTGGATGAGTATTCCGCCGAACTTTTTCCCCTTCGGAACGTCGACCACCAGGTCGCCGTTGCTGGCCGTGGAGACGTCGCAGGCCGCTTCGGCTTCCGTGCGCAATGACTCGTCCACGGATATGAAATTGACGACGGTATCCGCCCGTTCGCCCTCCGGTACGCCCAGACCGGCGAGATTGATGCGCGTAATACCCCCGATATCGGGCTCTCCGCCTTCATCGTCGATGGTGGTGAAACTGACAATCCGGGCACTCTGGGGCAGCTTGCCGCGCATCGATTCGGACCACGTATGCAGCGCGATCGCCTTCTGGCTCAAGTCACGCACTTTCATCAGCCCTTCCCGCATGCCGGCAAGCGTCTCGGAGGAGACCGGCCATACCACACCGCGGGCGCCCCGCCGTATAGCGCTGCCGACACCCTCGCCGGCCGTTCCGCCAGCGACCTTGCGTGCGGCGTCCTTGACGCCCTTGGCGACACCGCCCAAAGCGCCCTTGTCTTTTTTGCCTTCGCTCGACGGCTTGTTCGGTTCGGGACCACTTTCGGCGGCCCCAGCCGCGGCGCCGGCAGGGTTATCGCCGGCCTCGTCCGGGGCGCCCGCGGCCTTCGCGCTTCCCGGAGCCGGCGTCACCGGCATTCCGAGCCCCTCCGGGGCTCCAGGCACTTTCTTGCCACAGTCGCGGGCGTGAATTTCAAGCCGCAGTCCCTTGACCAGACCGCCGTCCGAATTTTCGAGGTAGCCGGTGTGTGTCCCGGCCTCAGTTGGCGTGATACTGAGCACCAGCCGGCCGGCTTTCCGTTCGAGACTGCCGTCCACACCGCCCATCGAGGGCGTGGCGGGAAGCAGACTCTCGTCGTCCAGATTCCCCTGCAGCGGCACGGTGGCGGTATCCCCCACGCATACCCGAATCATTATGATCCGGTCACCGCCGGGGTTATCCCCGCGCCGGGGTAGTTCCAGCCACTCACCCGCACCGCCTTTCTGCCAGGCAGGCACCGGGGGACCTGCCGGAACCGGCCGATAGTGCGTGTCTTTGGGTGGAGGCTGTTTGCCTTTCAACGCGCCGTGGCCCGACGCGACCGTGGTTCCGCCTTCGCTGGCCTGGTACCAGCCGGTCGGCAGCTGACCGGGCGGCTGTGCGCGCCGGGCCAATTCGGAAACCTCTTTTTCGGCCTCGATCAGACGCTGGTAGGAATCGAGCATCGCCTTGGCCTCGCTCGTGTCGTCGGTTGCCTGGCGGGGCCCGAGTTCTCGTTGCAGCTCCTCGATTTGCTGCTCGACGGGCGGCAGATCATCGGCGAGTTCCTGCAACCAGGCATCGTAGTCCGGATCACCGGGACGCGGCATTTGGAAGGCCTGGCGCTTCTCCAGCCTCATCAACTCCCGTTCGACCTTTAGCAGCGCCTCGTAGGAATCGAGGTAGGTCTCGGCCTCGCGCGTGTCGTCGTTCGACCCCGGCTTTTTCATGTCCTCCTCGAGCGAGCGGGCCATTTCGTCCCAGCCGGGCAGCGACTCCGCGACTTCCTGCAGCCACTCTTCGTAACCCGCTTCGCCCGGGCGGGGCACACCCGGGAAGGGATCGTCCGCTTCCCGCGTGTACGCGGTCGGCTGCTTCCTGTCGCAATCCACCACGCGCACCACGACCTGCAAGTCCGGCACGGGGGGTTGACCGGGGCCAAGGGTATAGGTGCCAGGCCGTTGGCCATCGACCGCCAGCATCACACGGCCGGCCGATCCGAACAGCGTCGCCTGCACGCCGTCGCTGGCCGCGCCGGTCCGGATCGTTTCCTCACTGAATCCCTGCAGGTCGCCGGTCAGCGGCAGCTCGACCCTGCTCCCGGCGCAAACCTCGATGCTGACAATGGTGTCCTCCCCCTCGTCCCACGGGGGTATGACAAGCCACTGGCCGCGCTCCTCGGTTTGCCATCCCTGGGGCGCGGGGCCCGGCTGATAGCGGGCGGGTCCCCCGGCCCGCGCTTGAGGTCCGCCGGCGATGAGCAATACCGGCATTACAGCCAGGATGAAAATGGCTTTCAATGAAGGTTTGCTCAACATAGCCCTGGTTGCCGGAGTCTCGTGCTAGTTATAGAACATCTGCGGCAGCCTTGCCGCAGTCGGAAACACCGGCCAGCCCATCACGCCGGCGGCGGAACGTCCTGTTCCCGCTTGCGGTGCAAGCGTTCCCGGGGATTTGGAATTTGTGGTGGAATTTGTTGGGCACCCACTAATCGTGGCGAGAAAATGTGGGTGTCCCGATTTCTCCGTCCCGATTTCTCCGGCAGCATTGAAGAGGGCCGTCAGTATGACGCTGCTGGCCACCGAGCCGGCCAGTAAGGGCATGAAGCCCCAGGCTGCCTGCGGCGTGCCGTTCAGCATGAAGGCAGGCAGGTGCCAGACAGCCCAGATCAGGCCCAGTGCGAGCCCAGCCCAGAACGGCACGAACTTGCGTTGGAGAATCGGCAGGGCGTATCCGCGCCAGCCGATCTCCTCCATTGGACCCAGCGCCGCCATGAACCCGATTTGGGGCAACAGCGCGCTGATCGACTGCGTGAACATCGGTGCCGTCATCGCATTGCCCTTCAAAAATGGGGTCAGAGTAAAGGGTCAGAGTAAAGTGCACACCGCGGGCGGATTTGTTATGTCCCTTTACTCCGTCCCCGAAATTTCCGGTTCGGGCCCGCCATATCGGCAAGGACATCCTGGCCAGCCTGCGGAATATCGTAGGGGGAGAAGTGCATGAGTATGCAAAGCTGATCGCCGAGAGCCGCGAACAGTCGCTGGACCGGAGGGTGGCCGAAGTCGAGGCCCTGGGGGCCAACGCGATCGTCGCAACCCGATTCACGACCTCCGTGATGATAGGCGGTGCCGCCAAGCTGCTGGCAGTGGGGACGGCAGTTGTCATCGAAAATGAGTAAACGCCCCGTGTAACCTGGATCAATGTCGTAGTTAAACCAGTGGTTTAAGCTGGTTAGATCGGTGGTGTTTGTGCCGACGGCGGATCAGGCGCCACTCGGGAGGCCCGCCTTGACCGATCTCGCCAGGATTCTGACTGGAATTGCGTTGCTGCTCCTTTCGATAGGAACCGCGGCTCCCGCCAGCCCAAACCTGCAGGTAGCGGAAACCGTCCAGTTTGGGGAAGAAGAACCGCTGGCACTTGAGTCGCTTCGGGTTACCGGCTACCACGTCGAACGCATGGGCTTCGAAGGACCTGCGCCCGTTGTGGTGTTCACCCACGACGATCTCGAGCAGGCAGGAATTAATACTTTGGCGGAATTTGCCCGCCAGCTACCCCTGAACTGGCCGGAGCAGACGTTGCGTTTCGACAGCGTCGGTGCCGCCGCGTTCGATCTTCGGGGACTCGGCATCGATGCAACCCTGACACTGGTCAACGGTCGGCGGATTGCCCCATACGCCCAGTCCGCCGAGAACTATATTGATCTCAACGCGATCCCCGTTGCGGCGATCGAGCGCATCGAGATTCTGAAAGACGGCGCCTCGGCCATATATGGCGCGGACGCCATTGCCGGCGTGGTCAACATCATTCTGCGCGAAGGTTTTGACGGAACTGAAATCAGTGCCGGTTACGGGATTTCGCAGCAGGGTGACGGCGAAGAGTTTCTCGCCGACATCGTCATGGGGCATGATACGGGGCGCGGCAGTGTCCTTTTTTCCCTCAGTGGGTACGACCGAGAACCCCAGGCCATGGCCGACCGGGACTGGTCGGGTGATTCGGATTGGTCCGCGATCGGCGGCCCCAACTGGCGGAGCGCTTACGGAAGCCCGCCTACGCTGTTTCGCTATGACACGTTTACTCTGGAACACGACCCTGCCTGTGGAACCGACCCGCAACTCAGCTCGATCCGGACGCGCACCGTTGGCGATACCGTCTGCGGTTTTAACGCTTTTCACGATCAAGACCAGTTTGGCTCGCTAGAGCGGATTGGCGCCACCCTGTCAGGGCAGTATCAAATCGACGCCACCCTGTCGGTGTTCGGGGATTTGCTCTACAGCGATACCCGGGGAAAGGCCAGGCAGTCGCCCCAGATCGTACTGGCACCTGCCGGCGCCGACTCCTGGACGGGAGGGCCGTTCGTACCAGCAGAACATCCACACAACCCGTTCGGCATTTCGGGAGAGTTGCTCAGCCGGATGCTGGATGCCGGTGACCGGGTGCACGACAACGAAGCATCCAATTACCGATTCGTTACTGGCCTGGAGGGTCTTTGGGCTGGCTGGGACTGGCAGTTGTCCGGTTTGTACAGCAGAAACGAGGTGAAAAAAACGTACCGGAATTTGGTCTACCGCAGCCGCTACCAGCAGGCCCTGCTGGGCATGGGAGGGCTGCATGAAAACCTGTGGTACAACCCGTTTGGCTACCAGCCCGCAAACGACCCGGTGCTCGTTGACTGGCTGACAACCAACGCAGTCCAGCGGGACCGGGCCGAAGAGTTCAGCATCGACCTGTTGTTCAACCGTTCGTTCGGTAAGCTGGCAGGCGGTTCTGCCAGTGTTGCCGTGGGATTGCAGTACCGTGAGCAGAATCTCGATCAATGGGCAGATGAAGATCTCAAGTCAGGCGACCTGGTCTACGACCACCAACCGGTGAATGCCAAACGCGACATCGAGGCCGCATATGTCGAGTTGGATCTGCCGCTGCTTGAAAGCCTGGAGGCCCAGGTGGCCTTACGTTACGAGGACTATTCCGATTTCGGGTCCACTACCAACCCGAAGATCGCTCTTCGCTGGCAGCCACTGAAGGACCTGATGCTGCGGGCGTCCTGGAGCACTTCGTTCAAGCCACCTTCCTTCTACGAACTGTACCTGCCACAGCAACAGAGCTCATGGTGGTATCGGGATGTGGCACGTTGCGAGGCTACCGGCCTGGCGGAAGACTGCGAGGAATGGACCTACCCGATCCAATGGGGTGGTAATCCAGATCTCGATCCGGAGGAGGGTGAATCCTGGTTTGTGGGGATGTTGTGGACACCCGACAGCCTGCCCGGGTTTGAGTTCCAACTGGATTTCTGGAAGTTTCAGCACGACAAGCGCATCGAGTATCTGGACGTTCAGCATGTACTGAACGAAAAGGGCGATCATGGCGTCGTCCGTGCTCCAACCGAACCCGATGGAACACCCGGGAAGATTCTTCAGCTATACGAGAGTTGGTTCAATGCCGAGTCCCTGCAAACGCGCGGTTTTGACACAACGGTCCGATACGCATGGACAAGCAAAACTGTGGGAGATTTCCGTGTCTCGCTAATGCACAGCTATATCGACCAGTGGACATTCACCGGGTCGCTGGACAGCGGCATCGTGAATCAAAACTTTGCCGGCCGGCACTGGGGTATAGCAGTGCCGCGCAACCGCGCCAACATCAATCTCAACTGGGACAAAGGACCACTCGGAGCCGCGTTGAATGTTCACTATACCGGCCACTACACCAACCATACGAACCTCTACGTGGATGGGGAGTGGACCGATCAGCCGATGATTATTTCTGACCATACGACGGTGGATCTGCAATACAAGCATGTATTCGTAAAGCTGAAAAACGCAATTCTACGCATTGGCTGCAATAACGTCGCCAACCGTGACCCGCCATTGAATTATGGAGCGCTCGAGCCCTTTCACGACGGTCGCGGACGTTTTTTCTACATCCGCTGGCAGCAGCCAATTCTTTAGTCGGTTACGAAAACCGGCCGCGATCGCGGCCGGTTTGAACTGAGTCCCCGTTCAGTAGGACGTTCAGTCGTCATCCTCTTCCATAGCGCAAATTTCATCGAGGTCCACGGGTTCGCCGATGCATCCGGGCGGCCCGACCGACCAGTCGAACTGATTGTTTTTCCAAGTGTTCATACAGGAAACACCGGGGTCCAGGAAAATGTCATACGTATTCACGTCGTAAAGCACTTCAACGACGTCTGCGAGCCAGTTTCCCTGTGAAATGTTTGCGTGTACCAAGTTGTCCATCGACTGTGGGAAGATGAGACCATCTTCCGGCGTGCCCCCACCAAACAGGCCAATTCCCAGGTAGCTGTTCGTAACCCGATTGCCGCGGATGAGGTTGCCGGAACTGGGCGTTGACCCATATGGCCCCAGGGAAAGCGTGTAGAACCCCTGGTCGACCGTATTACACATGACACGCGAAT
>JASFKQ010000131.1:0-10355 GCA_050118555.1 Lysobacterales bacterium
CCAGACTCCGCAGCCTGGCTCAGCAATGACACGAGCAGGAATCAGGCTAACCAACCCGCCCAGGTTCAGGCAACCGGCCGGAGGTCAGTATATTGAAAAACGGAAGGCGAACGGCAGGCGCATGCACCGCTTGATCCATGACTCAACTGCCGGTATGAGGCACCCTCAGACCGAGAAGCGCCACCGCTGCAAGGAGAGAGCCAAGAGCCATCAGCAAGGCGACGGTGGAAAGCCCTGCGCCGGCTGCGAACAGGAAACCAGCGACAATCGGGCCCAGGGCCGAACCGCCGCGCCCGACGCCGATCACAAAGCCGGTGCCGCCGGCGCGAAGCTCCGTCGGAAAGGACTGGGCAAATAATGCGTACAGACCCACCACGGCGGCATTGGTGAAGAATCCGGCCGCCGCCGCCATGACCGACAGTCCGGTGAGGCCGCTCTGGCCCAGACCGAAGAGATACACCATCACCGCCCCGAGGAGCAGTTCGAGGATGACCAGTCCCTTCACCGCGTAGCGCAGGGCCAACAGGCCGATCAATACGCAGCCGGCAATCCCGCCCACGTTCGCCCACACCAACACGCCGCCCGCCATCGAGGCGGAATACCCCATGTCGACGACCAGCTTGGGAATCCACTTGATGATGAAGTAGAAGGTCATGATGTGTGCGAAGTAGGCAGCAGTGAGCAGCAGGGTGGTTCGCGCCATCGGCCCCGAAAACAGCGCTGCCAGCCCGGGCCGCGGCGCACTTTCCTGTGCTTCGGACAAGGCGCTGGCGCCTTCATGCCCCATGCGACGCAGCGTCCTGTTGATGCGCCGGAGGGCGCCGGCCGGCCGCCGCTGCAGCAAGTGCTCGATCGACTCCGGCAACAGCCACAGCGTCAGGGGGATGAACACAGCAGTGACCAGCCCGCCGAGCACGAATACCGAACGCCAGCTGAACGAGGCCAGCAGCCAGGACGCGACGCTGCCGCCCAGAATGACGCCCAGCGGGTAACCACCGGCCATAAGGATGACGGCCAGGTTCCTGCGCCGGAGGTTGGAGAACTCAGCCGCCATCGCGCTGGTGCAGGCAAGCATCCCACCGATGCCCAGGCCGGTTGCCAGCCGGTATGCAGAAAGTTCGTATACGTTCCTGGCAAAGGCGGCCAGCATCATGCCGGCCGTCATCAGCACCAGGGCGCCGAGGATGCTGGGACGGCGTCCCACACGGTCCGCCAGGCCGCCGATCAGTATCGAGCCCACGGCCATGCCAATCAGTTCCATGGACAACACGACACCCAGTGCGGCCCGATCAATGCCCCATTCGGCCGCTATGCCCGGCGCCGCAAAACTGATCGAGAGCACATCGAAGCCGTCCAGCGCCGTCAGCAGGATGCACATGGTGACCGCGACAACCTGCAACTGACTCATCGGAGCATGGGCGATCAGGGCCCTCGGGTCAGCGCTCATGATTACTTTCGACCGGCCCTGCGTTTTGCCCTGGGCCGCGGCGCCGGCAATTCGCGCTCGGTGCGGCGGACGAGTTCGCCGAGCCACTCCCGGTCTTCGATCTGCTCCTCGACCAGGAACGACGGCCGGGCGCCGGGATACGGCGGCGCCTCGACCACCTCGCCGATGAACTCCCTGCCAGATGCCGTGGGCTTGATGAACAGCCGGTTATCGCAAATCAGGGCGATAACCTTGCCCTCGCAGTACACCGCGTACTCGCCGAACATCTTGCGAAAAGAAACGACACCCGCGTCCTGCATCTGGCCGCATACGAATTCGACGAACTCCAGATCTGACGCCATTCGGCCTTCCTCCCTGGTGCCTTTCCGGAAGCCTTGATCGGCTCAGGCGATTTCAACCATCCGGGATCCCGTGTCGATGGTGGCGACCAATCTCGGGTCCGAGCCCTTCTCCACATCCATTTCAACGCCCAGAACCCGAAGCGCCGCGCGAACCACCCCGGGCTCGGGGTGCTCGATCCGCATTCCGGCCAGCGTTCCAGCCCTGGGCGCCTGGGTCGCCGGGTGGGGCGTGTCGCCCCAGGCGATCAGGAACGGCAGGGCGCCACCCATGCGCGTCGCGTAGGGATCGGTCAGTTTCCACGTGAGCACGGTCCCATCCGGCCGTTCGCGGCTGCCCGGCGTGGGCTCGCCCAGGCCCAGACCGGCTGCATTCGCCCGCGCAGCCAGCGACTCGATTGCCTCCTCACGCAGAATCCACGCAGCCAGGCGCGCCTTTACTGGATTATCCAGGCCGAACAGACGCCCCTTTGGCGGCGAGCTGAGCTCCGGGTCGGGAGCCATGATTTCGAGGTAGGTAGCTGCACCCAGCGACAGCAACGCGTTACGGGTGCCGTAGTTCGCGTGTCGGCCGCCCACCGCCGGACGCGCGCCCAGCAGGGCCTGCACGCTGTCCATCCCGGCGTCGAGATCGGGAACCGCATAGATCAGGTGATCCACGCCTCGGGGTAAACGGGTCACGGGCGGCCCTCCTTGTCTGGCAGATTGTCCAGTACCGCGAACGCACGAACCGGGAAGGTGCCGAATGCTTTGACCTTCGCAGGTACGGCATAGAGCCTGAACCCGGTATCCGGCAGCTTGTCCAGGTTGCACATGTGTTCGACGATCGGGATATCGGCCCCCAGCAGGATGCTGTGGACGGGCCGTGCTCCGCCCGAGGTGTCGTCGATATTGCAGGAATCGATGCCGACGATACGCGCACCGCTGTCCCTCAAAAAGACGGCGGCGGCTCCGGTCAGGAACGTGTGGCCTTCGAAGTACTGATCGGTGTTCCAGTACCGGCTCCAGCCGGTATCGACCAGGACTGCCTTTCCTTCGATGTCGGCGCCGCGGAACAGCGATTCGTCGAGGGCAGGCCCCACGCATTGCGCCCGGATAATGACGCCCTCGACCCCGGCTATGGAGCGCAGCGGAAGCTCGGACAGATCCTTGCCGTCTTCATAGCGATGGAAAGGCGAGTCGATGTAGGTGCCGGTATTGGCCACCATCTCGATCTTGCCGATTTGAAAGCTGGTGCCTTCATCGTACAACGCTCTGGAGGCCTCGCGGCTGAGGTAATCGCAGATGACCGGCGCTGGCAAGCCCTTGTATGTGATCAGGCCATCTTCCACCGTGTGGCTGAGATCGACGAAGCGGTTCATGGCCTTCCCGTGCTCCAGGACAGTTCAGCGCGTCATTCAATGCGGTGCTGCGGCAAGCCGTCAGCGATTTCGTAGTAGTCGCCCTTGTCCGCCACGAAGATGTGAATGGCGAGGTGCGTGTTCGTGGGTCCTTCGAAGGCGCCCATGGCGACAGCCACGACGTCCTTACCTGTCGGGTCCCAGAACAGCGAGGAGCCACAGCGGGAACAGAATCCCCTGCGCACTTCCGCTGACGACTGGAACCAGCTGAGATTTTCGCTGCCGTCTATCTCCAGGTCGCTGCGCTTCACGTCGGTCGAAGCCCAAAAATGGCCCGAGGTCTTGCGGCACTGCGTGCAGTGGCAGGCATCGGGCGGCCGCAGGTCAGCGTCTACTCTGAACGTCACCGCGCGGCAAAGGCAGGATCCGGTATGCATGGCACTCTCCAACTTGTGGTGGCGCGGTGTCAGCCGTTGATGATCTTCTTGACGTCTTCGAGCCCCAAAGCGTTGCCGCCGACACCCCAGCTTCCGCTCTTGACCTCGCTGAGGATCACCCAGGTCACGTCCCGCAGCTTCTCACTGGTGACGTCTGTGACGGCATCGGTAATTTTTTCGATGAGCTCCACTTTCTGGTGCGCGGTCAGTTCGTCTTCGAATACTTTGACTTCTACAAATGGCATTGCTTGCTCCATGTTCTCGTGGTCCCTGGGGGAATTGCGAAAACGGAACCGGCGGTAGAGGTTACCCCGGGCCCGCCTTTGCAAGGCCCGTCAGAACTCGAAAGTGTGAAAACGGGTTTTGAGAATAACATGCCTGTCCGCCAGCCCGTAAGGCGGCCCCAGCGCAGGGAGCACCGACATTTACGGGACGAGCGCTCCCCGGCGCTACCTGATGAAGTAGCCCGAGACCCGCCAGGAACCGTCTTGCTCTTTCATGGGAACGACGGTCTCGACGGATTCCTTCTTGTGTTCAAATTCGGTGCGGAACTGCACGATCACGTAATCGCCGTCGGGGGCGCCAGGCAGGCTGGTCTGATAGACCGCACTGTCCAGTGTTCTCGAAACGACGCCGCCCAGCGGCGTGCGCGCCGCTTCCAATGTCTTCGCCCATTCCTGTTGTGCGACGGCGTTCTTGAAGTACGCGGCGGCTTCCTGCCAGCTCGCCGCGTATTGGTGCCGGTCCACGAGGTCCAGCCAGTTCCTGGCAGCGGCGACGCCGGCCTCTTGCGCGCCCGCGTCGTCGGCCTGGGCCGGTGGCAATATTGCGACGGCAAGCACCATCGATAGAAGCACGCTCCTGAACATCCCGAAATCCTCCCTGGCCGCCCGAATGGGCGTGCCGTCAAGCTGCTGTCATCTCGTGACGGGCCAGATCGAGCGTCGACTTCAATACGACGTTCCGTCTTTATGCAGAAAGCACCAGCGCCCGTCCTTGTCCAACTCCGCCCGAAGATCGTCATCCGGGTAGGAAACGCGATCATCCTCTGATCGATCGCCAATCTCCAGGTAGGTGACGTCGGAATCTGTCCGGTTCAGCAGATGGTGGGCAACTCCGTTCCCCGCCCTGAATCCGACGCACATGCCCGGGCCAAGATCGAACTCGCGGGCGTCGGTCACCAACGTCGGCTTTCCGGATATCACGTAGACGAATTCATCCTGCGTCGTGTGTGCGTGCCTCAATGCCGACATGCCACCCGGTTTGATTGTGGTGTGGTTCACTCCGAAGTTGGCAAGTCCGAACAGGTCCCCGAGTGGCCGCTTTTCCCGCAAAGCCATTCGCGACGCGAAAGGCTCGGGATACAGGGACTTGACGGTTCTGCGCGCCGCCTCCGAGGCTACGATCGGGTCATCGGTCTTATCCATGCTCACCTCAATTCATCGTTTTGACGCCGGCTTTCCCATACCGCAAGTCCCTACCTTGCCTGCTCGAACACAAGGGCGGAGTTCACGCCGGCAATGAACATCCGTGCCCCGATGGCCGCCGGAATAAGGATATCAGGCAAGTGACGATGCCGAGAACGTCCTGGCCGATCGCGTTGACGATACGCGAACTGAAAATAAAGCCGACAAAGGTCTCCACGCACAGGACCAGAGAAGAAATCAGGGTCGTGGCGGGCGCCCCGCAGGATCGCCCGGAGATCCCAACAAACTGATCAGCCCATCACCGGACCACGGTCCGCGTACAGGGGGCACAGCACTTCGTACGCTTCACGCCGAACCTCGATTGCCTCGTAGGCATCCGGTATCGACTTCGCAAGTTCGGTGTCGCGGAACGCGGCGAGCGAAGCCCGATCCTCGAAAAAGTACACGCCGCACACGTCGCCCGAGCTTTCGTCACGGCCATAAATCTTCTGCAGCAACCCGGGCACTTCCCGGAAACGGGGGCGACGTTCCTTCATGCGGCGATCGAGCTCTTCCGGCGCCAAATCCGACTTGACGCGGACAAAGAGTATCACTGCCACGATAAGCCTCCTTGCACGAGGTGCATGATTTCGTCTTCAGGGGCGGGTGGTATCCGCCCGCTGATAAACGTTCGAGTGTCGGCAAATGCGAAGGTTCGCAGTGCCCCTAGTTCGGTTCCGCCCCGGACGCGGACTCCGGCTGCCGCGGTGAGAAATCCTGGTTGGGATACGGATTGCCGTTCGGGCGTCTGATGACGTTGAAACCGAAATTCTCCGCTCGGTGACAGGCATTGCAGGCTGCCGTCAGTGCGTCGAAGCCCCGTTCGAATGCCGCCTCGTCCCCGGAGGCGACCGCGGAACGCAGCTCCGCCAGGGGCGGGCCGGTGAGTTCCGGGAGTATGTCCCGGACCGGCACCGGGCTGCCTTCGTGGACCGGGTGATACTTGACGATGTTATTGAATCCTTCCTGGATTTCGTCGAGTTCATAAGCGGCCAGCGCCCAGTTTTCAGCCTTGCCGGCCAACCACAATTTGGCGTGGCGCATCTGCGTGGCCGTCATGAATTCGCCCAGGCCGGGAACGTATCCCGCGTCGGCCGACACGCAGGTGCCGGCCGTGAGAGCGGCCACCGCCGCCGTCACCAGGGCAATCCGGAGAATAATCAGCTTTGGCATGCCAGGACCTCCCAAAGATCAAGTTCAATCGGTTCGCCGGAGCCATCGTGGCCCTGCCGATCGGGCATCAGGATGCAGGCGTGCGGGCGACCACGTGCGCGTGCCGCGCGATGGAGCGCCAGGTTCCCTCCTGCAACTGCCAGATATTCGTGTAACGCCGGTCGGATATCACGCCATCCGGCGGGTCTGCAACGCGGTCGTGCCCCATGACCACCACGATATCTCCGTGCCGTCCCAGGTACTCCGTCTCGGTCGTATACGCGCTGTGTCGAATTTTTCCGGAGCGCAACAGTTCCAGCAGCCTCTGCTTCTCGAGTACCTGCTGAAGCGGCGAATTCACCGCGTAACGATCGGACCACAGCGCATCGAGCACCGGCAGGTCCGCGGCGAGAAAAGCCCTGCGCGCCTCCTCCTCCAGGGTCCTTATCTGTTCCTCCCACGCCGCAGTGTCATTGGACGCAAACGCCATATCACTCATGCTCGAATCTCCGAAGAATCTGTCTGTAACCGCTTTCCTGGCTGACGTATCCAGCCCAGGGCACCGCCACCTGCCGCATCGGGTTTCAGGGGCATCGCGGACGGGAGCATTCCGTAAGACTGCGACGCCTTCGGTTCAGTTCCAAACTCGGTTCAGGTCCCGGAAAAGCTGGTCGGCCCGGCGCAATATTGCCGCCGAGGCGCCGTCAGGCTCTCTCACGGCGGAGGCGAAAGAAGCGTGGCCGGGCCTTCTGTACATAACGAGGGGCCCGAGCCAAATCGAATGGCTCCTCGTGGGTGATCGTCCACCCCTCATAAGCCTGTTCGATTTCCTCCCCATCGATCCCTCGCGGCACCGGCCCCCTGTGGCCAGGCGAGAACGCGTACATCAGAAGCGTCGCGTCTTCGGCTGCCAACGCCGTGACCTCATGGCCCACCGCCCGCACCTGCTCCGGCGGGAGGCCGTGCACCGCGCCGAAATCGAGGAACAGGTCAAATTCCGGGGCTATGCCTGCGGCGGCAAGCGCGGTCATGCTCCCGTCAACGAACCGGCCTTCCACGCCGGCCCGCTTGGCCCGTTCGCGAGCCGCACGCACCGCCTTCGGCACGATGTCTACGCCGGTTACGTCCCAACCGCGCCGAGCCAGGCGAATCGACCAGATCCCGCTGCCGCATCCGAGATCGAGCGCGCGCCCATACGGGGGTTCCCGCTTATGTGTTTCCTGGTCGAGCAGCGCAACGGCCTGCTCCCCTATCGGAAGTGATGGCATCTGCTCCCACGGCTTCATGCCGACGAGATACTGGAATTTGTAGAATAGGCTCATAGCTACGTCCCGGTAGCGCCTTTGCGGCTAAGGTGTGAAAGGAGGTATGTCTGGACGACGGGCGTTCCGCCTGAATGACTCGTAGCACGGTATCGTCAGGCAGGCCGAGCGACTGAATGTACCCGGACAGGGGAGATTGCGCATACCCATCGGAAATAGACCTCGTAAGCTAAACCTAGGCGGTTTTTTCAGAAAATTCCAGGGTGGAACCGTTCGGGTCAGCCAGGAGTTGCTGTCAGCACCGCTTTCACCTCGGAGATTTACCTGACACTTTGATTGCCGCCTGTTTTCTGGCACGACTGAAAAAGTAGGAAATGGCGCCAAGGATTTCACCTACGATCAGCAGCTTGAATACTTTTGGCACCGGACGCGCCCATTTACCCCTCGCACGGGGTAGTTCCGGCTTCCTCCTGGCCGTGTCCAATTCAATTTCCGATAGGATTACGCCGTCCTGGCCTTCAATTCTGGTCAGTTCCCTGCCTCCGGCATCACAAATGACACTCAATCCCGGGAAATGAGAATGTTCCGTAGGTAGCGGCCAGGGCGAATTCGTTTTCCAGGCACCCACCTTGTTTGCCATGACAGAGGGAACTCCGAGCTCTTTCGATACAGTCGGGGCCAGGTTCCGGATCGTGTCTGTGTAGTCGTCCAGGTCTTTTTGCCTGAGGGGGGCATTCAGTGTGGGAACCGGTGCGGACATCGGCATCAGAACCAGGTCGACCTCATTTTTCCTGAGGTCAGCCAACGTTGAAGATAACAAGGCTTCGTAGCAGATGCTGATCCCAATTCTTCCGAATCGGGTATCGACGTACCTCGTACCTTTGTCCCCCTTGAAGAAATATCTTTCACTGGCTGCTGGGACGCTTTTTCTGGTCCGTACTACCTCCTGACCCTCAGGACTAACCAGAACGAAGGTATTAAAGAAGTCTTTTCCATCGGCCTCGAGAAAACTCGTTCCTATCCATACGCCGTTTTCCGAGGCTTGCGATGACAGCCACCTGGCAGTCTCGCCATTTTCCGGTTCCGCCATCCCCCATATGGAGGGTTCCAGGCAATACCCCGTTGGCAGGAATTCCGGCAGAAGGATGAGCTCGGCGCCCTTTGCTTTTGCCTCCTTGACGAAGCCTTCAACGCTATGAAGATTGTCGCCGATACTGCCGCTGGCGCTGACATCCGGCTGAATCGCGGAAACAATCAGTTTCTTTGTGTGCATCGATTCGTCCCGACTGCCTTTACCGCCCTTCGTCCAGATCAAACGTAAACTGGATCATGGCTCTTTCTTTTCCCCCGACCCCTGAAAAAAGCCGATGGGCGGCCGCGTTGCCCGGGGCAGATCCCAGCCAAGCCTCCCGACAGCCGAGCGATCGGCCGCGCTCAAACAATGCATGAAGAAGGCGGCGTCCTATGCCCTTGCTCCGAAGGGCAGGAGCAACTCCGACCTCATTGACCCACAACTCGGGCGCTTTGTCCGGATGAACGTAGTGGACGGCAGACGCCATACCGACAACCTCGTTTTCCCTGAGCGCAACGGCCATATGGTGACGCGGATCGGACAGGAACTCAGCGGTCCATTGCGGATCGATTTCATGGTCGAAAACGCCAGGCGCCACACGATCGAGAATCGCTGCGTCCGTGGCCTCGAGCATGCGAATGAAGATATCTGAACTCATGCCTTATGCCTGATGATTCCGGGCTCAGCAGCGGCCAGGGTTGCCATCGAGAAGGCAAAGCCGGATTGCGTCCGTCCGTTGGCTGCAACGGCAATTGTGAGCCAGCGGTGTGGTTACCTGTCCCGGGTAACCACGCATCGACACGTTCAGCTTGCGCATTTACCTCCGCCCCCGGGGTCTCAGTGAACGAAAAATCCCGAACATGCCAGCCGTCACCACAATAAATCCAATAATGGCCCACGTCGGAGACGGGCCCTGAACAGGCTCACAGTCAGCGAAACAAAGGATTGGCTGGACCGTCACGAGCCCCAGCCCCTGCAGCGACCACAGCCCGCCGAGCAGTACACCCGCCACGCTGACCACCAGGACGACCGTTTTCATGAAGCTGACCTCACAGTTATCCTCCGAACCCGGACCTCGTTTGCTCTTGCGACCTCAAAGGCTCGCCCGTAACGTCGCGCCCGACCCGGAGTCTGAGCCGGGCCTCGAGCGCGGCCGGCGATCTATCGACCGAAGGCGTTTATCAGCCATCCGCCGCATCAGCCGGGCTATCTTCGCACCCGGACACGTTTTCCAGATAGACCCTCAGCGCGACTGCGTTGTTGTACTGCTGTTCCCTGGATGAGTAGAGGAAGGTCACCTTGCCCTGTCTGAGATGGCCGGCCAGTTCATCGACCGCGCTCGCGTTTTCACGGAGCTCGGCAAAATACCGCTTTTTGAACTCGGCCCATTTCGCAGGATCGTGCTGGTACCACTTTCGAAGGTCATTGGAAGGCGCCACGGACCTGAGCCAGTGGTCGATTTTGGCTCCTTCCTTTGACAGACCTCGCGGCCAGAGCCGATCGACCAGAATCCGCTTTCCATCGGCGGGATCCGGCTTGTCGTAAACCCTTTTGACGCCGATTTTCATGAGCCCGGCCTGGTGACCGGCTGCGCGTAACGCGCCGGGTAGCCTTCCTTTCGGGTCAGGATGCGTGCGTTCTGCCAGGGTGAATAGCGTTCTCGAGTTGCCATGTGGAGTTCTCCTGCCCATCAGTTTAGGAGAACTCGCTCCGGGGGTGTCAATTCCCGGGGAGGAAGATTTGCGAATTCGCAGCTTGCCGTTCCTGTTCTCGCACGAATTCAGATTTTCGAACCAGAGGCCCCGAATGCGGCTCCACTCGTTGCAAGCTCCGCCGACGCC
>JASFKQ010000132.1:0-10325 GCA_050118555.1 Lysobacterales bacterium
CCCGGATTTTTTTTGCGCGCTCCCGGGGCGCCTTGAGTCTCCGGCGCTGGGACAAATCGTGCGCTCCAGATCTTGCCCAATGAGCATCGGATGTCCAGCAGGTTTCAATTGCCCTGAAACCGCGCCGATTCCGGCTGGTGCGCTATGCGGGTCAACCCGCATAGTGCGCCAGCATCCTGGATGATGGCGCAGGACAGGTGCGGCTGGGCGCCGGGCTGGACTGAGGCCCGTAGCCTCAGCTACGGGTCGAAGGAAGCCCAAGTCCAGGCGTGCATGGACCAGCCAGGGGCAGGATAGGAGTCGGCGCTGGGACAAATCGTGCGCTCCAGATCTTGCCCAATGAGCGTCGAATGTCCAGCAGGTTTCAATTGCCCTGAAACCGCGCCGATTCCGGCTGGTGCGCTATGCGGGTTAGAATGACCCGCCGACCATGAATTCCGCTGACACCACATTCGGTTTCTTCGCCCGGCTCAGGATGTCCTGGTTCAGGCTGCTGCGGGCCATGCTCCATCTCTGGGTGCGCGCCAAGGTCCTGCCCCAGCCGTTCGAGGACCTCGAACTCGATCGCAGCAAACCGATCTGCTACGTGATCGACTCCTACGCGCTGACCAGCCTTCTGATTCTCGACCGTGCCTGCGAGCAGCACGGCCTGCCCCGACCGCTGTGGCCAATGCCCACGGCGGCAGGCGTCGAACCACGGTCTTATCTGGCTTTGCGCCGCAAGAAGGGGCTGATCATCCGGCGTACCGAGGTTCGCCGCCACTCCGATACCCTGAAACGGCTGGTCGAAAACGTCTGCGAAAACCGGGTAGAGGATATCCACCTGGTGCCCGTCACCGTGTTGATCGGCCGCGCGCCGGACAAGGAAACCGGGCTGACCAAGATCTTCTTCACCGAATCCTGGGATATCGGTGGCCGCGTCTGGCGCTTTCTGAACTCACTGGTCAATGGCCGCCACACCATGATCCAGTTCAGCGACCCGGTTTCGCTGCGCAGCCTGGCGGACGAAGGACTGGGCACCTCCAGAAGTCTGCGCAAGGCAGCCCGCATCCTGCGCGTACACTTCCAGCGCGTGCGCGCAGCGGCAATCGGTCCGGACCTGTCACACCGCCGCACAGTGGTCGAAGACGTCCTGGGCAGTGAGCCCGTGACCGAGGCCATCGCCGAACAGGCCCGGCGCGACAAGTCCAGCGAACAGAAAGCCTGGAAGCAGGCGCGCAAGTATGCGTTCGAGATCGCCGCGGACTATTCCTACGGTTTCGTGCGGGTGGCGTCCTTTGCGCTCACCTGGTTCTGGAACCGCATCTACGACGGCGTGGACCTGGTGCATTTCCGGGGTTTCCAGCAGGTGGCCCCGGACTACGAGATCATCTACGTCCCCTGCCACCGCAGCCACATCGATTACCTGCTGGTTTCGTACTTCGTCTACCACAACGGATTGGTGCCGCCGCACGTGGCCGCCGGGGTCAACCTCAATTTACCGGTCCTGGGGCGCTTCCTGCGCAAGGGCGGCGCGTTCTTCCTGCGTCGCAGCTTCCGGTCGCAGAAGCTCTACTCAGCCGTATTCCACGAATATCTTGCCCGCATCCTCGCCAACGGCACCGCTATCGAGTACTTCATCGAGGGCACACGCAGTCGCACTGGCCGACTGCTGCAGCCCAAGGCGGGCATGCTTTCGATGACGGTGCGCAGCTACCTGCGGGCGCCCACACGGCCGATCATGTTCCAGCCCATTTACGTTGGGTACGAGCGTCTGGTGGAGGGCAAGAGCTACATCGCGGAGTTGTCCGGAAAAAAGAAGAAGAATGAATCTTGGGGCGACCTGCTCAAGGTTTACAAAGTGCTCAGGCAACGCTACGGCAAGGTGCACGTCAGCTTCGCCGAGCCGGTGTTCCTCGACGCGCTGCTCGACCGGCACGACCCGGGCTGGCGCGAGCGGTCGACGCCGCAGGAAGAAAAGCCCTCGTGGCTGGGCACACTGGTCGAAGACCTTGGCCTGCAGATCATGCGCGGCATCAACCAGGCGACTCACGTCAACCCGATCAACCTGCTGGCCGCCACGCTGCTGACCACGCGCAAACTGGCCATGGGCAGCGAGGAATTGATCGAACAGCTGTCGCTGTCGCTCGACATGCTCGAGCGCTGCAGCTACTCGGACCGGGTGACCCACACAGACAAGTCGCCGCAGGAAATCATCGACTACGGGATCGCACTGGGCGTGCTCGAACGCCGCAGCCACCCTCTGGGCGACGTCATTGCCGTGGTGCCGGAGCAGTCCGTCCTGCTGGCGTATTACCGCAACAACATCTCGCACCTGCTCGCGGTACCGTCGCTGGCCGCGGGCTGTTTTCTCAACACGCCGCGCATCGAAACCCGCCAGCTCAGGCGCATCGCACTCGCGGTTTATCCCTTCCTGAAAGCGGAGCTGTTCCTACCCTGGGATGAAGAGGGCTTCGTGACCGCTGTCGACAGCCACGTGGAGTGGCTCGTGTCGCGTGGCCTGCTGGCCGACAAAGGCGATGGCCTGCTGGAGCGGCCCCCCGGGGGCACGCGCGAGGATCTGCAACTCAGGGTGATGGGCAACGCCCTGATCCAGACCTTCGAACGCTACTACATCACCATTGCGATCCTCGCCAAGAACGGCTCGGGCACCCTGACGCGCATCGAACTGGAACGGCTGTGTTTCCTGACGGCGCAGCGCATCTCGGAGACGAACGAGTTCGCGGCGCCGGAGTTTTCCGACCGTACCCTCTTCCGCCAGTTCATATCCCTGCTGCGAGAGAGCAGGGTGCTGACCACGAACCGGGACGAAAAGCTCGAATTCACCGAAGTCCTGCAGAAAATCAGCGACGATGCCACCTTCATCCTCAGCAAGGAAATCCGGCAGGGCATCATGCGCGTGGCCCCCCAGGTGCTTCGCGAGGAGATTGCCGACACCTGACACGGATCTGTGGGAGCCCCCCCGGGGGGCGATCTGGATAGGCCTCGACCTTCGCAGGCAAGCCTGCTCCCACAACGGACTGCAGTCACCGATGGACTGTTAAGAGATGGTGGGAGCACCCTTGGGTGCGATTTCAATGAGTCTCAACGAACGCGGGGATGCCTCAGGCATCGAGATCGGGGATCAGGCTGGATTCCAGGTTGGCGATCCAGTCCTTCAACTTCAGCTTGCGCTTTTTCATCCGGGTCAGTCGGAGCTGATCGACACTGGGGTCTTCCGAGAGGCGGGCGATCGCCTCGTCAAGGTCGCGATGCTCTTCGCGCAACTCGGCGAGCCGGTGGGCTATTTCGCCCGGATCTCCACTGTAGGTGCTCACGTTACAAGGATAATACAGAATTGGCGTAGAATGCGTATTCTGTTGCGCCGGTGACGCACATCCTCATGAATATGGCGGAAAAACAACGCTACGCGAACAACAAGCTGACCAAGCGGCTGCAGCGCAACGCGGGTCGCGCCATCACGGATTTCAACATGATCGGTGAAGGCGACCGCGTGATGGTCTGCCTGTCCGGCGGCAAGGATTCCTACACTCTGCTCGACGTGCTGCTGGCCTTGCAGCAGCGCGCGCCCGTGCGCTTCGAACTGGTCGCCGTCAACCTCGACCAGAAGCAACCGGGGTTCCCGTCCAATGTGCTGCCGGACTATGCCGCCTCGCTGGGCGTCCCGTTTCACCTGATCGAACAGGATACGTACAGCGTCGTGAAGCGTGTGATCCCCGAGGGCAAGACGACTTGTGGGCTCTGCTCCCGGCTGCGGCGCGGCGCCCTCTACCGCTTCGCCCGCGAAAACGGTATGACCCGCATTGCCCTCGGCCACCACCGGGACGACATCATTGAAACCCTGTTCCTGAACCTGTTCAACGGCGGTCGTCTGAAAGCCATGCCGCCCAAACTGCTCTCGGACGACGGCCTTCACGTGGTGATCCGGCCGCTGGCCTATTGCAGCGAGGAAGACATCGAGCGCTACGCGAAGGCAAGGGATTTCCCGGTGATTCCGTGCAATCTCTGCGGCTCACAACCTAACCTGCAGCGCCAGGCCATCAAGGAAATGCTGACCGAATGGAAAAGGCGCCACCCCGGGCGGATCGAAAACATCTTCCGCGCGATCGCGAATGTTTCACCGTCGCAACTCGCGGACCGCGAGCTGTTCGATTTCATTTCGCTCGGCGAGGGTGACCAGAGGCGCCAGCCGGACTGGCTGGCGCCCGAGCCACCCGCGCTGCGGAAACTCAAGATCGTCTGAACGAGGGAGAAACCATGGACCGAAGAAAATTCGTCAAGACCGCGGGCGCTGCCGGCCTGGCCGGCACGGCCGGACTCCTGGCTGCCTGTGGCAACCGATCCGACAGTGAAGGCCAGTCGAGCGGACAGCCCCAGGCCTCCGCCGAAACCTTCGAGTGGAAAATGGTGACCACCTGGCCACGCGACTTTCCGGGACTCGGGACCGGGGCCAACTACCTGGCCGAGACGATCGGCAGGCTCAGCAACGGACGCCTCAAGGTCAAGGTCTACGGCGCCGGCGAACTCGTACCCGCCTTCGAAGTCTTCGACGCAGTCGAACGGGGCACGGCGCAAATGGGGCACGGCGGCGCCTACTACTGGAAGGGCAAGATCCCGGCCTCGCCGTTCTTCTCCTGCGTGCCTTTCGGGCTGACCGGCAGCGAGATCAACGGCTGGTTCTACCACGGCGGCGGCCTGGAGTTGTACCGCGAGGCCTATGCGCCTTTCGGTGTCATTCCCTGGCCGATCGGCAACTCCGGCACCCAGATGGGCGGCTGGTTCAACAAGGAGATCAACAGCGTCGCCGACCTGCAGGGACTGAAAATGCGCATCCCGGGCTTTGGCGGCGAAGTGCTCAAGCGTATCGGTGGTACGCCGGTGAACATCGCCGGCGGCGAGCTTTTCACCGCGCTGCAGAGCGGCACCATCGACGCCACCGAGTGGGTGGGGCCGATGAACGACCTGGCCTTCGGCCTGTTCCGCGCCGCGAAATACTACTACTACCCGGGCTGGCACGAGCCGGGAACAGCGCTCGAAGGCATCGTCAACGCCGATGCCTACAATGCCCTGCCGGTGGATCTGCAGGCCATCGTGGAGGTTGCCTGCAAGGCGGCCAACATGGACATGTACTCCGAGTTCGAGGCCCGCAACGGTGACGCATTGAAGACCCTGGTGGAGGAGCACGGCGTCGAACTCCGGCCGTTCCCCGACGACGTGCTGGCGGAACTCAAACGCGTGTCGACTGAGGTCATCGAGGAGGCCGCGGCGGCCGATGAAATGTCCGGCAAAGTCTGGGCCTCGCTCAAGGACTTCATGGCCAGGGTCAAGCCCTGGACTGCGATCGGCTCACAGTACTTCGTGAACCACCGCTAGGGACCAAGCGATCCCGAACAAGGTTCGGTCCTACGGTGGTCGCGATCCATGCCCCCGCCCGCCGTAGGAGCGAGCCTTGCTCGCGATTGAACCACCGGGCGGCCCCTGATATATCCCGAACAAGGTTCGGTCCTACGGGGTCCCGATCAACACCCCGCCCGCCGTAGGACCGAGCATTGCTCGCGATCAACCGCTCCGCATCTTCCGCGGCGTCTTGTCGATCTGCGGCAGCATGACCAGCACCAGCAACACCGTGGAGCCCACCATGTAGGTCGGGCCGAACAACCAGAAAACCAGCGGCACGAGATAGTAGAATGCCCGGGTGCCGAGACTGTAGTAGCGCCCGCCGCGATTCAGTTCCGTAGCGACCTGGGCCGGCGTAAAACGCCTGTGGTCGGGTCCGGCTCGGGCGTTGATCATGTAACCGACGTGGTTGAAGATCCGGATGGCGTTCGAAAAGCTGAAGAACGCGGAAAACAGCGTCAGCAACAGCGCCAGGACCTTGATCAGCCACAACTGCGGGCTGAGCGCACCGACCATGTTGAGATGATGCCAGGCCGTTTTCAGCGACGGCGCCTGGGTGCTGAGCGTCAGCACCCCGACGATCAACAATATTGACGTGGAGGCAAGGAAGGTCGCGGCCATGAACGAATTGCGCAAGGTCTGAATGGCCAGGACCCCGTTGCCCTGCCCCTCCATTATCGTCGCGACCCAGTCGGCGCGAGCCATAGCAGCCACGCTGCTGAGCACCGCGGCCGGGTTGCGTCGCGCCAGGCTTCGAAGGTAGTAGTGATAGCCGCCGAGCAGGCAAAGGACGATCGTCACCGCTATCGCATCATTTGCGTACTCGAGAATGAACGACATCACCGGCTGCGCCCTCCCATCCGCGTTCGATTCTTCATAACGGAATCTGATTGTAACGCGCCGGGCGAGTGGCGTGGCTGACCTGGATTCGAGGTAAGTCGAACCTGTCGGGGCCGGGCAAAAATGACCACCGCGAGACGGGCTTCGGCCGAGGAAGAAAACTCTTGGCCAAAACAACAGTCAAACGCACAGGATGGAATCCCCCGAGCCGCGGGCCCGCCCGCAAGGAGGCCAAACCATGAAATCTGTTCCCATCCGAACGCTTCTGGTCTGCGCCGCTGTGGCGCTGTTTTCGCAAAGCGTCAACGCGAAGGAACTGGTGGCCGAGTTTTCCGGTCCCGACGAAGGCGCGACGAAAGAATTCGAAGTTCAGGCCCCCTGGATAGTCGATTGGCTCGTTTCCGGTGAACCCGCGGAATACGACGCGGTGGATATTTCCCTCTACAACGCCGAAACCGGGGTGTTCGTGGGCGACGCGCTCAAGGCGCAGAGCGCCGGAAACGGTGTACGGATGTTCAAGCAGAGCGGCCGTTTCTACTTTCAGGTCAATGCCTCGATGATGGACTGGGACCTGAAGGTCTACCAACTCACCCCGGACGAAGCGAAGCAGTACACGCCAAAATCGGAAACCTCGGTCGAGCAATAGGCCAGCTCTTGCGGACGACTTGTTTCCATGCCTCCTGAGCCTTCCCCTGCAACCGGGGAGGCACCGGGGCGGCCAGGCTCCGAGCCGCGCTGGACATCGAGCGCCAAGTGCGGCGTCGGGACGGCCCCCGGGGCCGGTGGACGTGTGTGGTTCACGCTCAGCCACGGCATCCTGAACGAGGTGTACTACCCGCGCCTGGACCAGGCATGCATTCGCGACCTCGGCCTGATCGTCACCAACCGCAGCTATTTCTTCTCCGAGGAAAAACGCCATGCACGGCATGAAGTCGCCACGACGGATGGCGTACCTGCCTTCCATCTCACCAATACGTGCGCCCAGGGCTACTACCGCATCGAGAAGGACGTCATAGCGGACCCGGCCCGCGAGGTTGTGCTGCAGCGGGTGCGATTCACCGCGCTGAAAGGCACGCTCGCAGACTACTCGCTCTACGCCCTGCTCGCCCCGCACCTGGGCAACGCCGGTGCCGGCAACACGGCCTGGGTGGGCGAAGTCCGCGGCCTCCGGATGCTGTTCGCCGAACGCGACGGCACGGCTCTGGCGCTGGCCTGCTCCGCAGGCTGGTCGCAGGCCTCTGCGGGCTTCGTTGGCGTGTCCGACGGCTGGCGGGATCTGATGAGGCATGGGCGCATGACCTGGTTCCACGAGCGCGCCAGCGACGGCAACGTCGCCCTGACCGGCGAGATCGACCTCGCGGGTTCGGAAGGGTGCTTTGTGCTGGCGCTGGGCCTGGGGCGCAGCTTTCGCGAAGCGGCCCACCGCGCCGCGGCCAGCCTGTGGGACGGCTTCGAAGCCGCAGAGCGCCGCTACCGGGACAGTTGGAAGAAATGGCAGTCTACACTGCCAGTGCCGGGCGCAGCCGGCGACGCTCCGGACATCTACCGCACCTCGATGGCGGTTCTGCGCAGCCACCAGTCCAGTCGGTTTCCGGGCGGCATGATCGCGAGCCTCTCCATCCCCTGGGGATTCTCGAAAGGGGATGGCGACCTCGGCGGCTACCATCTCGCCTGGCCGCGCGATCTGGTCGAGAGCGCGGGAGGGTTGCTGGCGGCCGGGGCCGTGGACGACGTCCGGCGGGTGTTGCGGTTCCTGGCGGTGACGCAAAACGAGGACGGCAGCTGGCCGCAGAACATGTGGCTCGACGGCACCCCCTACTGGACCGGCGTGCAGATGGACGAGGCCGGCCTGCCCATCCTGCTGGTGGACCTGGCCCGGCGCGAAGGCTGCCTGCCGGACGCGGATCTCGCCAGGCTCTGGCCCATGATCCGACGGGCCGTTGCATTCATCGCCTGCAACGGGCCCGTGACCCAGCAGGACCGCTGGGAGGAAGATCCCGGCTACTCGCCGTTTACGCTCGCCGTCGAGATCGCCGCCCTGCTTTGCGCGGCGGATTTTGCGCAATCGTTCGAGCCGGAACTGACCGCGTATTTGCAGGAGACCGCCGATGCATGGAATGCGTCCATCGAGCGCTGGACATTCGCGTCGGACACCGACCTGGCGAGGGAGCACGGAGTCGACGGCTATTACGTTCGCATCGCACCTCCCGAGAGTGCAGAAGCGGCGTCACCAGCCGAGGGATTCGTGCCGATCAAGAACCGGCCACCAGGCCAGAGCCAGGCGGCGGCGGCGCACATCATCAGCCCGGATGCGCTGGCGCTGGTGCGCTTCGGGCTGCGGAGTGCCGACGACCCGCGGATTCTGGACACGGTCAAGGTCATCGATGCGCTGCTCAAAGTCGACCTGCCCCCCGGCCCGGGCTGGCGGCGCTACAACGGTGATGGTTACGGCGAGCACGACGACGGCGAACCCTTTGACGGCACCGGGACCGGCCGTGCCTGGCCACTGCTGACCGGCGAACGCGCCCACTATGAACTGGCCGCGGGCCGCAAGGACCATGCGGAACGACTGTTGGCCGTAATGGCGAGGTTCGCCAACGAAGGTGGCTTGCTGCCCGAGCAGGTCTGGGACGGAGACGACCTTCCGGAGAAGGAGCTGTTGCGCGGCCAACCCTCCGGCTCGGCCATGCCGCTGGCCTGGGCGCATGCCGAGTACGTCAAGCTGCGCCGCTCGCTGTCCGATGGAAAGGTGTTCGACACACCGCCCCAAACCGTGCAACGTTACGTGGTCGACGGGGTGGAGTCACGGCTGGCCACATGGCGCTTCAACCACAAGTGCCAGGGCATCCCCGTGGGGCAGTGCCTGCGGATCGAACTGCGCAAGAAGGCCGTGGTCCACTGGAGCATCGACGGCTGGGCGCAGGTGCGGGATCTGCCGACACGGGACACCGGCCTGGGCATACACCTGGCCGACCTCCCGTGCCGCGAACTCGCCGCCGGTGTCCGCATAGATTTCACGTTTTACTGGTCGGATGAAGACCGCTGGGAAGGCCGCGACTACTCGGTGGCGGTGCTTGCCAACCTGAACCGACAAGGAGAAAAACCGGAATGAATACTGGCCCGCGCTCGGACGCCTTCGTTTTCTTCGGCGCCACGGGCGACCTCGCTTACAAGAAGATTTTTCCCGCGCTGCAATCAATGATCCAGCGTGGGCACCTGACCGAACCCGTCATCGGCGTCGCCAAGTCCGGCTGGAACGTGGAGCAGCTGAAGCAGCGCATCCATGCCAGCCTGGAGGAGCACGGCGGCGTGGATGAAGACGCTTTCGCCCGCCTGTCCGGGCTGCTGCGCTACGTCGACGGAGACTATCGGGACGGCGCGACCTTCGAAGCGCTGCGCCACGAACTGGGATCCGCGCAACGCCCGATCCATTACCTGGCCATTCCCCCGAGCATGTTCCCGGTCGTCATCGAGCATCTCGGCCAGTCCGGCTGCGCTGACAATGCGCGCGTCATCGTCGAGAAGCCCTTCGGGCGCGACCTGGCCTCCGCGGAGAGCCTGAACCAAACCCTGCACACCGTGTTCGAGGAATCCTCGGTTTTCCGCATCGACCACTTCCTGGGCAAGGAGACGGTCCAGAACCTGTTCGTGTTCCGCTTCGCGAACACCTTCCTGGAACCCATCTGGAACCGGCATTACGTGCAGAGCGTGCAGATCACCATGGCGGAGGATTTCGGTGTGAAGGGACGCGGCGCATTCTACGAGGAGGCGGGCGCGATCCGTGACGTGGTACAGAACCACCTGATGCAGGTGGTGGGCTTCCTGGCCATGGAACCGCCTGCCGCCACCTACCACGAGGCGTTCCGTGACGAACTGGCGAAGGTCTTTCGCCAGGTCCGGCCGCTGCGCCCGGCCGACCTCGTGAGGGGACAGTTCCGCGGCTACCGGGATGAGCAGGGGGTCGCCCCCGATTCAACGGTCGAAACGTTTGCCGCCCTCCGGCTGGAAGTCGATTCATGGCGCTGGGAAGGCGTCCCGTTCCTGATCCGAACCGGCAAGTGCCTTCCCGTATCAGCCACGGAGGTGAC
>JASFKQ010000133.1:0-10247 GCA_050118555.1 Lysobacterales bacterium
TCCGCCGAACTCCCAGGACATCGACTACGCAGGCATGTGGGCGCGGGGACCGAAGGAGGCCGACGTCGAGCACATCGTGGATTGCTGGAGGCGGCAGCACCGCTGAGGCGCGAGCAGGCTTGGTGGAGTAGGCTTGCCTGCGATGGGGTTTCAGGCCGAAAAGACAATCGCACCCAAGGGTGCTCCCACAGTCCTTCGCACGGCTATCCCGAACCAGTTTCGCGACTCAGCCGGCCAGTTTCACCGCATTGCCGAGGCGACGGGCGCTCTTGGCGCCATCGGATCGCTGTTGCTGCAACCGCTCCAGGTAACCGTCCTGCACACCGGTGACATATTCGCCGGAAAAACAGGAGGTGTCGAACTGGGTGATGCGGTCGTTGCCTTCCCGGCATGCCTCTACCAGGTCCTGCAGATCCTGGTAGATCAGCCAGTCGGCTCCGAGTTCCTTTTCGATTTCCTCGATCGTCCGTCCGCTGGCCATCAGTTCGGAGGGCGCCGGCATATCGATGCCATAGATGTTCGGGTAGCGGACCGGTGGCGAAGCGGAGGCGAAGTAGACCTTGCGCGCGCCGGCCTCCCGGGCCATCTGGATGATCTGCTTGGAGGTCGTCCCCCGCACGATCGAATCGTCCACGATGAGGACATTCTTCTTGCGGAATTCGAGGTCGATCGCGTTCAGCTTCTGTCGCACCGACTTCCTGCGCGTCTTCTGCCCGGGCATGATGAAGGTTCGCCCGATGTAGCGGTTCTTGATGAACCCCTCCCGGTATTTGACGTTCAGGTCATACGCCAGCGGCAAGGCTGCCGTGCGGCTGGTATCCGGCACCGGAATCACCACGTCGATATCGTGGTCAGGGCGCATTCGCAGAATCTTGCGCGCCAGCGCCTGCCCCATGCGCAGGCGGGCCTTGTAGACGGAGATGTCGTCCAGTAGCGAGTCTGGCCGGGCGAAGTAGACGAATTCGAAGATGCAGGGCGTGAGCACCTGCTGATACGTGCTGACGCTGGAGAACAGTTCGCCGTCGAGTGAGATGAACACGGCCTCTCCGGGTGCGACATCGCGCATCAGTTCGAAGCCCAGCACATCGAGCGCGACACTCTCGGATGCCAGTATGTATTCCGTGCCGTTCGGGGTTTCCCGGCAACCGAGCACCATGGGGCGGATACCATGCGGATCGCGAAACCCCAAAATGCCATGTCCGCAGATCAGCGCGATCGACGAAAAGGCGCCGCGGCAGCGCCGGTAGACACCTTCCACCGCATCGAAAACGTGCTCGGGCGACAGGCGACGGGCCGGCTGGTTCTGCAACTCGTGCGCCAGCACGTTGAGCAACACCTCGGAGTCCGACTGCGTATTCAGGTGACGCCGATCGCTCTCGAAAAGCTCCTCGGTCAGTTCCTCGGTGTTGATCAGGTTGCCGTTGTGGCCGAACGCAATACCGAACGGGGAGTTCACGTAGAAGGGTTGCGACTCCGAGGAGTCATCCATGCCGGCGGTCGGATAGCGGACGTGGGCGATGCCGACGCGACCTGTCAGCAAATTCATGTGCTCGGGCTCGAACACATCCCGAACCAGGCCGTTGCCCTTGTGCAGCTTGATTCTCTGCCCGTTGAGCGTTGCGATGCCCGCCGCGTCCTGGCCTCGGTGCTGCAGGACGGTCAACGCGTCATACAGGGCCGGGGAGACCGGTCCGGTTCCGACGATTCCTACGATTCCGCACATCGCTCAAGCCCCTGACTGTTTGGCGGTGGTCCAGACGCGCCGCATTCTATCACGCCCGATCCCCTATGTCGGATACTGTTTCGGCTCAGCCTGACACGGACTCGGGCAATTCATTCGCCGCTTGTTCCGGCTCCGCTTCCGGAGTTCCCGAATCCTTCTCCGCGTCTTCGTCCTCGCCAGCCGACGGATCGAAATCGAGATGTTCCTCAAGGGATTCCGGCAACAGTTGCGCAGCCCATTCCACCAGCGGCATCAGGCGCTCGATGGAGCGGGATTGCTGCCACCACGGATCCGCGGGGATCGGCGTGAATCCGCAGACCAGCAGCACCGCCACCACCAGCGCCAGGCCGCGCGCGGCGCCGAACACACCACCCAGAAGTCGGTCGGTTCCGCTCAGGCCGGTGCTTTCGACCAGCCGGCCGAGCAGGTAGTTCAACAGTCCGCCGACCAGCAGGACCGCAATGAAAAGGCCCGCGAAGCCCATCGCCGCGCGGGCCGAAGGCAGGTCGATCGCGTTCTCCATCAGGGCGGACACATCCCCCCCGTAGCGCCAGGCGACCAGAAATGCGGCGAGCCAGACCGCCAGCGAGAAAACCTCGCGAATGAATCCGCGCAGGCAGCCGACCAGGATTGAAATCACGATGACGGCCAGGATGGCGTAATCGGGCCAGGTCATCCAGGTCGATTCCATTCGCGGACCCCGACGTGTCCGTCAGTCGTCGCTCATTACGACGCCATCCAGGGAAAGACGGTCCTTCACCAGGCGTTCCGCCCGGATCGCTTCGTCACGCTCCAGGAAGGGGCCCACGCGAACCCTGTAGATCGTCGAGCCACCGCTGTTGACCTGTTCCTTGTATGCGCTCAGCGTTTCGGTGCGGAGCCGCGCGACCAGGTTATCTGCATTGGTCGCGCTCGAGAAACTGCCGACCTGTACCACCCAACGCACCAGCGGGTCCGACGGCGAGGTCACCTGGGCGGCGCGATCGGGCTGCAAGTCCATCACGCGCGGCCGTACGCCGTCGATCTGCGAACTCAGCCGGGTAACCGCCTGGTTAGCCGACGATTCGGTCGCGTACGGACCGACGCGCACCCGGTTGAGCGTTCCCACGTCGGACTTGATGGTATCCAGGAGCACGTTGTACCCCAGGTCCCGAAGCCTTCCGGACAGCCGATTGGCGTTGTCCATCGACCCGAAGCTGGCAACCTGCACCACGTACCGGCCATCGTCGGATTGCGCTGCCCCGGACCGTGTGGATACCGGCGGCGCAGCATCCGCGACAGGCTCCGATGCGGACACTGCAGCGCCGTCGGGCGCCTTGTCGCCGGCGTCGTCGGCCCCTTCTCTGGATTCCCCCGTCGACGCGAGCGCAGTCTCCGCCCCGGCGCCGTCCTTCGCCGCCTCGGCCGGCGCAGCATCCGCTGCCGGCTGCGGCTCCTCCTCCCGCGGCGTCGGTACGGACGCAGGCGTCGGCAGCGCTTTGCCCGGCGCCTCGGATTCCGTCGCCGCACGCGGGGTTCGCGCGGACGACTCGCCGACCGGAAACCGGCGGGTTTCAAAGTCCATCTCGGGCGGTTGTGGCGGGAGTTCGATTTTCCGGGTTTCCGGCAGTCCGGATTCCGGTCGCCCGCCCAGCAGCATCGGCAACACGATGACTGCGAGCGCAATCAGCACGACGGCGCCGACCAGTCTCTGCTTGAGCGCGATATCCATGGATGAGGTTACCTGTACCCGGGAAGCGGAGCCCCGATTCTAGTGTCCTGCACCACAAGTTTCTAGTGTCGCAGGTTTCGCGGTGCCCGCCAGTGCGACGCCCGCTCCGGTAGCGGAGGCCGTTTATCGGGCGGCGCACCGAGCTGCCGTCAGCCGGAAGGATCTTCCGTTTTCGGGATGCTGATCCAGCGGCGGCCCGCGGCAGCCGCCGTCCGAAACGAGCCGAAGACCAGCACGCCCTCTTGCGGCGGGCAATCGGCCAAAGCGGCATCGAGCGCGGACTCGACGGTATCGAAACAACGCATGTCAGGCGCAGCGAGTGACGGGGCGATGCGCTCCGCCAGCGCCTGGCCAGATCGGCCGCGAGGACCCGGCACGCCGGCGCAGTACCAGCTGCCGACCACTTCGGAAAGTTCGCGGGCGACGCCGGCGGCATCCTTGTCCGACAGCATGCCGAGAACGCAACGGAGGGCGTCCAGGCTTTCGCGGGGCAGGATCCGGCGCATCGCCCCAGCCACCGCTCTTGCAGCCAGCGGGTTGTGGCCGACATCGATCCAGACCGCTGGCCGCGCCGAAACGCGTTCCAGGCGACCGGTCACGCGCACGGACCGCACCGACGCGTCAAGGACTTCCCGCTGCTCCACAGCTTCCGGAACCAGTTCCAGCAGAGCCGCGAGCGCGGTTGCGAGGTTGTCCACCTGGTGCGGGCCCGGCAACGCCGGCTGCGCCAAAACAAGTTCGATGGCGCCCGCGCGAAACAGGACGGACCCTTCGCACTCCTCAGCCCGAAAGTCCGCGCCCAGTCGTTTCAGAGGCGCCTCAGCCTGCCGGGCCGCTTCAAGCAGCGCGCCTGGCGGGTCCGGATCGCCGCAGATCACCGGTCGACCGGCGCGCATGATACCGGCCTTCTCCCGCGCGATGCTGTCGCGGTCGGGGCCGAGATACTCCTGGTGGTCGAGCCCAATCGGGGTGATGACCGCGCAATCCGCATCCAGCAGGTTGACGGCGTCAAGCCGGCCGCCCAGACCGACTTCCATGACGGCAAAATCGAGACGGCACCGGGCCAGCAGGTCGAAGGCGGCCAGCGTACCGAACTCGAAATAGCTGAGGCTCACGTCGCCGCGAGCGTGCTCGACGTTACGGAACGCCGCGATCAGTTGCTCGTCGTTCGCGGCTTTGCCGTTGACGCGGACGCGTTCGTTGTAGCGGTAGACGTGCGGCGACGTGTAGCTGCCCTGCGAACGGCCCAGGCCGGTCAGGAGGGCGCACAGTGTCTCGACCGTGGAACCCTTGCCGTTGGTGCCCGCAACAACGAAGACCCGGTGGGCCGGGTACGGGCGCCCCATGCGCCGCCAGACCTCGCCGCAACGATCGAGTCCTAGGTCGATGGAAACCGGGTGGCGTGCCTCCAGCAGGGCCAGCCAACCCTCCAGGCTGCGGGGCAACGGGGAGGCTTTCACCGGCGCGGGCTCAGCCTGGGACGATCTCTCCGCTGACGGTTTTGGGCGGGCGACCGCCCGTCAGCAGGCCCAGAAGCGCCGCCACCTGCTCCCGCATCTGGCGGCGATCCACGATCATGTCGATCGCGCCCTTTTCGAGCAGGAACTCACTGCGCTGAAAGCCTTCCGGCAACTTCTCGCGTACCGTCTGCTCTATCACGCGCGGCCCGGCGAACCCGATCAGCGCGCCCGGCTCCGCGATGTTGATGTCGCCGAGCATTCCGAGGCTGGCCGATACACCACCGGTTGTGGGATGGGTGAGTACGGAGACAAAGGGAATCCCCTCCTCCGCCAGGCGGGCCAGCACCGCGCTGGTTTTCGCCATCTGCATTAGCGAGAGAAGGCCTTCCTGCATGCGCGCGCCGCCGGTGGCGGAGAAGCAGACGAGGGGCACTTTCATGCGCAGCGACTCCTGTCCCGCGCGGGCGAATTTCTCGCCGACGACGGAACCCATCGACCCGCCCATAAAACGGAACTCGAATGCGCAGGCCACGAGGTTCTGGCCGGCGAGCTTGCCCACCAGCGCGATCAGTGCATCTTTTTCGCCGGTCGCTTTCTGGGAAGCCGTGATGCGGTCCCGGTATTTCTTGGTATCCCGGAACTTCAGTGGGTCGATCGGCTCCAGCGAAGCCGCGATCTCCCGCTTTTCGCCCGGGTCGAGGAACTGTTCGAGGCGAGCCCGTGCGCCGATCCGCATGTGACTGGCGCACTTGGGGCACACGGACAGGTTGCGCTCGAGTTCGGGTCGGTAGAGGACTGCCGCGCAGGAGTCGCACTTCGTCCACAGGCCCTCGGGGACCGTCCGCTTGTTGCCGCCCTCCGTCCGTATCCGGGACGGCATCAATTTCTGGAACCAGCTCATGAGCGGGTATTGTCCACGGCCTCACGAATGGGCGCAAGAAAGCGGGAAGCCCGGTCGCTGGCGTCCGCCGCCGATTCCGCGGAGTCAAGCGCTTCGATCAGGGCGCTGCCGATGACCACACCGTCGGCCAGGTCCGCCACGGCTGCGGCGCTCTCGGGCCCCTTGATTCCGAAACCCACTGCCACCGGAAGGCCGCTGTGAGCGCGCAGCTTTGCGATGGGCCCGGCGAGGCTGGCCTGGTCCAGCCGGTTGGCCCCGGTGATGCCCTTGAACGACACGTAGTACAGGTAGCCGCGGGCGTTCGCGGCAATGGCATCCATCCGTGATTCGGTGGTGGTCGGCGCGACCAGGCAGATCGGGAAGATACCGTGATCGTCCAGATGCTGGCGCAGGTCGCCCAGTTCCTCCGGCGGGCAATCGACCAGCAGGATCCCGTCGACCCCCGCCGCACCGGCGTCGCGTGCGAACGCCTCGTGGCCGTAGCGTTCCACCGGGTTCAGGTAGCCCATGAGAACGACCGGCGTGTCCGGGTCGTCGCGGCGGAAGGCCTCGACCATTTCGAGCACCCGGCGCAGCGTCACGCCCGCCGCAATGGCCCGCTCGCTGGCAACCTGGATCACCGGTCCGTCCGCCATGGGGTCGGAGAACGGCACACCCAGCTCCAGCAGGTCCGCGCCGGCACTCACCAGGCTGTGCATCAACCCGACCGTCCAGCCGGGTTCGGGATAACCGGCGGTGATGAACGGCACAACGGCCGTGCGTCCTTCTTCGGCCAGCGCTTCGAAGCGAGCGTCAATCCGGTTTTTCACAGCGTGATTCCCTCGAGTTCCGCAACGGTCTGCACGTCCTTGTCCCCCCGCCCGGAAAGATTGACGAGCACCGTCTGGTCCGGGCGCATTTCGGCGGCCAGCTTCATTCCATAAGCCACCGCGTGACTGCTTTCCAGGGCCGGAAGGATGCCTTCCGACCGGGTCAGCTTGTGAAAGGCTTCCAGCGCCTCGGTGTCCGACACGCCGACGTATTCCGCGCGCCCCGTGTCCTTGAGCCACGCGTGCTCGGGGCCGACACCGGGATAATCGAGCCCGGCCGACACCGAATGCGTGTGCTCGATCTGACCGGCCGCGTCGTCCATCACGTAAGTGCGGCAGCCGTGCAGCACGCCCGGACGGCCGGCGCACAGCGATGCCGCGTGGTGCCCCGTATGCAGGCCTTCGCCGGCGGCCTCCACTCCGATCAGGCGCACCTCACGGTCACCGATGAACGGATGGAACAGACCCATCGCGTTGGAGCCGCCTCCAACACAGGCCACCAGCGCGTCGGGCAGCGCATCGTAACGCTCCAGCATCTGGCGCCTGGCCTCGCGACCGACCACCGCGTTGAAGTCACGCACCATCAGCGGGTAAGGGTGCGGTCCGGCCACGGTGCCGATGATGTAGAAGGTATCGTCGACGTTGGTCACCCAGTCGCGCATGGCCTCGTTCAGCGCATCTTTCAGGGTCTTCGATCCGGACGTCACCGAGCGCACCTCAGCCCCCAGCAGCCGCATGCGAAACACGTTGATGGCCTGCCGGTGAATGTCCAGCTCGCCCATGTACACAACGCATTCCTTGCCCAGGCGCGCCGCAACCGTGGCCGAAGCCACGCCGTGCTGCCCCGCGCCGGTTTCCGCGATGATGCGGCTCTTTCCCATGTGGTGCGCAAGCAAGGCCTGACCGACCGTGTTGTTGATCTTGTGGGCACCGGTGTGGTTGAGGTCCTCGCGCTTGAGCAGGATGCGCGCGCCGCCCGCGATTTCGGTCAGCCGCCGCGCGAAGTAGATCGGCGAAGGCCGCCCCACGTAGGTCGCCAGGTCGTCATCCAGCTGCGCGATGAATTCCGGGTCGGAACGCCAGCGAAAGTAGGCTTCCCGCAGTTCGTCGAGGGCATGCATCAACGTCTCGGAAACATAGGTGCCGCCGTACGGGCCGAAGTGGCCCTGCTCGTCCGGTTCGGAAGTGAATGCGTCTGCTCTGTGTGTTTCAGTACTCACGCTTTGCCTCTCTGACGAATTTTTGCATCTTTGCTGCGCTCTTTATCCCCGGTGATTCTTCGACGCCGCTGGACACGTCGACAGCCCAGGGCCTGACTGCTGCAACGGCCTCGCCGACGTTTTCCGGCGTCAGGCCTCCGGCCAGCACCACGGGCCTGGGCAGTGCCGGGATGGCCGTCCAGTCGAAGGTCCGGCCCGTGCCGCCTGCGCCGCCGGGCGCATGGCTGTCCAGCAGGAACCCCGCGGCGTCGGGCCAGGATTCGCCCGCGACCGCGACCGCTGCCGGTGAAGCCATGCTGACCGCCTTCAGGTATGGCCGGTCGAACTGGCGGCAGAACGCTGCGTCCTCGCCACCGTGAAATTGCAGCAGGTTCACCGGGACCTGCTCCAGCACCCGGGCGATTTCCTCCGCCGGTTGATCCATGAACAGCGCGACCCGTACGATGAACGGTGGCACCAGCGCCGCCAGTTCCGAGGCGCGTTCCGTACCCAGGAAGCGCTTGCTCCTCGGGGTGAAGACGAAGCCCAGGGCATCGGCGTCGGCCGCCACGGCCGCCAGCACGTCCGCTTCGCGGGTCATCCCGCAGATCTTGACGCGCACCCCACTCACGACAGGTCCCAACCACGCGGGAAAGCAGCCGCGCCGTCTGGCAGCCCGTACTGCGCCGGGTACCGTGCACCGACGAAATACAGGCCTTCGGCGGGCGCGGTCGGCGCGGCGCGGTCACGGTCCCGCGCGGACAGCAATTCCGCCATCCAGGTCACCGGGCGCTCATCCGCACCGATCCGCAACAGGCTGCCCGCGATGTTCCGCACCATGTGGTACAGAAAGCCGTTAGCGGACACTTCGAGTATCACTACGTCTCCTTCGCGCCGGACGGAAATGGCCTGGATTTCGCGAACCGCATGCCGCGCCTGGCAGGCGCCGGCCCTGAAAGACGTGAAATCGTGCTCTCCCAGCAAGGCCTGCGCCGCCTCGTTCATCTTATCAGCGCTCAGCGGAAGGCGACACCAACTCATCCGCCTGGCCTCGAGTGCGGGCCGGATCCAACGGTTCAGGACCACGTAGCGGTAGGTCCGGGAGAACGCACTGAAACGCGCGTGGAAGCTGTCGTCCACTGCGCGAATCCAGAGCACGCTGACGCCGCGCGGCAGATGGCTGTTCAGTCCCAGTATCCAGTTGCGCTCGGCGCGTTCGGCCGCCGAGTCGAAATGGGCCACCTGCCCCAGCGCATGCACCCCGGTGTCGGTCCTGCCGCAGCAGGTGACCCGAACCTCGTGATCCGCCACTGCCGATACCGCCGATTCCACGCAGGACTGGACCGTGGGCTCCTGGCGCTGGACCTGCCAGCCCAGGAACTCGCTGCCGTCGTATTCGAGGCCCATGGCGTAACGCATCGTTCCGATCCAAAGTACCGCCCAGAAAAAGGAAGGCCGCGGCGGGCGACCGCCGCGGCCGTGCATTCGGACGATTTTCCTCTTATGACTTCAGTACGTCCAGCATCTTGCGAGCATCCTCCTGCTGTTCTTCGCTACCGTTTGCCAGCACTTCCTCGAGAATCACGCGCGCCGCTTCCTTGTCGCCCATCGAAATGTAAGCACGCGCCAGGTCGAGCTGGATTTCCGGGTCGGAGCTCTCTTCATCGAGCAACTCCGCGTCGTCATCGCCCTGCGGTGCGGCCGGCTTGCCGGGCTTCTCCTCCTCCGGCGCCCCCTCGTCCGGCTTCTCGTCCGTTTCCGGCGAATCCGCTTCGGCCTCCGGCGCCGCCCCGGATTCGGTCTCCGGTTCCGGTTCTGCTTCGGTATCGGACTCTTCGGGCTCCTCGAGCACGCGCAGGACCTGCTCGGCCTCGTCCTTGATATCGCGCAAAGAATCCGAAGGGCTCGCTGCTGCGGCCTCCACACCAGAGCCGGACCCGCGCCGGCTGATGATCCAGCCCGCGAGGGCGGCGATGACCACGAGCAAGCCGATCAGCCACAGGCCGAACCGGCTGTACCAGGGCTTGTTCGGCTCTTCCGCCGCCGAGTTGGCTGCAAGGCGCGCACGCTCCTGCTGATCGACCTGCCGCTCCTCGCGCAGGCGCTGTTCCATGTTCGCCGCGTCCGAGTCCGCTACGTTACCCTGCTCGGCGCTCTCCAGCTGCGATTGCAGTTCCTTGATGCGATCTTCCAGGTAGCTGTTCTGCTGCTTCTGGTTGTAAAGCTCCTCCTCGGTGCGGGCCAGGTCCTCGCGCAGGGCCTGCACCGACTCACCCGCGGTGCCGGTTTCCTCGCTTTCCTCGAAGCCATAAGTGCTGTCGAGTCCGCTGTCCGATGAAGGCGGCACGAGTTCCAGCTGGTCCTGGCCTGCCTCGGCTGCTTCGTTCTCCGTCGTTTCAGCCTCCGCGTCCACGGCGGCCGCCGGCGACTCGGGTTCCTCCGCG
>JASFKQ010000134.1:0-10243 GCA_050118555.1 Lysobacterales bacterium
GCAATGCTCCTGCGCCGATTCGGCAGGAAGTACCCGGTCCCGGAGGACCGGATCCGGGCGTTCTTCGGAGACACGCCGGCCGGTGAGCTCACACAGCTGTTTCGGGAGACCTTCTGGGAGCCCGTGGCGCGCAACGGCCTGGATCTGTCCCAGATTCGCCAGGGGAGCTTCTTCACCGCGCAGGGCAAGCGGAACGTGAACGGCGGCGGCACGAGCTACGCCACCGCACACAGCCTGGTGCAGCTGATGTTGTTGATGGAGCAGGGTAGGCTGGTGGATGCATGGAGCAGCCGGCAGATAAAGCGCCTCTTGTACGTGACGGAAAGGCGTATCCGCTACGCGTCGTCGCCGGCGCTGAACAATGCAGCGGTCTACTACAAGTCGGGTTCCTGGTACCGGTGCAGGGAAGAGGAGGGTTTCCGTTGCGGCCGATACAGGGGCAACGTGATCAACTACATGAATTCAGTGGCCATCGTCGAGCAGGAAATTGGCGGCAGGAAGCTGCACTACATCGTCGCCGTGATCTCCAATGTGCTGCGCCGGAACTCAGCCGTCGATCACCAGGAACTGGGGACGGAGATCCACCAGCTGATCGAACGGCGAAACGGGCTTGAAGTGCAGTAGGGAGAAGCGACGAAGGCCCGTCCTTCCAGCCCCTCGGCCCGGAGGCTGACACAGCGGCTGTCCGTCAGGTCCCCAATGGCCTGTTTTGAGCCTGGGGTTCCGCTCGGGAGGTCAGTTGACGATTGCGTCTGACCAGCGCCCAGGCCAGCAGCAGCCAAACGACAATCAGTCCCAGGTTCACCAACGCGAAACCGCTGGTGTCCAGCGTCAGCCAGACCGTGCCGGCGAACACCACGAAAGCGGCCAACAGGTCCCCGAGCCGCACGAAAAAGCTGTCCACCGCCTGTTTCGCCTTGTACTTCTCTTCGCGCGTGGTCGGCAGCCACAAGAGCTGCTTGGCCGTATTCATCAGCGAGTAGTCGGTGGAATTCTCAGCCGTTTTGGCCCAGCGCACAATCGCCAGCGTGGCGCCCACGGCTATGAGCCCGTAGGCCCCCAGGGCGATCACGGGAAGCGCGAGAAGCACGCCGGCGAGCCCCAGCCTCTTGACCAGACGTGAAGCCACGAACGCCTGCAGAAGTACCGCGATGACGTTGACCCAGAAGAAATAGCCGCCGTAGAAAGAGCCGATGAAGGCGCTCCGGTCGAAGCCGGCTTCCACTGTGGCGAGTTCCGAAGCGCGTTGAACGACCAGGTCACTCAGAACGTACTCACCGACTGTGTTGACCACGTTCAGCAGTATGAGCAGCAGCGCGATAAGCAGTATGTAGCGGTTGGCGAACACCAGCCAGAAAGCATTTGCCTCACCGAGGGGTTCTTCGCGTATCGGCCTGCCTTCTGCATTGAGACGAGGCCTGGCGCCTCGGTTCACCAGCAGGTAAATCACCAGGGTCAGTGACAGCAGCGCCGCGGCGAGGCAGAGCACGAGGTGCGGGCTCGTGTGGGACTCGAACAGTCGTTTCGCGATCCAGGCTCCGACCGGGCTTCCCACCGTCGCTCCGAGGCCGATGACTGGAAAGAGACGGTTTCCTGCCTCCTCTGTGTAGATATCGTTCCCGAAGGACCAGAACAGCGCGATGATCGAGAGACTGAAGATGCCCACCCAGATGTAGAAAATAATGCCGACGAACGCAAGATCGGCGCGTACTGCAACGGCAAAGGCCAGGATATTCGCGACGAAGAAAAGGGTAACGCTGACAATCAGCTTCATGCGGGAGACCCGCGAGGACAGCCAGCTGTAGGCAGGAATGAAGACCATCAGCACCAGGCCCTGCCCCGCCGCGGCAAACGTCTTGACCTCCGCGGCACCCTTGATGCCAATCGACTGCAGGAAGGCCGGGACCTCGGCGCCCAGGATCAGCGGTTCGCGAACAGTCTTGATGACGTAGTAAGCCACCAGGATCAGGAATACGTTCAGAAGCATCAGGAACGCGCGCCGGCCTTCGCCGGGAGAGACTTCGGAAAAAAGCCCAAGCAACCGGTCCAGAATGCCCGCGGGGGCCGCGTGCCGACTGGCTGGTTCCGTGCTCATTTCGGCGTTTCGGTCAAGGTCAGAGTGAATCGCGCACCCGGAATTGGGAGAGTGTATACATTTTCCCCGGGGTCCGCGTGAAATGGACCGTGAGCATCATCAGGGTGAAACGGGACTGTTGGTCGCGATTGTCCGCCTGCGATGAATACCGGTGGCGGGTCGCCAACGGTTGCCGGGTAATCGGGTGGTTTCAGCGGCCGGCAGAGGATGCGGCGCGGGTGTTCTTGCCGGTGGTATTGCCGGTTGCCTCGGCCAGCCGACGCAAGGGCTGCGCCAACCGTTCAAGCCAACTGGACCCCTTCGGGTCGTGGGCCAGGGCGACCATCACGTAAGCCTTGTCGCCGTCACGGACCAAAGCGCTGTCGGCGTGATAGTCCTTCCAGGTGCCGGACTTGCGGAAAATCTCCAGGCCCTTGATGGATGAAAGCGCCTTGACGAACTTGTGCTTGATGCCTGGCTTGGAGAGCGCTTCCAGCATCATCTGGTCCTGTTCGTGGCTGACCAGTTCGTCGCGTTGCAGGGCGCAGTAAAACCGGCTGACCTCGTATACCGTGGCGCCATGTGACAGTCCGTGGAGCGGGTCGCGGTGGTACGCCGGCGTGGGGCCGTATTCCTTGCCGATCCAGAGACCGCCATTGCGGCGCGGATCGTAGAAGGCATACTCCGGGCGCTGAAGGGTTTCGAGCACATTCTGATAGCCCACGCGCCTCAGCACGCGGTTGGCGCAGTCATTGCATGAGTAGCGGATCATCCGCTGCACGTCCTGCTGCAAAGCCCAGTCAGGCTTCAGCCGGCCCTCGTCCATGGCCACGGCTGCGCCCAGCAGGATCGCGATTTTGGGCAGGCTGGCGGCGTAGATCATCTCGTCGCCGTTGATCTGCGCGAGGCGCGGCTTGTCCGGATCGGACAGGACCAGCAGGCTCAGGGCCAGCTTGCCGCTCGCCGCAGCGCGTGAAAGCCCCTGCTCTTTCGCCAACTGCAGCAGCTTGTGCTCCAGTTCGACGTCTCGGGCCTTTGAAAGGTCGCAAACCGGCTGCCCGGCCAGGGCCGGGGCCGCAAGAAACAACAGGGCGGGAAGCAGCAGACCTCGGAATCGGTCCCTGGCGCGCGTTGCCCCTGGCTTGTTGATGGATGCACTCATCCGGGGCATTCTAGCACGACAGGCTGCGCTGGCCAGCGTCTCGGGTTGCCCTGTGTGCGGCGCTTTCTCACCCAGCGGCAGCCCGTTACTCCCTGTCCGGATTGATGCGGACACCCCTGACGGCATTGGAAATGATCTCGACGTCGAAATTTTTCTCACCGTGATGCCTCTTGATCAGCACATCCTCACCGTCGTCCCGTTCGACGTGGTAGATATCCCCCGGCAACCGGGCTTTCAGCCCCTTGACCACGGCTTTGGCCACGGCGTTCTCGCCGGTGCCATCGCTGATGAAGATCTCCGTGGCGATGGCCTCGCCGCCTTCCGGTGTCAGTTTCAGGACAATCGTTCCGTCCGAGTCCGCGCCGCCGCTGAACTGCAGCCGCCATTTGTTGGAGGGGGAGGCCGCCGCGGACAGCGCCAGCAGCAAGAGAAGTAAGAGCGCGTTTGCACGCACCCATGCCGAATGGCCGGTCATGATCATGGTTCTTTCCTCTGGTTATGCCCTTCCCCGCGATCGCGGAATGCAATGGAATTCTCCCCAACGGGCGGCTTCCGGGCCGGGTGTTAGTTTCAGGGAAAATCGACGCTTTCTCCGGCGCCGGCCTGCCTCGCCGCCTCCAGCACCCTGACGGCGGCGAACAGGTCCTGGGCGAAGACCCCCAGCGACTTGTACAGTGTGACCTGGGTCTCGTTCCGCCGCCCCGGCGCTTTGCCCTCCAACACCTCGCCAATCTCGCCGATGATATGGTCCCGGGAGAATTTGCCTTCGCCGATGGGTATCAGCAGGTCTCCCGCTTCGCTGAGCGCCCCCTGGCGTGAATCGACGTAGACCGCCGCCCGCGCCACGGCCTCGGTGTCCGCCTCGCGGTGATGAGCTTCGTGCGCCCCGACGAGGTTGATGTGCGCCCCGTCGTTCAGCCACCGGCCCCGAAGCACGGGGACCGAAGCATTGGTCACCACGCTTACCACGTCGCAGGCACCCGCCAGCGACGGGTCGTCCACTGCGATCACGCGCGGTCCGGGCCAGCTGGCGTATGGCTTGACGAAGGCCCGTGCTCGCTCCGCGTTTCGCGCCCAGACGCGGATTTCCTCGATGGGACGCACGCAGGCGATCGCCTCGAGGTGGCCCGCAGCCTGGACCCCTGCACCGAAAATCCCGTGTGTTCGAGCATCGGGGCGGGCCAACTCGCGCGTGGCGAGGGCGGACGCCGCTGCGGTCCGCAGGCGCGTGATCTCCGCGCCGTCGACCAAAGCGGAGGGGGTGCCCGAGCAGCCGTCGAAAAGGCTCACGTAACCCTGTATCGCGGGTATGCCTCCCGCGGTGTTCGAAGGGTGCAGGCCAATCAACTTGGCTCCGTAAACCGGGGCACGGGCCCCGTCGCCGGCCATCGAGCCCGGCATGACGAAGAAATAGCTCGCGCCGTCCGGCAGCACGGCGATGGTCCGTTCAGGCGTATCGACCTGGCCAAGGGAGGCCGCGCGCATGGCCTGGTCCATCGCCTCGATGCAGTCCGGAAAGGAGAGCAGGCGTCTTACCTCGGCGGAGCGGAGGATCAGCATGGGCGGGGCGGGCGGCGGTCGTAAGGTGTGGGTCCTGGCTTCACAGCACAATCTCCCCCCTGTTGGAATTGGGTAAACTAGAGCCCGTACAGGCCCCGGGCCTTCCAGAGTGTAACGGATCGGCAACTGCCCATGGAGTCCACCGCGAAAACACGCCTGGCCGTCGACATCGGCGGCACATTCACGGACGTCGTCCTGGATCGGCCCGGAAGGCGCCGCGAGACGGTGAAACTGCTTACAACCTACGAACATCCGGGGCAGGCGGTGCTGCAGGGAATCTCGCAGGTGCTGGAAATGGCTGGCTTGCAGGCACGCGACGTGGGCCTGATCATCCACGGCACCACGCTGGCCACCAACGCCCTGATTCAGCGCAGCGGCGCGCGAACCGCCCTGCTGACCACCGAGGGCCATCGGGATGCGCTGGCGATGGCGCACGAAGACCGTTTCGAGCAGTACGACGTCATGATCGACCGGCCGAGCCCGCTGGTTCCGCGCTATCTGCGGCTGCCAGTACGAGAGCGCCTGGATCGCGACGGCAAGGTGTTGATTCCGTTGGACGAAGCGACCGTGGATGCCACCTTGCCGGTTCTCGATGAACACGGCGTTGAAAGCGTCGCGATAGGCTACCTGCACGCCTTCATGAATCCCCGGCACGAGGAACGCACCGCCGAGATCCTGCAGGCGGCCCGTCCGGGGCTTTCGATCACGCTTGCATCGGAGGTTTGTCCGGAAATCCGGGAGTACGAGCGCTTTTCAACGGCCTGCGCCAACGCCTACATCCGGCCGCTGATGGCGCGGTATCTGGAACGCCTGGACGGCGAACTGCGCCCGCTTGGCTTCAAATGCCCTTTCCTGCTGATGACCTCGGGGGGCGGCCTGACGACCATCGGCACCGCGGCTCGTTTCCCGATCCGGCTGGTGGAGTCCGGTCCCGCCGGCGGCGCGATTCTGGCGCGCGAGACCGCGCGCGCGGCCGGGCTGCGCCGGGTTCTGTCCTTCGACATGGGCGGCACCACCGCGAAATTGTGCCTGGTGGATGACTTCGAGCCCCTGGCTTCGCGCAGTTTCGAGGTGGATCGTGTGTACCGGTTCAAGAAGGGCAGCGGCTTGCCGGTTCGCATCCCGGTCATCGAGATGGTCGAAATCGGCGCCGGTGGTGGCTCGATTGCGCAGGTGGACAAGCTGCAGCGGATCCAGGTCGGGCCGGAGAGCTCGGGTTCCGAACCGGGCCCGGCCTGCTACGGTCGCGGAGGTAACCGGCCGGCGGTGACCGATGCCGACGTCGTGCTGGGCCGGGTGTTTCCGGACACGTTCGCCGGCGGCGCCTTCGAACTCGACCGCGACGCGGCTGAGCGTGCGTTGAGCGCCGGGATTGCGGATCCTCTCGGCCTGGATTTGCCGGGGGCGGCCCTGGGTGTCAGCGAGGTGGTCGACGAAAACATGGCCGCCGCCGCGCGCGCCCACGCGGCCGAGTTCGGGTTGGACCTCGGCAGCCGGGACATGGTGGCTTTCGGGGGAGCGGCGCCGCTCCACGCGGCCCGGCTTGGGGAGAAACTGGGTGTGCGGCGAATCGTGGTTCCGGCCGAAGCCGGGGTCGGCTCAGCGGTCGGATTCCTGCTCGCACCGGTGGCCTACGAGGTGGTGCGCAGCCGCCGCCAGCCTCTGTCGGCACTGGACCCGGAACAGGTCAACGGGCTTTTCGACTCGATGCACGAAGAGGCCCTCGCCGTGGTCCGCCAGGGGGTGGGGGACGGCGACGCTTCTCTCTCCGAGGGTCGGCATGCCTACATGCGTTACGTCGGGCAGGGACACGAGATTGCCGTGGCGCTTCCGGTCGAAGCGTATGGACCCCGGCATGCCGACGTGTTCCGGCGATTGTTCGAGGAGGCCTATCGCCAGCTTTACGGCCAGGTGATCGATGGCGTTGAAATCGAAGCGCTGAGCTGGACGCTCTCGATCAGCGAGAAAATAGCGGAAAAGGGATCAGGTTCAATTCGTGAAATCGAACCTGATCCCATTTCTGCCCGATCCCGTCCTGCTGGCCAGCAGGCCCTGCTCGACCCGGCGACAGGACAGACCATGGACGCGCCCGTGCACCTGCGGGCTTTGTTGACGCCGGGCGCACGAATCGTGGGTCCGGCACTGATCACCGAGGAGCAGACGACCACGGTGGTGGCTGCCGGCTGGCAGGCGGAGATCGACGCTGCAGCGTCGATCGTGTTGACCCGTATCGCGGGGCCGGAGGAAACGGAATGAGCAGGAACGGAGCGCTCGACCGGATTCACACGCAGATACTCTGGGACCGTCTGCTGGCGGTCGTCGAAGAGCAGGCGCAAACGCTGATACGGACGGCTTTTTCCACCACGGTGCGGGAGGCAGGCGACCTTTCGGCCGGGGTATTCGACACGCGCGGCCGCATGCTGGCCCAGGCGGTAACGGGAACGCCCGGGCACGTCAACGCGATGGCGGCAAGCGTCGGCTTTTTCCTGCAGAGGCATCCGGTGGCAAGCCTTCGGCCGGGCGACGTGCTGCTGACCAACGACCCATGGCATGGCACCGGGCACCTGAACGACTTCACGGTAGTGACGCCCGTCTTCCGGGGCGATGTCTGCGTGGCCCTGTTTGCCGCCACCTCGCACATCGCCGACGTCGGCGGGCTGGGCTTCGGCCCCGATGGGCGGCAGGTCTTCGAGGAGGGGCTCAACATCCCGATCGGCTTTTTGTTCCGCGCCGGCGAGCCGAACCGGACCCTGCTGGATATCCTGCGGGCCAACGTCCGGGATCCTCGTGCCGCGGAAGGCGACCTGTACTCGCTGACCGCCTGCAACCGCGCTGGTGCGGACCGCCTGCTCGAAACCCTGGAGGAGTTCGAACTGGAAACGCTCGACGGTCCCGCGGAAACCATCATTCGCAACTCGCGCGACGCGATGCTGGAGGAAATCCGCAAACTGCCGCGCGGGCAATGGCGCAACGCCATGTGCATAGACGGCTACGACGAGCCGCTGGACCTCGTCTGCACACTGGCGATCGGCGAGGACGGTATCGATGTCGACTTCGACGGCACCTCGCCGATCTGCGCGCACGGCGTGAACGTTCCGCTGACCTACACCCAGGCCTACGCGTCCTTCGGTGTTCGCTGCGTGGTCGGCAACGATGTGCCGAACAACGCAGGGTCGCTGGGCGTGGTGCGCGTGACCGCGCCCGAGGGCTGCATTTTGAACGCGCCGCGGCCCGCTGCGGTCTCGGCCCGGCACACCGTGGGGCAGATGCTGCCCGACGTGGTGCTGGGCTGCCTCGAGGAACCGCTCGGGGGGGCCATTCCGGCCGAAGGCGCCTCCTGCCTGTTCGGGCCGGTGTTCCTGGGCGGCAGGGGCGTGATACCGGGCGCGAGCGGGGAGAGTTTTGTCATCAACGCGTTTTACACGGGTGGGACGGGCGGCCGGCCCGGCAAGGACGGACTGGATTGCACGGCTTTCCCTTCCGGGGTGCGGAGCACGCCCGTGGAAATCAGCGAGAACTCGGCGCCGCTCATCATCTGGCGCAAGGAATTCCGCCCGGGTTCGGGCGGTGTGGGCGAATTCCGGGGCGGTGTGGGGCAGATCATGGAGTTCGGCCACGCATCGGGCGAAGCCTTCGCGGTGTCGAAGATGTTCGACCGTGTCCGTCACGCCCCGCGCGGCCGCCAGGAGGGTGGGCCCGGTGTGCCGGCCAAGGTCTACCTGGTCGACAATGGGGGCACGCGCGGCGCCGATCTGAAGGGCATGGGCCGGGAAATCATCCCTTCCGCCCACCGGATGGTGTTGGAAACTGCGGGCGGCGGAGGCCGCGGCAATCCCTCACTCCGCAACCCGGAAGACATCGAGCGAGACCGAAAGGACGGGCTCCTGCGCGAAGAGTGATTTTCCGCAGAAACGCTGAGAACGCCGAAATGGCGGGCGTGAATCCAACCGTACCCCGGAGCCGCACCCGTAGGAGCGGCTTCCGCGAACATTCCCCTTCACCAGGTCTTCAGCGGAAACCGTATGGGCGAGGCGGGCGGCCAAGTGAAGTCGGCTTCCTTGATCAACCTGGCAAAATTGGGCGTGGCCGCGAGGTCCCAGGGCGCGCCGCAGTTGCACCAGAGCACCGCGGTCGCCAGGGCCGGGCCGGCGAAGGCCTTTTGGTCGATGTCAGCGGCAATGCGGTTGGCGTTTTCGAGGTCACCAACCCAGGCGTGGTAGGCCAGTTCCGAGAAGGCGTTGGCCCAGGGCGCTTTCCGGTAATCCTCGAACAGGCTCTTTGCCTCCTCGCGTTTACCTTGCGCCGCCGCCAGCATCATGCTGTCGACCTGTATGTTCTGCTTGTCCGACAGGTCCATGGTCACGACGTGTCGAGCTGTCTCGAACTTGCCAAGCGCTGCGAGGTCGTCGATTTTTTGCAGGTAAAGCCACTCGCCCGGAGCCTTCTCAAGCCCTCGTTCGGAGAGCGCCAGGGCCTTTTCGGGATCTCCGGCCCAGAACGCCGCGCGGGCCTCCGACTGCCACTCGATGGGGCTCAGCGGGTTACATTTGCGGAACTCCGTCAACCGTGCGATCAGGCGCGGCGCGTAACCGAACGGGATAGAAACGTTTTCAACCCAGGCGGATTCGCTGCAACCGTTTTCGCCCAGAAAGCGTTCGATACGGGTTCGCATGTCCCGCCAGTCGGAACTCAGGAAGGCGAGGTCGAGTTCTCCGTTGTTCCGTTCCTGGGGCGTGCGCGCGTACTGCACCGCCTTCTGCAGGTCGGCGGCCGCCAGGCCGGGAGCCGCGTCGATCTCTTCCTGGCTCGCCCCCTCGACGTTTTGTCCGGTGGCCGCGCTAATCATCAGGTGCACGTAAAGGTCGGAATGAAGTTGGTAAGCCGTGGGGTAATCCGGAACGCGTTGCTCCACCGTCTCGAACTGCTTGTTGGCCTGGCGCAGCAGCTCCAGTGGATTCGGGGACCCATGAGCCTTGTTGTAAAGCTCCAGGCCTTTTTGCAGAGCAACGAACGCCTCCGGGTCGCGCAAGCCGGCGCGTCGCATGGCTTCCCGTTTGCCTTCGTCGAGCACCACGTTGAGAGCAGAGGCAATCTTCTCCGCGATGTCCTCCTGCACCGAGATCGTGTCGGCAGTGGTGCTGTCGTAATTCTCCGACCACAGGTGGAAGCCATCCCTGGCGCGGATCAGCTGGGCCGTCACCCGCAGGCGATCGCCGGAGCGACGCACCGAGCCTTCGACGACGTTCGCAACGCCCAACTGCTGCGCGATTTGCTGAATGGGCAGGTCCTGGCCCTTGAAGTGGAACGCGGAGGTGCGCGAAGTCACCAGCAATTCCGGCAGCTGGGCCAGAGAATTGAGGATCTCCTCGGTGAGGCCGTCAGCGAAGTAACCGTCGTCCGGCCCGCTGCTCATCGCGACGAAAGGCAGCACGGCCAGCGTGGCGCGC
>JASFKQ010000135.1:0-10205 GCA_050118555.1 Lysobacterales bacterium
GTAGCCCATACCCCCGTGAATCTGGATACCCAGGGACGTGATCTCCTGGGACATTTCGGTCAGCCAGCCTTTCACGATGGGTGTATACAGCTCAACACGGGCGTGGTGTCGCGCCGCTTCATCGGAACTCTTCGCATGCCGCGTCCGATCGATCTCCGCCGCCGCCACGTAAGCCAGCGCGCGCATCGCCTCGGTGCCGGATTTCATGATCATCAGCATCCGCCGGACATCGGGAAACTCGATAATCGGATAGCGTGTGCCGTCGCTCCGCGTTCCCTGCAGCCGCTCTTTGGCCCACGCCAGCGCCTGCTGGTAGGAGCGCGTGGAGACCGAAAGCCCCTGCAGACCCACTGATTGGCGTGCGGAGTTCATCATCGTGAACATGGCCATCAGGCCGCGATGCGGTTTCCCGACGAGATAGCCCATCGCACCCCCGTTGTCGCCGAACGACATCACGCAGGTCGGGCTGGCATGGATGCCCAGCTTGTGTTCGACCGAAACACAGTGCACGTCATTGCGCTCACCGGGGTTGCCTTCGGCGTCCGGCAGGAACTTCGGCACCAGGAACAGGGAGATTCCCTTCACGCCGGCCGGAGCGTCGGGTAGCCGTGCGAGAACCAGGTGAATGACGTTTTCGGCCATCTGGTGGTCACCCCAGGTGATGAAGATTTTCTGGCCGGTTACGAGGTAGTGATCGCCGTCTGGGACCGCCCTGGTGGCGACGGCCGCGAGATCGGAGCCGGCCTGCGGTTCCGTAAGGTTCATGGTTCCGGTCCACTCGCCCGACACCATCTTCGGCAGGTAAGCGTCCTTGAGTTCCTGCGAACCGTGACGCTCCAGCGCATCGATGGCCCCGTGAGTCAGCAGGGGGCACAGTGAAAAGGACAGGTTGCAGGATTGCCAGACCTCCTCGGCCGCTGTTCCCACGATCTTGGGCATGCCCTGTCCGCCGTACTCCTCGTCGAAAGGCAGCGACGACCAGCCGTTCTCTACGTACTGCCGGTAGGCGTCGGCGAATCCGGCCGTTTCCTGCACGCCATGCTCCCCCAGCCGCGCACCTTCCCGGTCGCCGACCGTGTTCAACGGCGCGATCACTTCCGTTCCAAGCCGATTCGCCTCTTCCAGCACAGCCAGGGCGAGTTCGCTGTTCACGCCTTCGAGTCCGGCCTCTTCGCATACGCGGTCGAATTCGACCAGTTCATTGAAAATGAAAGTGGCGTCCTTGTAAGGATACGCGTAGTCGCTCATCTTCCGTGGCTCCATCAGGTTTTTCCGGGGATTTCTCCAACATGCGCCCTGCGCCTGCATAAAACAACCGGGAAATTGCGTACTGAACCGGTGTAGAATGCCGGTCCTGCGCCCGCAATCGCGGCAAGCGTACGTCAGGTACGCCTTATGTTTGACGCTCGAACACCATGGGAAACGAAACGATATGAGCGAGAAGCCCTATCTGCACATACCTCGACCCACAGCACGTCCCGGTGATGCCCCCGACTTCGGTTACCTGAACCTGTCGCCCGCCGGGTCCGTGGAACGTCCCGCCATCGACGCAAAAGCCGCCGACATCGAACACCTGGCGCTGAAAATGGTGCGCGTACTCGACGACGACCACACAGCCAACGGGCCGTGGAATCCGGAGCTCGACAAGGAAACGCTGATCCGGGCGCTGCGCCTGATGGTGCTGACGCGGGCCTACGACGATCGCATGCAGAAGATGCAGCGCCAGGGAAAGGTCACGTTCTATATCCAGTCACTGGGCGAAGAAGCCGTCTCGATCGGCGCGGGGCTCGCCTTCGAGGATGGGGACATGCTGTTTCCGTCGTACCGCAACCAGGGCCTGTACCTGATGCGGGACACCGGCCTGGTCAACATGATGTGCCAGTGCCTGTCCAACAGCCGTGACATGTGCAAAGGCCGGCAGATGCCGATCTTCTACCAGAACCGGAAACGGAACATGTTCACCATCTCCGGCAACCTGGCCACCCAGTATCCACAGGCGGTGGGCTGGGCCATGGGTTCCGCGATCAAGGGCGAACGCAACATCGCGGCCTCCTGGCTCGGGGACGGAAGCACCGCTGAGGCGGATTTCCATTATGCACTCACATTCGCAGCGGTATACAACGCACCGGTGATCCTGAACGTCACCAACAATCAGTGGGCGATTTCCACGTTCCAGGGCTTCGCCGGGGGCGAGCGCCGGCCATTCGCGGCGCGCGGGCTGGGGCTGGGCATTCCCGGAATACGGGTCGATGGCAACGACCTGCTGGCGACCTACGCCGTCACCAGGTGGGCGGCTGACCGCGCGCGCTCGGGCCTCGGTCCCACGCTGATTGAACTCGTGACCTATCGGGGCGGCGCCCACTCCACGAGCGACGATCCGTCCCGCTACCGCCCCAAGGACGAATGGCAGGCGTTCCCGCTGGGCGACCCGCTGGACCGCCTGAAACAGCACATGATCAAGCTTGGCCACTGGTCGGACGCTGAACAGCAGGACCTCGAGGACGAGATGAAGACCACGGTCGCCGACGCCTGGAAGGAAGCGATATCGTACGGCACGCTCACGGAGCCTCCATTCCTCGACGTCTCCCTGATGTTCGAAGATGTTTTCGCCGAAATGCCGGAGCACCTCGTGAAACAGCGGGACAAGCTCCTGCAGCAGACGGAGGACGCCTGATGAGCCGGATGAACATGATCGAGGCCATCCGCTCGGCCCACGACGTCATGCTGGACCGCGATCCGAGCGTCGTCGTACTGGGCCAGGACGTGGGTTATTTCGGCGGTGTATTCCGATGCACTGACGGACTGCAAAAGAAATACGGCGAACACCGCGTGATCGACGCGCCCATCGCCGAAGGCGGAATCATCGGCGCCGCCATCGGCCTCGGCGTCAACGGACTTAGGCCGGTAGCCGAAATCCAGTTCGCCGATTACATCTATCCCGGATTCGATCAGGTGGTCAGCGAGCTGTCGCGGCTGCGTTACCGCAGCGCCGGCGAGTTCTTCTCGCCCGTGGTCATCCGCACGCCCTGTGGTGGCGGTATCCGCGGAGGGCAGACCCATTCACAGAGCCCCGAGGGCATCTTCACCCATATATCCGGCGTGAAGACCGTGATGGTCTCCAACCCCTACGACGCCAAGGGCCTGCTGATCAGCGCGATCGAATCGGATGACCCGGTGATCTTCTTCGAACCCAAGCGTATCTATAACGGTCCGTTTGATGGCGACCCGCACAAACCCTCGGTCTCCTGGGCCTCTCACCCGAAGGGCGAAGTGCCCGAAGACTACTACACCGTTCCCCTGGGCAAGGCCGACGTCGTCGAAGAGGGCGAGGACCTGACCATCATCACTTATGGAACCATCGTGCACGTGGCGCAGGCGGCGGCGAAAGCGGCCGGCGTGAATGCGGAAATCATCGACGTACGCACCCTCATGCCGCTCGATACCGACACCCTGCGGGAATCCGTCTGCAAGACCGGGCGTTGCCTCGTGGCGCACGAAGCAACCCGCTTTTGCGGCTACGGGGCCGAACTGGTGGCGACGGTGCAAAAAGAGTGCTTCTGGCACCTCGAAGCGCCCATTTCACGCGTGACCGGCTGGGATACCCCCTATCCCCACGCGTATGAATGGGAATACTTCCCGGTACAGCGGCGACTGGTGGACGGTATCCGCAAGGTCATGGAGGCGGCATGAGCGAATTCACATTCAAACTTCCCGACCTGGGCGAAGGCACGGTCGAGGCCGAAATCGCGGAGTGGATGGTGAAAATCGGCGACGTCGTTGCCGAAGAGGATCCGATCTGCGCCATGCTCACCGAAAAGGCGGCCGTCGAACTGACCGCACCGGTCGGCGGAACGGTCATCAGGCTGGCCGGCGAAGAAGGCGACACGGTAACCGTGGGCGCCCCGCTGATCGTGTTCGAAACCGATGCAGCGGCCGCCGCAGCCGCGAAGGCCAAGGCCGAAATGGACCAGCAGGAGCCGGAGCCCGGGCCTGAAAGCGATACAGCTGCCGCGCCGGCGCCGGAGACCTCACCAGAAACACCCGCGGCCCGCCCCGGCAAGGTCATGACGTCCCCTTCCATCCGCGCCCGCGCCCGCGAGGCCGGCGTAGACCTGACCCGGATTGAAGGAACCGGTCCACGCGGCCGGATACTGAAGGAGGATTTCGAAGCATTCCTCGCCGACGGGGGCAAAGCCGCAACCGTACCTCCCGCCGCTTCGGCGGAGGCGCAACGCCGTAGCGGCACCACCGAAATCAAGGTCATCGGCCTGCGCAGGAAGATTGCCGAGCGCATGGCGAAGTCCGCCAGCGAAATCCCTCATTTCACATACGTGGAAGAAGTGGACATGACCGAACTGGAGGCGCTGCGCGAGCACCTGAACACCCAAAAACCCAAGGGCGTTCCAAAACTGACCCCCCTGCCCTTCCTGGGACTGGCTCTGGTGCGCGTCCTGCGGGACTTCCCCCAATGCAACGCCCACTATGACGCGGAACGCAACGTCATCGTCCGGCATGCAGCCGTCCATCTCGGCATCGCCACGCAGACGGACGACGGCCTGAAAGTCCCGGTCGCACGGCATGCCGAGGCGCGCACGCTCGAAGACCTGGCCGCGGAAATCCGGCGCGTCTCCAGCGCCGCGCGCGAAAATTCCGCGACCCGGGAGGAACTGAGCGGCTCGACCATCACCATCACCAGCCTCGGCAGGCTGGGCGGAATCGTGAGCACCCCGGTCATCAATCAGCCGGAAGTGGGCATCATCGGCGTGAACAAGCTGGTCGAATGTCCCGTGGTGCAGAACGGGCAAGTGGTGGTGCGCAAGATGATGAACCTTTCATCTTCCTTCGACCACCGCTTCGTCGACGGCTACGATGGCGCCGCGATGATCCAGGCCCTGAAGGACCTGCTCGAGCACCCCGCCCTGATCTTCATGCCCCTGTAAGAGCCGGCTCTGCGGGCGATCAGCAGTGTGGCTTCGATCCGCAGGGAGTCGGGGTTGCCCTTGCCGGACACGCTCAAGATGTCCCTATGCGCTATGAACGTGTTCCCGACACGTTAATGTCCATCAAGGGCAACCCCGACCCCCTGCTTGGTTTCGGTACCCGATTCAACGCATGGAGCGACGGAGCGTCAGTGCGCGGAAACTCGCCTTGTACCGTGGAGCGTTCGAAGGAACCCGGGTATCCCCTTTCGGGACATTAAACCGTCGGGAACGGTTTAATAGCGCACATGGATGTCTTGAGCGTGTCCCGAAAGGGGATACCCGGGTTCCTCCTCCCCAATACGTGACCCATGACCCGCAGAGCGGGTTTATGCCCTGTGGGCGCTCCTACATGAGGCGGTCAGTAACCCCTTTCGATATCGACTTCGGAGAGCAGCGGCTCACCGGCTGCGTAGCGCCTCAGGTTTTCCTGGACCAGCAGGAACAGCCGATCGCGGCTACGGTCCGAGCGGCCGGCCACGTGCGGCGTGATGATGACCCGCGGCATGGTCCACAGCGGGTGGCCGGGGGGCAGCGGCTCCGGGTCCGTGACGTCCAGTCCGGCGCCGGCGATGCGACCCTCCCGTAATGCGGCCACCAGATCGTCCGTCACCGTGCTGCCACCGCGCCCGACGCTGACGAAAAATGCGGTGGGTTTCATCGCCTCGAAAAATGCCGCATTGAACATTCCACGCGTTTCGTCCGTCAGGGGCGCCGCGTTCACGACCACGTCCGCCTGCCGCGCCAGTTCCGGGGCTTCGCCGGCAAGGCCCACGTAGTCCACATAATCCGGCCCCTCCCGTCGGCTATGGCGGGTGGCGATCACGCGCATCCCCAGGCCGTGGGCCCGGCTCGCAACCTGGGTTCCGATGCCACCCAGGCCCACCACCAGCATGGTCCGGCCCTGAAGCTCGAAGATGTCCTCGCGCCCGAGGCCGATATCGCGCTCCCAGACGCCCGCGGCCTGGTTCGCCATGTAGCGGTCCAGGCCGCGCGCCAGGGCCAGGGTCAGCGCAATCGCATGTTCGGCCAGTGCCGGTGAGGCAATCCGCTGACCATTGGTGAGCAACTTGTCGCCCTTGCGCATGCCGGGGTTGCCGACGCAGCGGTCAACACCGGCCGAGTACACCTGGACCCATTTGAGCCTGTCGGTACGGGACAGGATCTCTTCGTCACAGGACCCCAGCAGCACGTCGGCACCGGCAATCCGATCCGCCGCTTCCGCGACGGAGGAGACGAGGACGATTTCCGCTCCGGGGGCCGCAGCCTGCAAACCCGCCAGCCGTTGAGGATCGTCCACAAATGCCACCACGCGGCGCGGTGGTTCCCAACCAGGGAAGTCACGCGTGGCGCGGCCGGACTCCCGAAGACCGAGACGCTCGATCATTGTCTGCACACCGGGGGCCGGGGTGTGAACCGGATCGCCTGCCCTGTCCACTGCCGCAGCCGCCACCGGCAGGAAAAGCGCCAGGGCGCAGAGCCACGGCAACGAATTTCTGAATTGAATCAAAACTGTCCTCCCGGACGATGCCAACTACAAGGATGCCACGTAACGTTCAATTTCACGGCGCAACTGCTCATCGGGCAAACGCCCCCGCAACGCACCCAGGTTGTCTTCCGCGTGTCGGGCCTTGGTCGTTCCCGGAATAGGAATGGTCTGTGCCGGATGCGCGAGGATGTACTTGAGAAAAACCTGGGCCCAGCTCGATGCGTCCATGGCTTCCGCCCACTGTGGAAGCTGCTCGCCTCGCACCTTGCGGAACAGCCCCCCTTTGCCAAATGGCCGGTTAACCAGTACCGCGATCCCCAGATCCTGCGCCAGGGGCAATATACGATCAGCAGCATCCCGGTCGTTCACCGCGTAGTTCACCTGGATGAAATCCGGATTATGCCGGCGCATCGCCTGTTCCAGAGCATCGTGCTGCTCATCGCGGTGGGTGGTGACGCCGATGTAGCGAATGCGGCCCTCGGAACGCCACGCTTTCAGCGTCTCCATCTGCACGTCCGTACCAATCAGGTTGTGCACCTGCATCAGGTCGATCCGGCCGCCGAGACGCCCTTGCGACCCTTCCATCCGCGTTATCCCTGCAGCCTTGTCCTCCTGGTCCACCTTGGTGGCCATGAACATTTTTTCGCCAGCGCCCAGGTCTTCCAGCAGCCTGCCGAGCACCTCTTCGGAGTTGCCGTAGTTGGGCGACGTATCGAGGACCGTGCCACCCAGTCGAATGAACGTGGACAGCGTTTCCCGAAACGCAGCCATACTCGACGAGTCCGGGTCGCCGCGGTAATCCACGGTCCCGATTCCCACCGCCGGCACCTGCTCTCCACTCGAGGGTATGGTGGCCATGGCGAGGTCCGGGCTGGCGGCCAACAGCCTGCCCATTCGCCCTCCCAGGGAAACGGCGCCCGCCGCGATGCCGGCGCCAATCAGTGATCTCCGTGTCAATTTCATCGTATTTCTCCCGGTTTGATCGCCAGTACTTCTTCATTGCGACCCAGCCTTATCGCCAGCATCGCCCACAGCCCGGCAACCGGAGCCGCCACCAGCGCAATAGCGGCAATGGAGAGGCCGGCTGCGGACAGGCCCGTATAGATCCATCCGCTCGCCAGGTCACCGCCGCGATACACAGCGGCGTCGAGGAACGGCTTGGCCTTGTATTTCTCCTCGCGCCCCAGCACGGTCCACAGCATCTCCCGTGCCGGCTTCGTCAGGCCATAGCGCCCGGCGCGATAAATGACCTGAACGACGACCAGCACCGCCAGGGTTGGGTACAGACCGAGCCCGATGAAACCCGCCGTGACGAGCAATGGCACCATGGCCAGCGTCAGGCCAACGCCCAGCCACTTGACGATGCGTGCCGTCAGGTAAACCTGGAATACGACCGTCAGAACATTGACGACCAGGTCGATGCGAGCAAAAAACGCAGTTCGCACGCCACGGTCGGCGAACGCGTTGGCGACGAGATTGGCCTGCTGGAAGTAGAGCATGGTGGAGACGAAGGTCATCAGCGCGATGAACGCGGCGATGCCCATAAGGTACGGCGACCGGAACACCGCCTTCATGCCCGACCAGGCATTACCCCCCACGGCCCGCCCGGCTTCCCCTTCCGTGCGGACATCGCCGGTAGCGAACTCGCGGTGCAGCACGCGGGCGCACCAGCAGGCAAGCTCCAGCGGCACACAGGCGATTAGCAGAAGCGAAAACGTCGGCACCAGAGTAGCCAGCCAGGCGGTGACCGTGGAGCCGAACATGCCGCCGATCGAACTCCCGACGGCGATGAACGCGAACAGGCGCTTGGCCTGATCGTTGTCGAAACAGTCCGCCATGAAACCCCAGAATACGGTGACCACGAACAGGGCGAACACGCTGCTCCAGACGTAGAACACCCGGTCGATCCAGGGCCGGGCTGCATCAGGCAGGAGGGCGAGGCACAACCAGAACCCGATCAGGCAAAGGATGAAAAACCGGTTGGCCAGCGGTACGAAAACGCCACGCGACATCCGCGAAGCGACCCAGGAATACAACGGGACCGCCACCATCATCACCAGGAAAACCGCGGTCCAGAGTATCTGCAGGTTACCCCGGTCCGCGGAGGAAATCTCGTCCCTGACGGCCCGGAGGATGTAGTACGAGAACATGATCAGGAAACCGTAGGTCGTGCCCCACAGCATGCCGTTACGCTCGACCCGCGACCGCAGGTCGACGAACCGGCCCAGTACCTGGTCGGCGACGTCGGTCATTTGCCGGCGATCGCGTAAAGCAGGTCGACGTATCCCTTTTCGACCTCGGCGAGCCCGGCGATGGGCACCCCGGGCGCGGGCTCGACCAGGTAGTACTCGTTAGGCGCATGCGCGCCGTTACCGTGCCCGAGGCCGGCCGGCACCAGCGGCAGACCGAGCCGCTCGGTGAACTGGTAGAACGGCGCGCTGCCCGCGATACGGGGCTGGATGGACAGGCTTCCGGCCCACTTGTTGTAAACGCTGATCACCGCCTGGGCGAGACCGGAATGCACCGAAGTCTGCGCGGCGGGATAACCGGACAACTTGCGCAGGACCACCTCGTCAAAGCCATTCGTGGTCAGCCAGGATCGGATCTTGTCCAGCTGTACGTCCGGATCCAGGCCCATCGGCAGGCGGGAATCGACCTTGGCGGTGGCCACGTTCGGCAGGATGGTCTTGACGCCTTTGCCCGTGTAGCCGGACCAGATTCCGTCCACGTTGAGCGTCGGCATGTAGAGCGTTTCGACGATGGCGTCACGGCCCTGCAAGTCGTCGATGAAGCGCGCGACGCCAGCCACCTGCCGGGCCTGCTGCTCGTCCCGCAGCGCGGCGGCGCCATTGATGAGCTCCTGCTCTTCGGGGGTCGGCGGGCGGATGCCGTCGTAGTACCCCGGCACCCGGATGGTGTTGCCGTCCGGTGACGTCAGGCTCGCGAGCGCCTGAATCAGCCTCAGCGTTGGCGAATCCACGATGGCCTTGTACGAGCCGTGGATCTCCGCCCGTTGCGGTCCACCCCAGGGGCCGCCGCTGACTTCCATCTCGAAGTAAAGTATGCCTTTGACGCCCAGCAGCATCGACGCATTGCCGTTTGACGCCTGGACCGACATGGGGAAAAGCACACCGTCGGCCTGTTTCATCCGGTCTTCATAGGCATCGACGATCCGAGAGTAATGAGGGGAGCCCAGTTCCTCCTCGCCTTCGGCGGCAATCATCAGGTTGACAGGCAGCTTGCCGTCGACCGCGATGATCGATTCCAGCGCATTCAGGAATGCGCGCTCGGGGCCTTTCTGGTTGGTCGCCCCGCGCGCGACGATCACCCGGCCCAGCTTGTTTTCGACGAGTTCGGCATCGAACGGTGGGCTCTCCCAGTCCTCGGGATTCACAGGCTGAACGTCGTACATCATGTACACCAGCAGCGTACGCTCCGCCCCGGCGTCGTAGTAGCCCCACACACCCGGATGCCCCCCGGTCGGAATCAGCTCCGCCTCCTGGAAGCCGATGTCCCGAAGGTCCCCGCGGAGCATGGAGGCCATTTCCTGAATGCCCTCGTCCTGGGCGCTTATGGAAGGTTGGCGCATCCAGCGCTGCAGGGCCGCGAGGTGGTATGGCAGCTGCTCGTCGATGTGCGAGTAGATGGCCTGGTGGTCGCCCGCATACGCCGGGACCTGCCCTGGATCGTAGGCCTTGTCGGTCGAAATCTCGAATACCGGTCGCTCCTGGCCGTAC
>JASFKQ010000136.1:0-10191 GCA_050118555.1 Lysobacterales bacterium
CAGTCGATAAAGCGCATCGTTGGCGAGCATAACGGCGGGCGCCGCAAAGCGGATCAGCAATACGACGAACAGGGCGCGGAACGCCATGGTCTCCGGCAGGCTCGGCCCGCCGGACTGCCGCCGGAACCGCAGCAGCAGCCAGCCCAGTCCGAGCGCCCCAACCAGCACCCGCGTACCCCACCATTGGCCGATGTCGAGCACGACCTGCTGAACGCCCAGCGAGATCGTCGCGCCCAGCATGATCCAGGAAAACCGTTCGACCAGATCGTTAACGGGATCCAGAATCTCACCGGGCGTAAGGGTTACGCCCACGCCGGCGGGTTGCAGGGCGAGCTCGGTGCCCTGCACGGCGGAAATCACACCGTTCAGTGTACGCGCCAGCGCGAACGTGACCAGTGCGCGCTGGAACAGCGCCTGATACTCGGTCTCCGCGAAACGGTCGACGGAAGTGACCGATGAAAACGCGATTCCGATCAGCAGCAGCGCCACTCCAAAATACCGCCGCAGGCGGTCGGGTGCTGCCCCGTTGCTGTTGGATGGTGCCGGCATCACCGGTTCAGTGTGCACCACGCCCGGGGCTCAGGCCAGCAGCATGATGGTGACGCCGGCACTGGTGAGCGCCAATCCGACCAACTTACGCCCGCCGAGGGGCTCACCGAGCAGCAGCCAGGCAAGCACCACGATCCAGGCGTTGGCGCTCTCATTGAGCACAGACGCCACGGATGCCGGGATCAGCATGTAGCCCGCCAACCACATGATCATGGAGAGGTAGGTCGCCATCACGCTGCCGCCGACGAGCATGAACCAGGGCTGTGGTTGCCGAAACGCCCGCACCACCCTGCCGGTACGGCCCCTCAGCAAAATGTACACGAGCATCCCGGCGATTCCCCCGACCAGACGAATGGTCGCCGTCCACATAAAGGGACGTGTTTCCAGGATTTCCTTGACCATGACGACGCCCACCGCCATCAGGAACACGGCGCCCACCCCGAACAGGACACCCTTGCGAACCTGCTCCGGCTCCACTTCGCGCCGGTTGCTGCGCCAGGTGACCAGCAGGATGCCGCTCATCACCATGGCGAACCCCGCGAGTTGGAGCCCGACCAGCGACTCGCCGAGAAACGTGACCGAAAGCAGGATGACGAACGGGCTCAACAGGCTGGCCACGATACCCGTTCGACTGGCCCCCATCAGGTGCAGGGCCCGCAGGTACCAGGTATCCGCAACTGCGATGCCGATGAATCCGGAGAGCAGCGCGATCGACAGGTCGGTCGCGGAGTAGTCCGGCATCGCTGCGCCCTCCACGAACAGGAGGGTCGGGACCAGCAGCACCAGGCCTACACAGTTCTTGAACAGGTTGAGCTCAAACGCCGGCAGGGTCTCGCCGATGCGGCGGAACGTGATGATGGCCAGCGCCCAGACCAGGGCGCTGGCGAGCGCGAAGAACTCTCCCCAGCCTATGACCAAGGAAGAATTCCCTTGCGGCGGGAGAGCAAGCGATGCCCCACCGGGTTTAGTGCGGCTGCTCCAGTACCGTGGCGGTCAGCAACTTCACCGGCACCAGCGGCACCTCGTTGGAATCGAAGGCTTCGCTGTAGCCGGTCTCCACAGAGCCGATCGCGTTGACGACGTCCTGACCCGACACGACCTGGCCGAAGACCGCGTAACCCCAGCCGCGGGGATTCGGATCCAGCGACTCGTTGGCCGCAAGATTGAAATAGAACTGGTTGGTGGCCGAATGCGGATCGTCGAAACGCGCCATGGCGATGGTCATGGGCTCGTTCTTCAATCCGTTACCGGATTCGTTGATGATCGGCGCATGCAGTTCGGGCTCTTCCATCGTTTCGGTGTAGCCGCCGCCCTGGACCACGAAGCCGGGCACGACCCGGTGAAAGATCGTGTTGTCGTACGCACCGTCCAGGACGTAGCGCAGGAAGTTGTTGGTGCTGACCGGCGCACGCATCCGGTTCAGCTCGACGATGATGTCTCCCATATTGGTCTTCAGCAGCACCGAAGGAAACATGTTGTCCGGCAACACATCCTCGGGAAAGCAGTCCTTCGGACCTTCAGCGCTGAACACAGTGCTGGCGAGAAGCAGGAAGCTGGCGAAGACCAGTCGAATCAGGCGGGTTGGCATGGTGATAACTCCCGGGCAAGACACATTGGAACGAGGCGTAATGATAAGGTTTTTATGACTCGTCTGCTTCGCTCTCGCCAGCGCGCGGCAAGCGCCCGGCCTTTCTCAGGGCTTCCCGCAACACATATTCGATCTGGGCGTTGAGGCTGCGCAGCTCGTCGTCCGACCAGCGGCGCATGGCCTCCAGTATGTCTTCGTTTACGCGCAGCGGAAATGCTTTGCGGTCTGCCATCGGTTCCTCTATCCCAGGCCCGACTCGGGCTTCGGCCCGAAGATTACCCGGGTATGCGGGATAACGGTGGCGGGCGCATACGGCCGGGGCAACATGCGGACTAGCTGTAAAGGCTGCCCGCGTTGACCACGGGTCTCGCGTTCTCTTCGCCACACAGGACTACGAGCAGATTGCTGACCATGGCCGCCCGGCGCTCGCCGTCAAGATCGATCACACCCTGGTCTTTCAGCTCTTTGAGCGCCATGCCCACCATGCCGACCGCGCCGTCCACGATCTGGGCCCGCGCCGAGACAATGGCCTGCGCCTGCTGGCGCTTGAGCATGGCGCTGGCGATCTCCTGCGCATAGGCCAGGTGGGTGATGCGGGCCTCGATGACCTCAACACCTGCCTTGTCGAGCCGCGCCTGGACTTCTTCGCGAAGAATCTCGGCGATCTCCTGGGGCTGGCTGCGCAGGGCCACCTCCTCGCTATCATGAGCCTCGTAGGGATAGCTGCTCGCCATGTTACGCAAAGCCGCCTCAGACTGGATTTGGACAAAGCTCTCGTAATCGTCGACTTCGAACACCGCCTCCGCAGAATCGACCACTCTCCATACGACCACGGCGGCGATATCGATCGGATTGCCGGAGCTGTCGTTGACCTTCATCACGCCGCTCTCGAAGTTTCTCACGCGCAACGATACGGGCTCTTTCGAATAGAACGGATTGGCCCAGCGGAGCCCCGTCTGCCGCACGCTGCCGACATAGGTGCCAAACAATTGCAGCACTTTGGCCTGGTTCGGGTGAACCATGAAGAACCCCTTGAAGCAGATCGCCACCACGACCAGTCCCAGCAGGTACAGAATCGAGGGGACCACCTTTTCCTGGGTCGCTGAACCGACGAACAGCCATCCCAAAAGCAGCGCAAGGGCCGGCAGGATGACCAGGGCCAGATAACCGGAAGCGACGGCGCGCGTATTTTCCTTGATCATGAGCGTTCTCCTGTTGATATCATTTTTATATCATTTTGATTCAATACTCGCAAGACTAACCCCGATCACATGCTCAGGCGCTATACTCAGCGCAGGAAAAAAATAACCGGGGAGAACAAAATGCGCCGATTGGTAATTGCTCTTCTTTTGCTGGCACCGGCCAGCGGCTTCGCCCAGGAAACCGGATCAGGACCGCTCTTCATGAAAGACATGCTCGGGGACCGGCCGTTCTTCGATACCTGGGGCATCGGGGTCGACTTCTACACAATGAAGCAGGATTACAAGATCAAGGAGTTGCAGTTCGAACTGCCGGGCGTGGCCATCGAGGATTTTTCCAAGATCAACGTGCGCAACGAACTTCAGCATTACGATCTGAAATTCGACATCTGGATCACACCTTTCCTGAACGTATTCGCCCTGCTCGGGCGGGTCGATGCGGACACCTACGTGGACCTCAGCCAAGTGCCCGTATCCGGATTACCCGTTCAGCTCGGCACAATCCCGGTCGCCTACAACGGGACCGTTTACGGGGCGGGCCTGAACCTGGTCTATGGAACGGATCACTGGTTTGTCGCTCTGAACAATACATGGACCGACGCCGACATCAATGGCGACTTCAATTCCTCGGTCAGAACGTTCACCTCCCAGCCCCGGCTCGGACTATTGAGGAACAAATGGGCCTTCTGGGTGGGAGGTATGTACCTGGACACGCAGGAGAAACACAGCGGCTCTATCTCGCTGCCGATTCCCGGTGTTCCCCTTCCCCCGGTTCCGTTCAGCGTCGAGCTGGAGAGCATGGCGGCCTGGAACTATGCAGTTGGCGTCAGCCACGTGTTCAGCCCCAAGGCCACGCTCTCCTTCGAATATGGCTTCGGGGACCGTGACCACACGCTGTTCAATTTCACCTACCGGTTCTGAATCCGGTTCGCGTGCGCAAAACGGGCGACCGTGGCGCGCACTGCTGACTGCGCTGGTCCTGCTGGCGCCGGCAATCGCGGGCGCCTACGAAACCGACCAGTTCACGGGGCGCCTCGAGCCCATTGCCGACTCGACGGAGGTCCTCGATCAGCGCGTCAACCAGTCCATCGACAAGGCGATCGCCGACTGGCACGGCCCAAGGGATGACTGGAAGGTGGTCCAGGCGATCTTCCACGATATAGGCGGCTATTACTGGGTCGACCATATCGAACACTGGGCCATGAAGTCGGACAAGGTCGACAAGCTCAACACGGACCGATACGATTCCATTTACCACGGACACCCGATCTGGGCGACGCGTGTCGCCGGATTCTTTGGCGTGGGCCCCACCATCAAGCTGAACGGCCAGCTGATCGGATCCGACAAGCTCGGCCACTTTCTTTCGCAGGGGCGCAAGTTCTACGCGCGCTACCTGAGATACCACGACGAGGCGAAAGCCGCGGAGCGATCCGCTTACACCGAGCGCGCCCTGTTCGGCCAGCTCACCACCGGGGTCTATTCCAACGCCGACCTGGTGGCCAATTACGAGGGCTACCGTTTCTATCGCAGCCTGTTCGAGGACGACGTGATTCCCGGCAAACCCGCAATCCTGAAGTGGGAGGGGGACCACTGGATGAGGCAGCGCCGGTTCACCTTCGCCGACCACGTGAACGCATACTGGGACGAGGCCCTGAACATCGACGACTACGACGGACTGCTCTACCCCTACATGAAGGAGCGGCTGATGACGTTCTGCCCGGACTACTACCGGGAACCCGGGATGTACGATATCAAGAACGAAGCGCGTCTCAAGCGCCGCTACGCGGATCTTCAGCTGCGCGATGCCTCCGAATTGCGGCTGAGTCACCTCTGCCCCGCCGAAGGGGCCGGCGATACGGCTACCCGGTCGGCGGCGCGCTCGCACTGACGCGCACCGTCTCCAGCGGCTTCTCCAGGATCAGCACGTCGGGGAAACGTGCACTCATGTATTCCTTCACCTCCGCCAGTTCGCCGGGTGGAATGTGCACCGCTATTTTTGTGGGCGCATTCAGGTAACGTTGCACGAGGTCTGCGCCCGGACCGGGCTGGAAGTACAGAAAAGGGATCAACGCCACATCCAGCCGAATATCCCGCAGGCCGGCACGTTCGAAATCGGTGGGGTCCATCGCGGCGTCGCCCACATGGAGGATTTTCACCCCCCCCATCTCCACGAGGTGTCCGTTGTTCTGGATCTTCGCGTACTTGCGGGTACCGTGGCTGAGCGGAAACACGGTCAGCTTGAGCCACGGTTCATTCAGGACGAACGGGTGGTCGTAATCCGGGGCAATCGTAATGATGCGGGAACTGGTGGTCACCAGTTTCCGGCACTTTTCACGCATCAGGTCGATCACCTGGGACGAGGAGTAGAACCGCGTCGCGGTGCTTTTCTGGAGGAATCGGCAGGCGAAATCGGGCTGGTTGTGCTCGTGATGCCGATGGCTCACCAATGCGATGTCGATGCCCTTGAACGGGCCCTCCAGCCGATCGAACAGTGAAACGTCCTCCGGCGGCAAGCCGCCATAGACGGCGTAGGGCTCGACCACCAGCCCGTCGATCATCACCCGGTGTTGACCGTCGGAAATGACGATGCCCTCATTGGCCAGTTTCGTGATGGTGACATCAGCCAACAGGGCGCCGTGCGCAAACAACAGGACCGCGAGGAGCAACGGCATGACGACTCGTGCGGGACGCGCCGGCCCGCCGACCACGGTCTCAGGAATTGCGGGATTTTCTGATGACATATCGGACCACTCCATGTTCCGAACCGGGGCCTGCGAATGAAAAACCGTTCTTCTCGAGCACGCGGATCGATTGTTTCAGGTAGGGCAGCGTCTCGGCCGTCACTTCGAGCACATTCTGGTGGCTGAAGGCCCAGACCACGAGGCGGGCGACCGCCTCACTGGCATAGCCCTGGCGCTGCCGGGCTTCGAGCAGCGAATAACCGATCTCCACGGATCCGGCGACGTCCGGCTTGCCCTTGAAGCCGCAGATCCCGATGACCTCAGGTTCGGCATCCTGCCGGGTCACGAGGTACCACAGGGACCAGCCGTGCTCGGCGGGGTCGCGCAGCTGCTCGAGGCTGTGCCTCATGGCCATGCGCTCGTACAGGCTTGGAGGCCAGGCATCCGGAACCGTGGCGCCGAGCGCATCGCCCAGGCTGTCACGGCCTTCGAGATCCGCCTCCACGAGTTCCTGTGTCGCCGCCACCAGCGTCAGTCGGCGCGACTCCAGCACCCGCAGAGGGTGCCTGGGACGCCGGCTCATGACGCCACTTCCGGCTTGCCGTACCCCGCCATCAATGCGCTCCAGGCCCGATCCAGAGCCGCGGCTGAACGCTCCGGCCAGAGCTTCTCCAGCGACCGTCGCAATCGGCGCAGGTTCGCCTGCAGAACACGCATGTCGCGCACGTTCACCCGCGCCCGGTCGAAATCCACCAGGTGCACCGAGCCGCTCTCGTCCACGAGGATGTTCCTCGCATTGAGGTCGGCATGGGCCACCCGGGCGTCGTGGAAGCGGCGTATTGCGGCACCGATACGTTCCCAAAGCCCTGCCCCGGGCTCCGCCAACAGGTCAGAAAGCGGAGTCACGCCCGAAATACGCCGTGTCATCAGCCAGCCGCGATAGAGCAGTCCGGCACGCTCGCACATCGCCGCCAGCGGCGCCGGAGCCGGCAGGCCGAGTTCGTGCACGTGGGCGAGCACGCTCATCTCCGCCAGCGGCCGGGACCGCAGGTATCCCGTGAAAAAATAACGATCCCGGATGAACCGGGCCGGCCAGCCGCCGCGCAGGTACTGCTTGAGCACAGCCGCGCCGAAGCCGGTCTCCAGCATGAAGGCACTTCCCCGGCCACGCGCTGTGCCGGAAAGGCCGTCCTGCTCCTCCCAGTATGCCGGATCGAACAGTTCGGGCCCCGGCTGCTCCAGGGAATCGGCATCATATACAATGACCCGTGATTCCTGCTTGTCTGTGCGGAGTTTCACTCGCGGGTATTGTGCTGACGCCCTGTTACGGCGTCAATCGGGACCGACTATTGCTGCCACTCGATCATCCACCGGAATCCGTCTGCATCCTGCGGCTGTCAGCGCTCGGCGACGCCACGCACACCCTACCGGTGGTCAGGGCCTTGCAGGACCACTGGCCCGCCACCCGAATCAGCTGGATCATCGGCAAGCTGGAGCGGCGCCTGCTCGAAGGCCTCGACGGCGTCGAGTTCATCGAGTTCGACAAGAAAGGCGGTTGGGATGCCGTTCGAGGGTTGCGCCGGACGCTGAAAAGCCGCCGCTTCGACGTGTTGCTGCACATGCAGGTAGCCGCTCGCGCAAATCTGCTGAGCCGGCTGGTCCGGGCACCGGTACGGCTCGGATGGGACCGCGCGCGTTCCCGGGATTTCCATCATTGGTTCACCACGGACCAGATCGCGGCGGCGCCTTTCCAGCACCAGGTACAGGGCTTTCTCGGATTCGCCCGCGCGCTGGGCCTGGACGCGGACACGCCGCGCTGGGATCTGCCCGTATCCCCGGAGGCAGAAGAGTGGGCGGCCGAACAGGCGCCCACCGACCAACCCCTGCTGATCGTCAGCCCGTGCTCCAGCCACCCCTTGCGCAACTGGCGCAATGAATACTATGCCCAGGCCGCGGATTTCGCGGTGCAGCAACTGGGCATGAACGTGATTCTGGCGGGTGGGCCTAGTGATCTGGAGAAAGAGACCGGTGAAGAGATCGAGTCACTCATGGCGAGCCCGTGCGTCAACCTGGTCGGCAAGGACACCCTGGGGCGGTCGAAAGCCCTGCTGAAGCGCGCCGACCTGTTGCTCTCGCCTGATTCCGGACCCGTGCACATTGCCTCCGCGTTGGGCACGCCCGTGGTCGGCGTTTACGCGGCCACCTCGTCACGCCGGTCCGGGCCCTACAACAGCCTGGACCTGTGCGTGGACCGCTACGAGGAGGCTGCGCTCCGCTTCCGGGGCAAGCCGGCCACCGAGTTGCGCTGGGGCCACCGCATCGAGGAAGCCGGCGTGATGGACCTCGTGCGGCCTGAAGATGTCATTGAACGCCTGGAAAAGGCGGCGGCAGGAATGGCGCTCAGGCGACACTCCTGACCTTGCGGCCTGCACGATGATCCCGGACCGCATCGAAACCCGCCTCCAGGTCGGCCAGCAGGTCGTCCGCGTGCTCAATACCGACCGACAGCCGCAGCAGGCGAGGCGTAATACCCGCAGCCGCCTGGTCCTCCTCGCACATGGCCGCGTGTGTCATGGATGCGGGATGGGCCACGAGGCTCTCCACGCCGCCCAGTGACTCGGCCAGGGTGAAGAGGTTCAGCGCAGCGAGGAACACGGGGATTTCGGCGTCGCTGGCATCGATTTCGAAACTGATCATGGCGCCGAAACTCTGCTGCTGACGCCTGGCCAGACCGTGACCGGGGTGGCTGCGCAGCCCGGGATAGTGGACAGCCGCAACCCGTTCATTCTGTTCCAGGAACGCGGCGACGGCCGCCGCGTTCTGCTCATGCTGGCGGTAACGCACGCTGAGCGTGCGCAGGCCACGCAGGGTCTGATAGCTGTCGAAGGGCGAACCCGTCAGCCCCAGGCAATTCGCCCACCAGGTCAGTTCCTCGACCAGGGCCTCGTCTCTGGCCAGCACGGCGCCGCCGACCACGTCGGAATGGCCGTTGATGTACTTGGTCGTCGAGTGCAGGACGATGTCGGCGCCCAGTCCGAAAGGGCGCTGCCCGGCCGGAGACAGGAACGTATTGTCCACCACCACCAGCGCCCCCGCCTCGTGGGCAGCGCGAGCGATGGCCTCGATGTCGGTGATTCGCAGCAGCGGGTTACTCGGCGTTTCGATCCAGACGATGCGCGGGCAGAGTTCCAGTATGCGGCTGACCGATTCGGCCGTTTCCCAGAGCGGCAACCATTCCAGATTGAACAGGCCGCGCGCGGCCGCCGCCGTGAACAGGCGGTGGCACCCACCGTAGCAGTCGTGCGGCGCGACGATGAGTTCGCCGGGTTTGACCAACTGGGTCACGAGGTGAACCGCGGACATCCCGGACGTGGTGATCACGCCGCCCACACCGCCTTCGATCGCCGCCAGCGCATCGGCCAATTGGTCCCGGGTCGGGTTGCCGGAGCGGGTGTAGTCGTATTTCCGCTTATCGCCGAAGCCGTGGAATGAGAAGTTCGAACTCATGTAGAGCGGCGGAATCACAGCGCCGTGCGCGCTGTCGCTGTCTACCGCGAAGCGCGCGGCCAGTGTGTCGGGGTGTGCCGATTCGGGGAGTTTGCTCATAACCCTGTTCCTTTGCCATTCCGGTTGTGTCGTCTCTCATCCGGAAATCCCGCAAAGCAGGCTGAGCATGACCAGGCCCATCAGATTCGCTGCCTGGTCACTCATTTCCCGAACACCCGTGGAAAGCTGGGTCTTCGCAGGAATTGGCACCTTTTCGAAGTGGTTAGCTCCGCTGGTTGCCCCGGCTTCAAAGGGCCAGTCCCTCTGCCGGTCTGAATGAGTAGAGATCGATTCTAGGGCAGCCTGGCAGGCCCTTGCAAGCGAAATCTTTACCGTGTTTGGGGGGCGGGGAAGCCGGGTTGCCCGTTCCGGTACACGCTCAAGTCATCCATGATCGCTCGGACGCTGTTCCCGACAGCGTACGGTCCCGGAACAGGCAACCCGGCTCCGCCTGGACACGACGGCGGTCAGGAAACTTCACTGCAGTGAGACGCGTGGGGGCTGCCCCATATCTGTTGAGCGTTAAAAGGAGGGGTGGGGTATCCCTTTCCCGGACCGTAATTTGTCAGGAACAAATTCCGAGCGCCCATGGAGGGCTCGAGCGTGTCCGGGAAAGGGATACCCCACC
>JASFKQ010000137.1:0-9967 GCA_050118555.1 Lysobacterales bacterium
GAGGCGCCGGCGGGTGCGTTTTCATCATAGGGTTCCGGCCGAGCAGGGGTCAAGAAGCCCCCGCTCCGCATTGCATGCAGCTCCCGATGTACGTAAAATTGTAATGATAAGTCAATGATTTTTTGTTATATTTTGCATTGGATAAATATTAAATAATTCAGATTGATACAAGGAGTTCCTACGTGCCTGTCGAGAGAACGCTTTCCATCATCAAGCCGGATGCGGTGGCCAAGAACGTGATTGGCCAGATTTACGCCCGGTTCGAGAACGCCGGCCTGAAGATTGTGGCGGCGAAAATGAAACAGTTGAGCCGCGAAGACGCCGAGCGGTTTTACGACGTCCATCGCGAGCGGCCCTTTTTCCGGGACCTGGTCGAATTCATGACGTCCGGACCGGTGATGATCCAGGTGCTGGAGGGCGAGAATGCGATCGCGCTGAACCGCGAGCTCATGGGCGCGACCAATCCCCAGGAGGCGGCGCCGGGAACCATTCGCGCTGACTTCGCCCAGAGCATCGACGCCAACGCGGTGCACGGCTCGGACGGACCGGACACGGCGCGCGTCGAGATCGCCTGCTTCTTCAACGACAGCGATATCGTTTCCCGCTGAGGGCTTTCGCAGCCCGGCTCGCCGACACCATGACCGTCACCGAAACCCGCATCAACCTGTTCGACCTGGACGAAACCCGCCTGCGGGCGTTTTTCGAGTCCCTGGGCGAAAAGCCGTTCCGCGCGCAACAGGTGCTGAAGTGGATTTACCACCACGGCGTGACGGATTTCGGTGAGATGAGCAACCTCGGGCTGGATCTGCGCCGGCGCCTTGCGGATGTGGCCGAGATCGAGCCGCCCCGTGTGCTGAGCGAGCAGTTATCGGCTGACGGCACCACCAAGTGGCTGATGGGGTTCGGCGGAGGCAATGCCGTTGAAACCGTGTTCATCCCCGAACCGAACCGGGGAACGCTGTGTATATCCTCGCAGGTTGGCTGTGCCCTGAACTGCTCGTTCTGTTCCACAGGGGCGCAGGGCTTCAACCGAAACCTCTCCACGGGGGAAATCATTGGCCAGGTCTGGCAGGCCGCGCGTGCGATCGGGCACCAGCGCAACGGTGAGCGGCGTATCACCAACGTGGTCCTGATGGGTATGGGCGAGCCCCTGCTCAACTTTGACGCGGTCGTACCGGCGCTATCCCTGATGCGCAATGATCTCGGCTTCGGACTGGCGGCGAAGCGGGTCACCCTGTCGACCGCGGGTCTGGTGCCGGGCATCGACCGGCTGAGGGACACGATCGACGTGGCGCTGGCGGTTTCGCTGCACGCGCCCGAGGACGCCCTGCGCGAGACGCTCGTGCCGCTGAACCGCAAGTATCCCATCAGTGAATTGATGCGGGCCTGCGCCGACTACGTGTCGGAGAAACACAAACGCACCGTGACGTTCGAGTACACGCTGATCGACGGCGTCAATGATCATCCGGATCATGCGCGCAAGTTGGTCAAGCTGCTGCGGCGCCTGCCCAGCAAGCTCAACCTGATCCCGTTCAACCCGTTTCCTGGCACGGAGTACCGGTGCAGCCCCGAAGACCGGATTCGCACCTTCCAGTCGATTGTCATGGAGGGCGGGCTGATCGCGACGGTGCGGAAGACCCGCGGTGACGATATCGACGCGGCCTGCGGCCAGTTGGTGGGAAAAGTGCTGGACCGGACACGACGAAGCCGTATCCTGAGGGAACGGCGGCAGGGAGCATGAGAGTGAGCAAAAAGACATACCCGCTGATTGGACTGATTTGCGCCGCGTTGCTGCTGGCTGCCTGTTCCAGCACCCCGCAGAAGTCGGAAGACTCGAAGCGGAAAGCCGCCGAAACGAATACCGCGCTGGGCCAGGAATACATGAACCGGGGCCAGTACGAGATTTCCCTGGAGAAGCTCAAGCGCGCAGTGGCCTACGACAATACGTACGCGCCCGCGCATACGATGCTGGCCGTGCTGTATGAGACGATCGGCCAGACCGAGGACGCCGAGAAGGAGTACCGCAAGGCGGTAGAGTACGATCCCAAGAACGGCGACGTGAACAATAATTACGGCGCGTTTCTGTGCGGCATCGGAAAGCGCGAAGAAGCGGAGAAGTACTTTCTGGTAGCAATCAACGACCCGTTTTACAAGACGCCCGAAGTCGCACAATCGAACGCCGGCGCCTGTGCGCTGGCGAGGGGTGATCTGGACAAGGCCGAGGCCTTTTTGCGACAATCGTTGCAACATGACGACAAGCTCGGAGCAGCGCTTCTGCCCATGGCCGAAGTGAGTTACCGGAAGGGGTCGTACTTGAAGGCGCGCGGTTTCCTCCAGCGCTATGAAGCGGTCGCTGACAAGACTGCGGAAAGCCTTGCGCTGGGTGTGCGGATCGAGACCAAGCTCGGGGACAAGGAAGCCGCCCAACGCTATCGTAGCGAACTTTCGGAACAGGACCCGGGTTCCATTGAAGGCGGCAGGAACGCCCGCCGGGAACAGGAATGACAAATCAAGACCAACTGATACCGACCCTGCCCGGAGATATACTGCGGTATGAACGGGAGCAGAAGGGGCTCACGCTGGAAAGCGTGGCAGAGCAGTCCCGTATCAAGCTGAGTATCCTTGCCGCCATTGAAAGCGGCGAAACGTCGAGCATCCCTTCCGTCTACCTGCGCGGCTACATTCGCCACTACGCCCGTTTCCTGGGCGTCGACACCTCCGACGTCGAAACCTGCATGAAAAACGTGCGCGGCGCCGAACCCCGCGTACAGACGGTTTTCACCGAGAGCGCACACCGGGGCCGCGCGGAGAAGTGGATCAAGGCGTCCAGCTATCTCGCCGCGTCGGCGCTGATCGCCACCCTGGCATGGCAGTTCACCCACGAAGCGGTGCGGCTGTCGCAGGGCGATGCGAAACTGGGCGCCCAGGCCACCGCCGGATCGGAGCGTGCGGAAGGGGAATCCGTCGCCGCGCCGGCGACCCAGAGCGGTGCGCACCTGAACGCGTCGATCGCCTCGATGGAAGTGCTCAAGCAGCACAGCAAGGTCGGCGCGGAAGCCGTTGCCAAGGAGGCCTGGGCGGCTATCGGCAACAGCGGGGATGAAAAGGCGCAGGCGGGATCGCAACACCACCTGGAAGTACGGACTTCCGCGGATTCCTGGGTGGAGATTTTCGGCGCCGACGACACGCGGCTGGAAATGGACTTGATCCGGGCCGGAACGACCCGCGAATACAGCGGCGATCCACCGTTTCGGGTCATGATCGGCCGGGCTTCAGCGGTTGAACTCGCCATGGACGGACAACCCGTGGACCTGGGACCGCACACCCGGGGCAACGTGGCAAGGCTGACACTGGATGCGCCGACTGCCGGGGACAGCAACCCGGTCGAGCCCCCCGAACCGCAGTGACAGCGGGAACCCGCCGGCCTGGTGCGCGATCGGCGCGACCAGGCCTCCCACCGAGACGGCAGCGGCAGTGAGCGCGACCATCAATTCCATCCGTGGTATGCATGACATCACGCCGAGTGAAATCGACGCGTGGCACCGTTTCGAGCGCGTCATCCGCGAGCTCCTGCCGGCTTACGGCTACAGCGAAATCCGAATCCCCGTGGTTGAGAAGACTGAGCTCTTCGCGAGGGCCATAGGGGATGCGACGGACGTGGTCGAAAAGGAGATGTACACCTTTGAGGACCGTAACGGGGATCTGCTGAGCCTGCGGCCCGAAGGCACCGCCGGTGTCGTGCGGGCCGCGCTGCAGAACGGTTTGTTGTACGGGCCCCCGGTCCGGTTGTGGTACATGGGGCCGATGTTCCGCCGCGAGCGCCCGCAGAAGGGACGTACGCGCCAGTTCCACCAGGTCGGCGTGGAAGTTTTCGGCGCGCCCGGCCCGGATATCGACGCGGAGCTGATGGCCATGTGTGCCCGGCTTTGGCGCAACCTGGGCCTGGACGGTCTGCGGCTGGAGGTCAACTCCTTGGGAACGGCGGAGGAACGGGCCGGGTTCCGGGAAGACCTGCATGCTTTCCTGTCGCGCCACAAGGACCGTCTGGACGAAGACAGCCGACGGCGGCTCGACCGGAATCCGTTGCGGATCCTCGACAGTAAGAATCCGGATATGCACGCCCTGCTGGCAGAGGCGCCGGTGCTGGGCGAATACCTCGGCGACGTTTCCCGGCAGCATTTCGAACAGTTTCGCGCGCTCCTGGACGAGCTCGGCGTTCCGTACCAGGTCAATCCGCGGCTGGTTCGTGGGCTCGATTATTACAGCCACACCGTGTTCGAATGGGTCAGTGACGATCTGGGCGCCCAGGGCACCGTTTGCGCCGGCGGCCGCTATGACGGCCTGGTCGAAATCCAGGGCGGGCGGCCGTGGCCGGGCATCGGATTCGCGATGGGCCAGGAGCGTCTGATTGAGCTGGTGCGGGCGCAGGGCGAGCCCCAGGCCGAAGCGCCGCATGCCTACCTGGTCGCAGTGGGCGACGGAACCCTCCAGGCTGCCATGGCGCTGGCCGAGCGTCTGCGGGAGAGCGTTCCCGCGCTGCGTTTGCAGGCCAACCTCGGCGGCGGCAGCTTCAAGGCGCAGTTCAAACGCGCCGACCGCAGCGGCGCGGCTCTGGCGCTGGTGCTGGGCGAGGACGAGCTGGCGCGCGGCGTCGTCACGGTAAAGCACTTGCGCGAGGATCTGGAACAGCGGCAGCTCGACCTGTCCGAACTCGCTGGATGGCTGCGTAGCTACCTTGCGGACTGAACGGGTCCTTACCGTTACGCACGAGCGCGCGGGAAAAGCCTGAAAAAAAGACGCACGCGGGCCCACCCTGGCTTGCAGACGCGTGGTAAAATGCCAAGTTTGCGCTCCCCCTGAGATACGAAAATGGTTGAAATTTATGACGCCCATGAACAGGGCGAAATCGTCAAGAAGTGGCTGCGGGAAAACGGCAGCGCCATCGTCATGGGTCTGGTCATCGCCTTCGGCGGCCTGTTCGGCTTCAAGCAGTGGCAGAACTGGCAGTCCAACAATCGGGTGGAAGCTTCGGTCGAGTACGAAGTCATGGTCGATTTGCTCGACCAGGGGCAGATCGACGCCGCCATGGCGAATTACCAGAACCTGCACGACGAACACGCGAAATCGCCATACACCTCGATGGCCGCCCTGTCGATGGCGCGAGCCCGTCTCGGGGTCGACCAGCCAGAGCTCGCGATCGGCCTGTACCGCTTCGTGATGGAGAACGGTCATCCACAGGCGCTGGCGGTCGTCGCGCGTGAGCGCCTGGCGCGCGTGCTGTTGGACCAGGGGCAGCCGGACGAAGCCATGAAGGTGATCGAGGGCGCCAGCGACGTGTCCGGTTTCGAATCACGTTATGCCGAAGTCCGCGGTGACATCCGCTTCGCCCAGGGTCGTATGGACGACGCGAAGGCCGCCTACCTGGAAGCGCTCGGCTCGTTGGAGGAAGGCGTCGGTGACCGCGCCCGCCTCGTCATGAAGTTGAAATCGTTGGGAGCGGAAATCCCTGAAGACGGGATCCAGTCATGAAACGAATCCTGGCGGCGATGGCGCTCGCGGCCCTGGTGATGCAGGGTTGCAGCTGGTTTCGGGGTTGGGGCGAACCCGAACCCGGTGATCCGGCGCCGCTGGTTGAGTTCGAGCCTTCCCTGAAGGTCAAGAAGGTCTGGTCCACCAATGTCGGCGACGGCATGGGCAAGCATGGCCTCGACATGGGGCCGGTGTACTCCTCCGGTACACTGTACGCGGCGGACTACGAGGGGCGCCTGTTCGCGGTGGACGCCGAGACCGGGCGCAAGACCCTGGAGCTCAAGACCGAGCAACCGTTTTCCGGCGGCCCGAACGTCGATGACGACCACATTTACATGGGAACCATCGACGGCCGTGTGATCGCATACGACCGCAGCAGCGGAACCGAGCTGTGGAATGCACAGGTGTCTTCCGAAGTGCTTGCGCCGCCCGCTTCCTCTGACGGCATCGTCGTGGTGCGCTGCATCGATGGACGTGTGTTCGGCCTCGATGCAGTTAGCGGACGCCGCACCTGGATCTACGACCACAGCGTTCCGCTGCTCACGCTGCGCGGAAACGCCAACCTGCTGGTGCGGGGCAGCACCGCTTTCGTCGGTTACGATGACGGCAGTGTCGTCAGTTTGAGAGTGAACGACGGCAGCGTCGTCTGGAGCCAGACCATCGTCTCGCCCGAAGGCCGCACCGAGTTGGAGCGACTGGCCGACATCGGGCAGCAGATGGTTATCGTCGCCTCCGACCTGATTGTCTCCAGCTACAAGAACCGTGTGGTGTCGCTGGCGGTGGATTCCGGCCGCCTGCTCTGGTTCAAGGAGATTTCTTCCGCCACCGGCGTAGCGGTGGAGCGCACCCACCTCGCGGTTTCCGAGAAGAACGGGGATCTGTGGATGCTGGACCGGCGCAATGGTTCCACGACCTGGAAGCTGGACCAGATGACCAATCGTGACCTGACCCGCCCGGCCTTTTACGGTAACTACGTCGTGGTGGGAGATAAGGAAGGCTACCTGCACTGGCTGGACACCGACATCGGCTCGTTCGTGGCCCGGGTCCGGGCGGGCAAGAAAGGTTTCGCAGCGGCCCCGCTCACCGTGGGCACCACACTGTACGTGCTCACCCGGGACGGCGACCTGATCGCGTACCGTGCGGGAGCCGCCATCTGACCTGGCTCGTGTGAGCCAGGTCCGGGATCGCGCCCGTGCTGCCGGTAGTCGCCATCGTCGGACGACCCAACGTCGGTAAGTCCACACTGTTCAATGCGCTCACCCGCACGCGCGACGCGCTCGTCGCGGATATGCCGGGCGTGACGCGCGACCGTCAGTATGGCGTTTCCCGCACGGGCGCCGTTCCCTGCCTCCTGGTGGACACCGGCGGCCTCGTCTCGCAGGCTGACGGAATCGAATACCTCACCGCAAGGCAGGTCGAGCAGGCCATCGATGAATCGGACCTGGTCTTGTTCGTGGTCAGTGCGCGCGACGGGCTTTCGCCCGAGGACGAAGCCATTGCGGCGCGTTTGCGGCGTGCCTCCAAGACGATCCTGCTGGTCGCCAACAAGGTTGACGGCATGGACGAGCGCACGGCGCTCGCCGAATTCGCTCGCCTGGGTCTGGGTGAAGCTCTGCCGGTGTCCGGTTCGCACCAGCGAGGGCTGGACACCATGATGGAGGCCGCGGCGGACCTGCTGCCCGTCGCCCCCGAAGAGCAAGAGGAGGCCGTCGAGGAAGATGTGCTGCGCCTGGCGGTGGTGGGGCGGCCGAACGTTGGCAAATCGACTCTGGTGAACCGCCTGCTGGGCGAGGATCGGGTGCTCGCCTTCGATGAGCCGGGCACCACCCGCGACACCATCAGCACGCGACTGGAGCGCGACGGACAGGTTTATGAGCTGATCGATACGGCGGGCGTCCGACGCCGCTCCCGGATCAGCGAGAGCGTTGAGAAGTTCAGCACCATCAAGGCTCTGCAGGCGATCGAACGAGCCCACGTGGTGGTGTTGATGCTCGATGCCCGGGAAGGCCTCACGGACCAGGATACGACCCTGTTGAGCCACATCCTGGAGCAGGGCAGGGCCATGGTCATCGCACTGAACAAGTGGGACGGTCTGGACCCGGAACATCGCAAGATGGTGCGGGCCGAGCTCGACCGGCGGCTCAGTTACGCGAGTTGGGCGCAGGTGGTGACCCTGTCCGCGTTGCACGGGTCGGGCATACAGGAGTTGATCCAGGCCGTGCAGAGGGCGTGGCGCAGCGCAACGATGGATTTCAGCACTCCGGAACTGACACGCGTGCTGAAAGCCGCGTTCGAAGCGCATCAGCCGCCAATGAAGCAGGGTCGGGTCGCCAAGCTTCGCTATGCGCACGCGGGCGGCAAGCTACCGCCACGGATCATAATCCACGGCACACGCACGGACACCGTCCCCGAGGCCTATCGCCGCTACCTGTCCAACCGCTTCATCCAGCACTTCAAGCTGCGGGGGACGCCGTTGTTCATCGATTTTCGCGATAGCGAGAACCCGTACAAAGGGCGCAAGAACGTATTGACGAAGCGGCAACTGGAAAAGCGCAAGCGCTTGAAGAAGTTCACCGGTCGCAAGCGGCGTTGAGGCCTGCGATCGGTACGCGCCCCGGAGGGGGGCTACATCGTCCAGGAACCGAGGTGCCTCTCGATATCGTGCCGAAAGCCGGGATCGTCGGGCTCGACCTTCGAAGGCCAGTGCTGGATCAGGTCGCCGTCGCGGCCGAACAGGTACTTGAAGAAATTCCAGCGGGGCAGCACATCGCTGGTGAATTCCTCGCGCATCGCGATGAACAGCGGGTGTGCGCCCACCCCGAGTATGGAGTGCTTTTCGGTCAGCGGGAACGTGACGTTGAAGCGGCTGCTGCAAAAGGCCTGTATCTCTTCGGAAGTTCCCGGTTCCTGCTCCCCGAAGTCGTTACAGGGGATGCCGATCACTACCAGCCCCGAGGGGCGGTATTCCTCCCACATGGCCTGCAGCTTCGCATACTGCGGCGTGTATCCGCATTCCGAAGCCGTGTTGACGATCAGCAGCGGCTGGCCCTTCCAGCGGTCCAGCGGCATGCTCGAACCGTTGATCGATCGAAAACTGAATTCGTGTACGCGCATCCGACGTCCCTCCCTGTTTTCAAATAAAATACAATGCCAGTCCGTCAATCCCTGCAGCCAACGCGAGCCTCCCGGAACATGAACGATACGAACGACAGCCAGACGAACGCAAAATTACTCGACGGGAAGAAGGTCAGCGGTGCCATTATCTCATGTGTTCGAGACGCGATTGAACAGAACGTGGAGCAGGGCGGCCGCCGGCCTGGCCTGGCGGTGGTGCTGGTGGGAAGCGATCCCGCCTCGGCCATCTACGTCAAGGCCAAACGCCGCGATTGCGAGCGGGCCGGAATCCTGGCGCGGGACTACGACCTGCCGGAAACCACCAGCCAGGAGGAGTTGCTGGAGCTTATCGACCGGCTGAACGCCGACCCGGAAGTCGACGGAATCCTCGTGCAGCTGCCGTTGCCGGAACAGATCGATGAGGTCGAGGTCACCAACCGCATCAGCGCCGACAAGGACGTCGACGGCTTTCACGCGTTCAACGTGGGCAAGCTCGCGCTCCGCCAGCCGGGACTGCGCCCCTGTACGCCGCGGGGCGTGATGGCCCTCCTGCACTACTACGGGATCGCCAACCGCTCCATGCATGCGGTCGTGGTGGGGGCTTCGAACATCGTCGGTCGGCCCATGGCGCTGGAGTTGCTGCTCACGGGATCCACGGTCACGGTCAGCCACCGATTCACGAAGAATCTGGAAGAGCACGTCAGGAGCGCGGAATTGCTGATCAGTGCCATCGGTAAACCCGGTGTCGTCGATTCGGATTGGATCCGCCCCGGCGCCATCGTCGTGGACGTGGGTATCTACCGTCTCCCCAACGGCAAGATCATCGGTGACATCGATTTCGATTCCGCCTCGAAGCGCGCCAGCTGGATCAGCCCGGTGCCCGGAGGGGTCGGACCGATGACCCGGGCCATGCTGATGCTGAACACCGCTGAGGCGGCCGGCCTGACGGTGAATCTGCCATACAAGCCACAGCCCACGGGCTGACGCTCAGGTTTCGTCGGGGCTGTCCAGGCGGTCCTGCAACAGCGCTCTGGCCTCCTCCAGTCCGGTGGCCGGCACATCTTCCTCCGGCGGGAATTCCAGCCCAAGCGCATGCATCCCCTGGCGGATGATGTCCGCGATCTGCCAACGCAGGTACCAGCGGTCGTCGGCCGGAATGCAGAACCACGGCGCCCAGGCGCGTGACGTCTCGTTCAGCATGTGCATCAGCGCCTCGTCATAGGCCGCCCGCTGGTTCGACTCCCGCACATCGCCGAGGGAAAACTTCCAGCGCTTTTCCGGGGTGTCGAGGCGCTCGAGAAAACGCTTGGCCTGGCGCGAGGGC
>JASFKQ010000138.1:0-9845 GCA_050118555.1 Lysobacterales bacterium
GGTAACAGCCTTCGAACTTGATGATCTGGTCGCGCCCGGTCGCCGCGCGCGCCAGCCGGATCGCGCTCATGGTGGCCTCGGTACCGGAATTCACCATGCGCACCATGTCCAGGCCGGGCACGATCGCGCACAGTTTCTCGGCCATCTCCACTTCCGCGGGGCAGGGCGCACCGAAGCTCAGGCCGCGTGCGGCCGCTTCCTGCACAGCGGCGACAATGTCCGGATGCGCATGGCCGGTGATCATCGGGCCCCAGGAACCGACATAATCGATATAGGAACGGCCGTCCACGTCGTACAGACAGGCGCCCTCGGCGCGTTCGAAGAAAACGGGGTCACCGCCCACGCCGTTGAACGCCCGTACCGGGGAGTTCACGCCGCCCGGGATATGCCGGCGTGCGCGCGTGATCAGCTCATGGCTCAGTTTGCGTGCATCGTTCATGGCGCTATTCTAGGGCCGTCGAACCTGGCGTTCCACCATGGTGGAGAACACGAAATCCGGGGTCGCGGTTTATTGCACCGGACGGTCGTGGCAAACTACGCTGTTTTTTTGGACAGGACGGGACAGACCGTGAGTGAAACCAAGTACAGAACCTGGATGTGCATCATCTGCGGCTGGGTCTACGACGAGGAAAAGGGCGCGCCGGAAGAGGGCATCGCGCCGGGCACGCTTTGGGAGGACATCCCGGAGTACTGGGTGTGCCCCGACTGCGGGGCCGGCAAGGAAGATTTCGAGATGGTCGAGATCTGATTTCGTGCGAAGCACCACCCGGGTAGGGTATCCTGAGCCCATCAGACATCCTACGGACCGACAGTAACCAGTGAACCAGCAGGGCGGCATCAAGCGTTCCCGCCGGGAGGCCATGATCGGCGGCGTGTGCGCCGGCATCGCCAGGCACTTCGGCTGGTCCGTCACCGGCACCCGTGTCGCCTACGTGATCCTGTCGATCTGCTCTGCGGCGTTTCCCGGCATCCTCGTCTACCTGATCCTCTGGCTGGTGCTGCCGCAAGCCGACGACTGAACACCCGCAGCGCCGCCCGGCGCGTTCAGGCGTGCAGCAATCCCGTCCGCATTTCCCCGTTCACATCGAGCTCCAGCCAGCGGCAGGCAGGCCCGGACATGTCCGCTGTGAATGCACGGGCATTGGGCAGGCTGTTGGCTGCCGTGGAAGGTCCACTGAGCAGCGCAACGCCGTTTCGTTCGGACTCGAAAGCCTGGTGTACGTGGCCCCAGGTCACGCAGCGCACACTCGGAAAACGGTCCAAAATGTCCAGGAATGGGCCGGGCTCCTCAAGGGCGTAGCGATCGATCCAGGGTGAATTTACCGGCACAGGCTGGTGATGGAGTGCGATGAGCGCAGGCGCCCCGGCCTGGCGCCGCAGGCTGGTCTCGAGCCGCTCCAGCGTATCCTCCCGCAGCAGGCCCGAAATTTCTCCCGGCACGGTGGAGTCGAGCAGGATGATGTTCCAGCGCCGGGCACCGCGCTCGTACAGACCCGTCCAGGGTCCGGACGGGAAATAGCGCTGCATGACCGCGCCGTCGTCATGGTTCCCCGGCAGCGCCAGAACCGTGGCCCCAACCGTGTCCAGTAACGCCGAAACCCGGCCGTAGGCTGCTGCACTGGCGTCTTCGCTGACGTCACCCGTCAGCAGGATGAGGTCCGGCTGCCAGCGCCGGAGCGCGGGCAAGAGCGAACGAAGGTTGCGGTCCGCCCTGGTGCCCCGGTAGGTCGTCTGCGGGTCCGCCGAGACATGACAGTCGCTGACCTGGATGACGCGCAGTGTGGTCGCGGACCGGGGCATAGTGGCGGGCGCTGCCGTAGCGGGGCGGGCTTCGGAGCGGCCCACCCTCTCGCACTTACCGGGCCGCCTATTCCCCGGTCACGGTCGCGTCGGCCGCGTTGGCGGCCAGCGACTTCATGCCATTGCGGCAGCCGCTGGACGACTTGTACATCTGGCTGCGACCCACTTCCTGGCCGTTGGTGGCCTTCAGCACGAAGTACTCGCGCCCGTCCCTGGCGGCTTTAACTTCGTAGCGCTTGGGATCCTGCGAGTTCTTGCGCACGGACTCGATGCCGTTGAGACAGGACTTTTTGGTCTTGTAACCCTGGCTCGAAAAAATGACCTGGCCGTTGGATGCGCGCAGACGAAAGTAACTCTGGCCATCTTTGCCGGCGAATATGATGAATTTTCCAGCCATGCGGATGGTTCCTCCATAAGTGCCACGTTGGTGTCTGACAGGGCCCTGAGCCGGTTGGGCCCGGCATCAGGACCTGATTACTGTAGCATCATTTCGCCACAATTCCGGCACCTGCGCGCCCTCCGCCCGGGGCAGGATGGTCTCAGTCGGGCGAGCAAGCTCAACCGAGACCGACAAGCGAAAACGGAGGCAAACAAATGCAGGTGTTCGTACCCCTCACCGACGATGCACTGGAACGGTTGAACAATAACGAGCAGCTGGTTCCATACCGCCCCGGGCTGCCGCTCTGCAGCCAGGCGGAAACGCCGCCTGAGGAGGCGACGGAAGAGTTCAGTCGATGTCGAGCTTCAGCACATCCCCGGGTTGCACGCCCAGATCAGCCGCCTTGCCCCCGTTAATCTCCAGCACGTACTTCGCGGGCCCCTCACTGCGGTAGGAAGGGCAACGCTGCGTGTGGCAGGGCTGGGCCTGTTGCGCCATGCTGACCAGGCGCAATTTCGCGTCGAAATAGAGGATGTCCAGCGGAATCCGCGTGTTCTTCATCCAGAAGCTGCGCATGCCCTCGCCGGGAAAGATGAAGAGCATGCCGTGGCCCTTCGGCAGTTCGTCGCGGAACATCAGCCCGAGGGCCTGCTTGTCGCTGGTTTCGGCCAGTTCGACCGAAAAGCGCTGTCCCTTGAGGACGACCGAGGGCCCCTGCGCGACGCAGGCGCCGCACAGCAGGACGGACAGAATGAGGACGGCGAGGCGCATGGCGGCAGTCTGAATAATATGGCTGCCATTTTCAATGGCCGGCGAAATCCGTAGTGGAAAATTGTATCGCATGTCCTATGCTACGGGTCAGGCCAATTGGGCCTGCGCTCGAGTCCATGCCGGGGAGAACGATCATGCAAACATATGTCATCCTGCGCCGGGGAGCCTGGGAAACAGATGAAGAACTGGAAGCCGCCGCGGCCCTCTCGTCCCAGGTGGGTGAGGAAGAAATGGCGGAGCAGGTTAAGTGGATTCGCTCCTACGTGCTCGCCGAGGAAGACGGCACGCTGGGGACGGTGTGCATTTACCAGGCGGTGGACGAGGACGCCATCCGCGAACACGCGCAAAAGGCGTCACTGCCGGCCGATGAAATCATCCCGGTGGCGAACACCGTGATCGTGAGAGACGACCCCTAGCTCGCATATTCCACCCGTTTCCCGGATGCTGGCGCAGGACAGTTTCGGCTGGTGAAATATGCGGGCTAACCACCGGCTTCCGCCGGTAACTCGAGGCCGTTTGCGCTACCGGCGTCCACGTCTATGGCGGCCATGACTTTGCCGAACTGCTCAGGCCTGATGTCGCCCATCAGGTTTACCAGTACGGCCTCGGACTCGCCATCCGACACCAGCACCGTCATGCCGCGGATGCGCTCGCCGTCTGTCCGCAACAGCACGTAGGCCTGGTCATCCCCGTCACGCACCGTCATGACCTGTTCCCAGCCTTTCTGCTGCAGTCTGCTGCTCATGCGGTCCATGCGGTCGGCGGCGCGGAGTGGCTCTCCTTCGATCTCGTAAACCCGTACCCGCACACCGTCCAGGCCGCGCAGCAGCGCTTCGGTCTCCGGGTCGTCGTCCACATGGCGCGCTGCGAAATGCAGCAGCGCCGGACCGATCGACAGGCTCATCACGAGGTCGGTATCCACGATCCCGAGGGAATCCAGGTCCGCGAATCCCTCGCTCGATCGCGGCGCTGTCAGGCCACAAGCCGCTAGCGAGGCGACCAGTACCAGCACCAGCACGGGGCGCAGACGTGCGAGCCGTTCAAGCCGTTCAGTTGTCGTCGCCATCGCTGTCGTCCCTGGTTTCGGTCTTGCTGTGACCCGCGCCATTGATGTTCACGTCGAAGTTGTCCATCACCTTCTCGAGTTCGGACGGCTTCAGGTCGCCGATGATGTTCACGAATACCGCCTCGTCCTCTTCCAGCGCCATCACGGTGATGCCCTGGACGTGGTCATCGGCGATCTTCATGAAAATCCTCACCTGCTCGTCGTCCGAATTGACCGTCACCACGGACTCCCAGCCGCGGCTGCTGAGGTTGGACGAAATCTGCTTCACCAGGTCCACCGCGCCTTCGACCAGCGCATCGGTTTCGAACACGTTGACCCGAACGCCGTTGAGCTTCTTGAACAGTGCGGCCGCCTCGGGATCGTCTTCCGCGCTCAGTGAGCCGAGCATATTGAGCAGGCTCTGGCCGACGGCGATCTGCACGGTCGGTTCGCCGAACAGCGAACCCAGTTCGCCAAAATCGACGTAGCCCGGATAGTCCTTCAACGCGTCTTCCTGTGCCATGGCCGGCAGCGCCAGCAGGGCCGTCAGGCAGAGCGTCACCCATTTGCTGATCATCCCGGTTTTCATGTTGCTTTCTCCTGCTTGGGTTGCCCCGTGTAGGGCATGTATTTCCTGAGTTCGCCCTTGACCGGCTTCTCGAGGCCGTCTTCAAGGACATCCTGTATTTCACGAGTCGTGCGGAGGCCGACCTTGTCGAGGTAGCTGAACGCGATCGCCAGGTCCTGGCGCGCCTTTTCTACCTCGGCGCGGGACGGCTGTCGGGGTTGCATCAGCACCAGGCCGATCACCAGCAACGGAATCGCCGCCAGCGCCGGAATCAGCACCCAGCGAGGCGCCGATCGTTGCGGCAGCCACCTGGACCACCAGGGCTCGCGCTTTCCGTATTCCTGTGGAATGCGCATCAGCCTGCGGGTCAGAGTGGCCGGCGCTTTCTCGATCTCGAGGCGCGCAACCATCTCGCCCAGTTCGGCTTCCCAGTCTTCTTCAGGCCCGTCGTAACGGCCGTTTTCACTCATGGTCTTACCTCCGCCAATTGCTCGCGCAACTGTTTCCTGGCCCTGTGCAGATAAACCTTCACCTGCGGCAGGCTCAGCTCCAGCACATTGGCCACTTCTTCGTAGCTGTGCTGGTGGATGTCCCGAAGCACTACCAGGGATCGGTAGGGCTCGGTCAGCCCGTTGATGGAATGTTTCAGCCGTGCGCCCAGTTCGCTTTGCTCCAGGCCCTGCATCGGCCCTCGGCCTTGGTCCGCGTACCGCCAGTCCTCGAGTTCCTCGGTCGGGTGCCGCCGCCTCAGACGGTCAAGGCAAGTATTGCGCGTGACCTTCATCAGCCAGGGCCTGATCCGATCCGGATCGATCGAGTCCTGGTGCTGCCAGAGCTTGACGAACGCTTCCTGGCAGGCATCCTCGGCCTCGGCAGGGTCCTTCAACAGGTAGCGAGCCAGGGTCCAAGCCTGGTCCTGGTACTCTTTTACCCATTTACGGAACCTTCTGCTCATTCCACAAGGTTATACGCAGGAGAGCGGAAAAGGTTACAAATGGAGGCGCCCGGCAGGTAAATCGCGAACAAAAACCTGGGGTCAGAAAAACCTGGGGTCAGAGTAAAGGGACAGAGAAAACCTGGGGTCAGAGTAAAGGGACAGAGAAAACCCTGGGGCCAGAGTAAAGGGACAGAGTAGCGTACTCTGTCCCTTTACTCTGACCCCGTGCGTGACCCCGTGCGTGACCCCGTGCGTGACCCCGTGCGTGACCCCGTGCGTGACCCCGTGCGTATTCTGACCCCGTGTTTCCGGGACAGGCCTGGGCGGCTCCGCCGCTTAATCGCGAACGAGGTTCGCTCCTACGGCGTGCCGAACAGCTCCCGCAGGCGGTCGAGATGCGTACTCGCCCGCTCGCGGGTGCGCGCCTGGTCCTTCTCCGCGTCCTCGCCGCGCCAGTCGACCAGCTCGCGCGGCAACTCTTCGAGGAAACGGCTGGGCTCACAGGTCACCCGCTCGCCGTAACGCCGGCGATGCCTGGCAAAACTGAGTGTGAGCGTCTCGCGTGCCCGCGTGATGCCCACGTACATGAGGCGCCGCTCCTCTTCCTCGCCGCCCTCTTCCAGGCTGTTGCGATGGGGCAGTAATTCCTCCTCGACACCGGCGATGAACACGTGTGGAAACTCGAGGCCCTTGGAACCGTGCAGCGTCATTAACCGCACCTCCTGTCCGGGCTCTTTCTCCTGGTCCAGACTGGTCAACAGCGACAGGCGTCCGACCAGGTCGGTGAGACCCTGGCCCGGCGCATCCGCCTGCAGGCGCTCCAGCCATTTCAGCAATTCGTGCACATTGTCAATGCGCTGTTGCGCTGTGGCCGGTTTGTCGGACTGTTCCCGCAGCCACGCCTCGTAGCCAATGCTGTCGATGAGGTCCCTGACCGCTTGCACCGGGTCGGCACGCTCGCCGCGGTCCCCGGCTTCCACGATCAGGCGACAGAAGTACTCGAGACTTTCCGCGCTGCGCGCCGGCAACGCGGACCGGCAATCGGGACGGGTCGCGGCTTCGAATAGGCTGACGCGGCGCCCACCCGCGTACTCGGCGATCGCGCCGCGGGACACCACACCGATGTCGCGCCGCGGCGTGTTCACGACCCTGAGAAACGCGGTGTTGTCATCCGGGTTCACGGCCAGCCGCAGGTAACACATCAGGTCCTTGATCTCGGTGCGCTCGAAAAAGGAGGTGCCACCGGACAGGTGATAGGGGATGCGTTGTTCGCGCAGGGCCTGTTCCAGCACTCGAGACTGATGGTTGCCGCGGTACAACACTGCGAAATCGCCCCAGCGTGCTCGCGTCGTGTACTCGCGGTGCAGGATCTCCGCGGCGATCATGGCCGCTTCCTCGACATCGTCGGCGCAAGGGATGACCCGGAGCGGGTCGCCCTGGCCCAGCCCGCTCCACAGGCGCTTCTCGAAGGCATGCGGATTGTTCGCGATGAGGGCGTTGGCGGCTTGCAGCACGGTGCCGCAGGAGCGATAGTTCTGCTCCAGCTTGACCACGTGTAAGCCCGGGTAGTCCACGGCCAGTTGATTCAGGTTGTCCGGCTGCGCGCCGCGCCAACCGTAGATGGACTGGTCGTCGTCGCCCACCGCCGTCAGCCGGCCTTCTTCGCCGGCCAGCCGTCGCAGCATCTGGTACTGGGTCTCGTTGGTGTCCTGGTATTCGTCCACCAGCAGGTAACGGATGGCCTGCTGCCACTCGAGCCGGATCTCCTCCTCCGCCAGGGCGCGCAGCGGCTGCAGGATCAGGTCGTCGAAATCCACCGCGTTCAGGTGGCGCAGGTGGTCATCGTAGCGCTTGTACAGGCGCCAGATGGTCTCCTCCGCGCCACTGCCGAAGTCCGCCGGGACCTCGCCGGCCGTCAGTGCGCGATTTTTCCAGCGAGACAACTGGTTGCGGGCCAGCTTGACACGGTCGGGCGCGGTGCCCTCCGGGAGCAGATCACGGACCACGTTGAGGCTGTCCTGCTCGTCGAGGATGCTGAGCCCGGGTCGATAGCCCAGGGCGTCGTGGTGCTGTCGCAGGATGCGCCACCCAAGCGAGTGGAAGGTCGAAACCACGATGCCCGCGGCGCGCTCGGCGCCCAGTCGCTTGCGGAGCCGCTCGCGCATCTCTTTGGCTGCCTTGTTGGTGAACGTGATCGCGGCGATGCGGGCCGGTGGCAGCCCCCGCTGCTCGACCAGGTAGACGATCTTCTCGATGATCACCCGCGTCTTGCCGCTGCCCGCGCCGGCAACGACCAGCAGCGGACCCCGGGTGTAGCGAACGGCGGTGCTTTGCTGGTCGTTTAGCTGAAGGGTTTCGGGAGGCATGAAGAAGCGGATTCTACACGAACCATTGAAATGATTTCATCGCATCCCCATCTGGCTCGACAGGCTGCGGATAATGCCGTGTAGGCGCCCGCAGACGGAAAGGGTTGCATCCGGCAGATCTACCTGACCGGCTGAGAATTCAAACATGTTTGTATCTGATTTGTTAGGGAGATTCTGAAATGAAACTTCGTCCTTTGCATGACCGCGTGATTGTTAAGCGCCTGGAAGAAGAGAAGGTTTCCGCCGGTGGGATCGTGATCCCGGACGCGGCGGCCGAAAAGCCGATTCGCGGCAAGATCCAGGCTGTCGGCAACGGCAAAATCCTGGAGAACGGCGAGGTCCGCAAGCTTGACGTAAAAGCTGGCGACACCGTGCTGTTCGGCAAGTACTCCGGAACCGAAGTGAAAGTGGATGGTGAAGAGCTGCTCGTGATGCGTGAAGACGACATCATGGCCGTCATCGAAAGCTGATCATTCCGTCGAACAACGAATTTGCAATTGAGGTATAGAAAATGAGTGCAAAAGACGTACGATTTGGTGAAGGCGCCCGCTCCAAGATGGTGAAGGGCGTTAACATCCTGGCCGACGCCGTGAAGGTGACGCTGGGCCCGAAGGGCCGCAACGTCGTCCTCGACAAGGCCTTCGGCGCCCCCACCGTGACCAAGGACGGCGTGTCCGTGGCCAAGGAAATCGAACTGGAGAACAAGTTCGAGAACATGGGCGCACAGATGGTCAAGGAAGTTGCTTCCAAGACCTCCGACGTGGCCGGTGACGGCACCACGACCGCGACCGTGCTGGCCCAGGCCCTGTTGCGCGAAGGCATCAAGGCCGTCGCCGCCGGCATGAACCCGATGGACCTGAAGCGCGGCATCGACAAGGCTGTGATCGCGGCCGTCGAGGCGCTGAAGAAGCAGTCCACCCCCTGCAGCACGTCTGCAGCAATTGCCCAGGTAGGCTCGATTTCCGCCAATTCCGACACCGAGGTCGGCCAGATCATCGCCGACGCGATGGAGAAGGTGGGCAAGGAAGGCGTGATCACCGTGGAAGACGCCACGGGTCTCGCGAACGAACTGGATGTGGTCGAAGGCATGCAGTTCGACCGCGGCTACCTGTCGCCGTACTTCATCAACGACCAGCAGAGCATGAGCGTCGAGTTGGAAGAGCCGTACGTCCTGCTGCACGACAAGAAGGTGAGCAACGTTCGTGACCTGCTGCCGGTGCTCGAAGCCGTCGCCAAGTCCGGTAAGCCGCTGCTGATCATCGCCGAGGATGTCGAGGGCGAAGCCCTGGCCACCCTGGTGGTCAACACCATCCGTGGCATCGTCAAGGTCGCGGCCGTCAAGGCCCCGGGCTTCGGCGACCGCCGCAAGGCCATGCTCGAAGACATCGCCATCCTGACCGGCGGCACCGTGATTTCCGAGGAAGTCGGCCTGAGTTTGGAGAAGACCACGCTGAACGAGCTGGGCTCCGCCAAGAAGATCAGCATCACCAAGGAAAACACCACCATCATCGACGGCGCTGGTTCCTCCGAGCAGATCGAAGGCCGCGTCAAGCAGATCCGTGCGCAGATCGAGGAAAGCACCTCCGACTACGACCGTGAGAAGCTGCAGGAGCGCGTAGCCAAGCTGGCCGGCGGTGTTGCGGTGATCAAGGTCGGCGCAGCCACCGAGGTCGAGATGAAGGAGAAGAAGGCCCGCGTCGAGGACGCGCTGCACGCCACCCGTGCCGCCGTCGAAGAGGGCGTGGTGCCGGGCGGCGGTGTCGCCCTGATCCGGTCGCTGAAGGCGGTCGAGAAGCTGAGAGGCGACAACGAAGACCAGAACGTCGGTATCGCCATCGCCTCGCGCGCGATGACCGAGCCCCTGCGCCAGATCGTCATCAACGCCGGCGAGGAAGGCTCCGTGGTGCTCAACAAGGTGCGCGAAGGCAAGGGCAACTTCGGTTACAACGCCGCCACCGGCGAATACACCGACATGATCG